>NZ_JBXWMT010000003.1:0-403734 GCF_059609985.1 Ruegeria sp. YTSA219
CGCTGACGGCCCAGCTCGGACGTGATCGAGCCGAACAGCTCTGGGTCGCGCGCTGAGAGAGACTGGGTGAAAAAACCTTGTGTGCGTTGCGGGGCGTTCACTTTGAAACCTCCAAAAAAGGGTTAGCCGGTCCAGCCAAGGCCAGCGGAAATAGCGTTCATGGATTGCAGCAGGGGAACAGGAACCGATCCTGCCTGAGGTTCGGATCGAGCTTGTCGCAGCAATTCGACCTGCAGCGCGTGAATGCGGGCCAGTTCAGCCCGTTTGCGATCAAACCGCTCGCACAGGCGAGGGAAACGGTGTCCGATAGTTTGTCCTCCCGTCAGAAATTGCACTGCACTGCAGGCGCTATCGTATTCCGCTTTGATTGACTGAAAGACGATTTGTCGGGTGTTCTCATCGTGCACTAGTTCGCCGTATTGTGCGGCGATGCCCATATCCGCCTGATAGAGCGATTTCTCCATTTCATCGACGGCAAGGCGGAACAGCCGGGAGTGCTGAAACATATCCTGCAGCACTTCATCACCGCGCGCGCCACGAAATTTGCGGAAGCTGGCCATTGCGGCCCCGAAACCATACCAGCCCGTGATCAGGTGGCGGTTCTGCGACCAGGCAAAGACCCATGGAATGGCGCGCAGATCATCCAGACTGGCCGCGCCAAAGCGACGTGCCGGACGAGATCCTATTTTCAGGCGGGCTAATTCCTCGACCGGGCTGGCCTGCTGGAAATAGTCCAGAAAGCCTGGCATCTTCAAAAGCGAGACATAGGCTGTCTGTGACAGTTCCGACAGAGCATCCAGCGCGTCGTCGAACTCGGGCCGGGCCAGGGTTTCGCCGGGATTGGCGGTATGACGCAACGTGCTTGAGAGGAGCAGTTCCAGATGGGCCGCGGCTGTTCCGCGGTTGGCGTATCTGGTCGAAACAACTTCGCCCTGTTCAGTTACGCGCAAGCTCCCGGCAATTGTTCCGCTGGGCTGCGCAGCAATCGCCCGCCCAGTGGGAGCGCCGCCCCGACTGACTGAGCCGCCGCGTCCATGGAAAAACGTGACCTTGAAACCTTGCGAAGCCAGTGCCGTCACGATGCGACGTTGGGCGCGCTCCAGCTCCCATGTTGAGCAGAAATACCCGCCATCCTTGCCGCTGTCCGAATACCCCAGCATCACTTCGATTTCATTTCCATCGGTTTTGAGGCTGCGGCGGGCAAGCGGTACTGCCAAAACGTCCAGCAGGATCGCAGGGGCATTGCGAAGATCTGCAATCGTTTCGAATAATGGCACCACCGAGATATCCAGTGTCTCGGACCCGAAACCGGAATAGCGGGCCAGCAGGTACACACCGAGAATATCATCGGCAGACCGGGTCATGGACAGGATAAATGGCCCAATTGCCTTAGGGTCCGGCCCCGAGCGAACACTATGAACAAGCGATAAGAGCGCCAGCATTTCCTGCGCCTGATCGCTCAGCGCCTCGCGGTTTTGATAGGGCAGGTTTTGATCTGCCAGCTCTGATCGCAGACGGGTAGACCAGTCGGGCGTGCCATATTCCGGTGCATGTCCGGATTGTGACCAAAGTTCCGTCAGAACGTCATTCGTGACGGTTGAATTCTGACGAATATCCAGGGTTGTGGTTCGGAACCCGAAAACCGCAGCGGCGCGGCACAGCGGACGGATATGCCTCTGTGCCAGGACGTCGGCGTTGACCGCGCACAAAGCCGCATCAAGTGCCCCAAGATCGCTTACGAATTGTGAGATGTGATCATAGCCGCCATCGGTCAGCCGATAGCGAATGGCATTGAGAGCCTGCCGGAACGGTTCGTTTCGATTCCGATCGTCGTCCGGAGTCCGGTCGATAATTTCTTGTACACGTGCACGGTTTGACTCAGGAAGCGGCAATATGAGCGCGCTGATGCTCAACCGGCTTGCAGCTTGATCGATGGCCTGACGATAAAGATCCTGAACCGTTTCACGGCCGCGTTGCAGGGCCAGTGCGGTCATCTCGGTTGTGACATTCGGATTGCCATCTCGGTCGCCGCCAATCCAGCTGTGAAAGCGAATGTTGGGTGTTTTGGCTAGAGTCTGACCCAACACACGCAGGCAGGCCTGATCGAACCGATCCATGACCTGCGGGACGGCGTCAAAGATTGCATCCCGGAAGAATTGCAACCCCCACTCGATCTCGTCGCGCAGGCTTGGGCGCGACAGGCGAAGTTCGCCTGTCAGCCACAAAAGATCAATCTCGCCTTCCAGACCATTCAGCAATTCGGTGCGTTCGGTCGGGGTCCATCGTTGCACTTCAAGACTGACAAGATTGCGGTAGATCCGCCGGTGAATTTCCAAAACGGTGACCCGTTTGGCCTCGGTCGGGTGCGCGGTCAGGGTGGGACCGGCGCATAGGTCAGCCGTCAGTTTTTTTGTCTGGCTGTCCGTTAATTGCAGTTCAGACAACACCTCGGCAAACCCGCCTTCGACCGCTTCCGCGCCGCTTAGGGTCTCGGTCAGGCGCCGGTCCCGAACATGGGCGTTTTCATCAATGATGCGTAACAGTTGGAACCAGATCGATAGGGCTTGCAGATACGGCGTTGCCTCGAGCCCTGTAGGGATGGGTTGCAACGGCATGGCCTCGGCCCATGTCGCCACATGCGGCGCCCGCTTCGACAGAATATTCCGCCACAACGCCCGCAGTTCCGAGCGCAATTCCTCGGCATAGCCCGAAGGGTCCGGGATGGACGGAATATTGCGGGCCAGCGATTGCATCAGATCACCTGGTCCCGCGGGGTGCGACCTGCGAAGAAGTCGGCCAGATTGTCGAGTACGCGAAAGCCCATGGCCTCGCGCGATTCTTTTGTGGCGCTACCCAGATGGGGTAGCATCACCAGGTTGTCGCATTGCAACAGATCCGGGCTAATGCGAGGTTCGCCATCGAACACGTCCAAAGCAGCCCCACCGATCGTGTCGAACATCAGCGACTGCACAAGTGCGTGCTCATCCACGACCTCACCGCGCGCAGTGTTGATGAGGAAGGCGTTGGGCTTCATCAGATCCATTCTGCGCCCGTTGATCAGGTGCCGGTTTGCGGCCCCACCCGGACAGTGCAGTGAGACGAAGTCGCAGTGCGGCAGCAGATCGTCCACGGTATCGACCTGAGTTGCGTTGAACTGTTTCAATACCTCAGGCGAGACAGTGCTGCGGTTCTGCACAAGAATTTTCATGCCAAACCCATGGTGCGCGCGACGGGCCATTTCCAGACCGATGCGGCCAAAACCGATGATGCCCAGAGTCTTGCCGCTGACCTTGGTGCCGACAAGATGGGTCGGACGCCAGCCGGTCCAGCCGCCCGCGCGCAGCTCTCGTTCGCCTTGGCCGGCGCGGCGGGCTACCATCAGCAGCAATGTCATGGCCAGATCAGCCGTGCATTCGGACAAGACATCCGGCGTATTGGTTACGGTCATACCAAGGCTGCGCGCAGCGGGTTCACAGATATGGCTGTAACCAACTCCATAATTGGCGAGGATTTTGGTTTGCGCCGCAGATACGTCCAGCGCCTCGGCGCTGAGCGTGTCGGTGACCGTGGGCAGAACCGCGTCATAGCGTTTCAACGCATCGCGGATCTCGGCCGGGGACAATGGTTTGTCCCCGATGTTGAGTACGGTGTTGTAGTTTTCGGCCAGTTGCGCCTCGACGGCAGCGGGCCAGCGACGGGTGACAAGGACCGAAGGTTTGACCATCACGCAGCCTTTCCCATGACGCGGGCGATGGTCTCGCCAATTACCGCAGGGTTTTCAGCAACAGTCACACCCGCCGCCGATAGGATTTCGACCTTTTCCGAGGCGCTTTCGCCAAATGCCGAGATGATAGCCCCGGCATGACCCATGGTCCTGCCTTTAGGTGCGGTCAGACCGGCGACATAGGCCACGACGGGTTTGGTGACGTGGTCTCGGATATACTCTGCCGCCTCGGCTTCCTGAGGGCCGCCGATTTCGCCGATCATGGCGATGACCTCGGTGTCCTCATCCTGTTCGAACCGCTCAAGGATATCGCGGAAGGACGAGCCGTTGATCGGGTCGCCACCGATGCCGACGCTGGTTGAGACGCCAATGCCACGCTCCTTCAGCTGCGCCGCGGCTTCATAGCCCAGCGTGCCCGAACGACCGATGATGCCGACATTGCCCGGCAGGTAAATATGGCCTGGCATAATCCCCAGCAGCGCCTTGCCAGGGCTGATAGTTCCAGCACAGTTCGGGCCGGTCAGCACCATGCGATTGTCCTTGGGATAGCGATACATATAGCGTTTGACGCGGATCATGTCCTGCGCCGGGATGCCGTCGGTTATGCAAACGCAATAACGGATACCGGCATCTGCGGCCTCCATGATCGAATCCGCCGCAAACGGGGGCGGCACGAAGACAAGGCTGGCCTCTGCGCCGGTGGCCGTGACCGCTTGTTTGACTGTGTCGAAGACAGGCACGCCTTCTACGATTTCGCCGCCCTTGCCAGGGACGACACCGCCAACAACATTGGTGCCGTATTCCAACATATCCTTGGTGTGAAAGCGTGCCATACGTCCAGTGATGCCCTGAACAATAACGCGGGTGTCGCGGTCCAGAAGAATGCTCATTACACAGCCCTCATCTTGGTGTTTTGGGTCAAATCGTTTTGCCATGCACCAACGGCGCGTTCGGCAGCTTCCATCAATGTTGTTGCACGAATAATCGGCAGGCCGGACTTGGCGAGTATTTTCTGACCTTCTTCAACATTCGTCCCGGCAAGGCGCACGATGACTGGGATGTCGATATCCAGTTCCTTCAGAGCCTGCACGACGCCTTCGGCAACCCAGTCGCAGCGGTTGATGCCGGCGAATATGTTGACCAGAACCGCTTGGACGTTCTTGTCGGACAGTACCAATCGGAAAGCTTTGGCAACACGTTCTGGTGACGCGCCGCCTCCGATATCGAGGAAGTTTGCAGGCTCTCCCCCGGCCAGCTTGATCGTGTCCATCGTCGCCATGGCCAGACCGGCACCATTCACGATGCAGCCGATATTGCCGTCCAGCCCGACATAAGACAGGCCACGATCCGCCGCGCGGCTTTCACGGGGGTCTTCCTGGCTTTTGTCGCGAAGCTCGGCTACCTGCGGGTGGCGGAACAAGGCGTTGTCGTCAAAGCTCATCTTGGCGTCCAGCGCCAACACTCGATCGTCGCCGGTGATGACGAGCGGATTGATTTCAACCATAGTCGCGTCCAGCTTGTTGAAAGCGGCGTAACACCCTTGGAGGGTGCGGACCATGTTTTGGATCAGACGGGGCTCCAGTCCCAGATTGAAGGCAATCTCGCGCGCCTGAAACTCCTGCAGACCTACCGCAGGTTCGACGATGGAGCGGACAATGCTTTCAGGGCGTTCTGCGGAAATATCCTCGATCTCCATTCCGCCCTCGGACGAGGCGACGATCATCACGCGTTGGCTTGAGCGGTCGAGCACAAAACCCAGATAGATTTCCCGATCGATCGGAACGGCAGATTCGACGTAGACGCGATAGATGCCTTTGCCATCGGGTCCGGTCTGATGCGTCACCAGCTTGCGGCCAAACATCTCCTCACAGGCTGCGTATATTTCGCTTTCCGAATTGCACAGCTTTACGCCCCCAGCTTTGCCGCGGCCACCTGCGTGAACCTGAGCCTTTACAATCCACTTGTCGCCGCCCAGCTCACGTGCACGATAGGCAGCTTGCTCGGGGCTGTAGGCCAAGGCCCCCGAAGGGACTTCGACGCCGAAATTCGAAAGAAGTTCTTTCGCCTGATATTCGTGGATATCCATCTGCATTTCCTCCCGTTTATGCAGCGATAGATGTGCCGTAGCGGCTTTCCAGAAGCGCTTCGATCGCTTCGAGATTCACCGAACCACCCATCTCGCGGATTGCTTCGGCAAACAAATGCACGATGCGGCCGATCGACTGATGATTCAGTTGGTTCAGGATGCCGATGCGGACCTGAACAGGTGCGCTGAGGGTTGGCCAGATGCCAAAGCCCCGGGCCCGGCAATTCTGCACCAGCTCCATTTCGCGGCCTGCAAGTTCAGCGGGCAGGTTCAGCACCACAAGGCTGGACATGTCCGAGGTGACCTCGCAGCCCATCGCAATGACGGCATCGCGCAGCACGGCCTCGTGCGTTTTGTAGGCATGCGCGCGCTTCGCTAGCCCCTCCTGCAGGGTCAGGCGTAACGATTCATGAAAGGCCGCGACGGCATAGCCCGAATGTGTTCGGTGATATGTGCCTTTTTCAACATCCTGGCCATCGACGATGCCCCAGTGGCGGGCCTCGAAAATGGGATTGTGAACATAGCTGTAGGCACCCGTTGCTTTCAGGCTGTCGATATATGCGTCGGTAAAACTGACGGGAGCATAGGTAAGCGGCAAGCAGCACAGGCCCTTTTGCGGACAAGAGGCCCAGCCCGCGATGCCCGGATAATCATCAACCCGGAAATCTTCGACACCCAAAGACGAAACGGCGTCGATCAGACCCATTGCACCATGGTGCTCGCAGGCATCCGAGAAACCGCGCAAATCATTGATGCGTCCTGATCCCGTTTCCCAATGTGCCATAAACGCCCATTTGGGCTTGTGTTCAGCCAGTGCGGCTTCGACCATGTCACCGGTCACCGACTGACCATGCGGCACGTCGATGATCGTGACACTGGCGGCCTGCGGATCCAAGGGGTTGGCAGCATGTTCGTCCGGTGTCGCTGCCTTGATCCGAAGGGTCAGTGTATCGATGCCCGAAAAGGTCCCGTTGTTGAACGCAACAACCTTGTCACCGGGCATGACAGCCGAGAACATGGTGTCCAAAGCGCTCCAACCAGTGCCTGCGACCGCAAAGGTGTATATGTTCGTGGTGCCCCAGATTTCGCGCAGCATGTGCTTGCATTCGATCATGCCGCGCAAAACGTCGCCCTGCATGTGATCCGCAACTCCGGCGCTGGAAAAGGCTTGTAGAACGCGCGCGTCTGTATTGCCCGGCCCGGGGCCTGCGGCCAGCGTCTCGGGGATTTCGAGCGTTGGATAAATCTGGAAAGTCATTGCGATCCTCCTTGATCGTTGGGGTGGTCAACCACGCCCAGACATCTCGTTGTGGATCAGGAAAGCCTTGCTTGCGTCATCGCGCAACGTAACTTACTACTGCTTTAGGACTTCTAATGGGATGGGGAAAAACCTACCCGTATTGGCAAGAATACCGAAGTATACCAAGTTTTGCCCTATACGAATAGGTAGTTTCTTGAGGATTTGGATGTAAAATCAATGACAGAGCCTTCACAACTACCGATTGACGTCATGCTTGCCGACAACAATCCGCTGGTCTTATCGGCCATGTCGGAGATTTTTGAACGTGATCCGCGATTCTCTTTGGTTGCCACATCGGCGACAGCTGAAGGGTTCCTGGGCGCGGTCATGAGAGTTCCGGTCCAGGTGTGTGTGATTTCCTGGAGCTTGCCTGTTCTTGGCGCGGCCAAATTGATCGAGGTTTTGCGAGAACAGGAAGGCGCGCCCCGTTTTGTCATTTACGGCGATGATGTCGGAGATGTTCCGCGCCTTGCAATGCAGGCAGGAGCTGCGGGGTTCTCATCCCGGTCTGGTGAAGTTGAAGCGTTGCTGGAAACCTGCGCGGACGTGGCTGCTGGCAAGATGGTGTTTCCGTTCATCGATGTCCGCCAGATGCAACAGAATCCGATCCACAGCCTGTCGCGGAAAGAGCGCGCGATTCTGGAAGCTCTAGCCAAGGGCATGTCCAACCGCGAGTTGTCCAAAGAGCTTCAGATATCGACCAATACCGTGAAATTTCACCTGTCAAACATTTACGAAAAACTATCGGTTAAGAATAGGACGCAGGCCATCGCGTATTACTATTCGTCTAATGCGGCCTCACATTAGATAGATTTGCCCAAATGCTCCAATGGTGTGGTCATTCTGTTGGTCGCGTGATCGGCCTTTCTTAGGAACCCGTGGGGAATTGGGTGGCGGTTTCGTGAAAGCTCTGATCGACGGCGACGGTCGCAATGCAAACCTGAACCTGTTCTTCGATAGCTCTGCGCGCGAAAGAGGTCACGGCTGCGTCCGACGCGAAGGCATCGTAGATTACAGTTGGTTGAGCTTCGAAACTATATCGAGTTGGAAACAGAAACACGTCAATCTCATCATATAATTGCTGCTTTTTTTCGCCATATAGCGGGCTGTCCCATCTGATCTCGTCTTTGGCGACGGCGGCTTTGATCGAGGTCAGGTCTTGCTCCAGTGGGCCGGTCCGGCCAGGATCATTTCGACTTCAACCCCGAGAGAGTGCAGAGATCCGGCTGTTTCAAGAAAATCGTACAGCCCTTTCTCGCGGGACAGGTTGCTTAGAAGCCCGACCCCGCAAATGCCCAGGAGACCGCAGGCTGGTCTGTGTTTGGGGGCGAAAAACGCGTTTTCGGTGACGTGCCATTTTTGATTGCTTCGGTAAGCGTGTGGGCGCCAAACAAGGTCAGAATAGTCGGAACATAGGCCATAATGGCGTCTGTTTCACGATGAGCACCCAACATGGTCAGCTTGGTGCAGTAAGGTGCTGATCCAGTTTCTTCAGGCCAGAAGTAAGGAGCCAAGTTCAGGATGGATGATTTGGCTTTAGCAATATGGTTCCCCAACTTCCGCGCCTGCTTCAGGGCGGTTCTATGGGGTTCACATGCTCGCTTGAAAGTTGCAATGGCTCTGGGTCCGCTAGGCCAGATTTTGTCCTTCACGGGCGTGATGACTGAACAACAGCTTGTTTGATTGGACATCGGACAGAAAATCCGCAGTGCGCCCAGACAGCGCGCGATAAAAGGACAGAAGACCGGGTTCGATTTCTTTGGCAATGTCGATGCAGTTTTGGCGCAGCTCATCGGTGCGCTCCAGCGGTTCACGCGCACGTATGGCCGACAAAAGTTGAGCATGCGCATCGCGTAAGTTCTGGAATGCCTCGCTGTCGAGCATGTCCTGATCGCCAATCAATATGTAAACGGGCTCCAGGTTCTTTTTTCCTTTCAGGTCCACAAACCCAGCTTCCAACATCGCCAACTCTTGTTTGCCTAGAATGTAAACTGAATTCGAAACCAGGATGTCATAGTCGACATGTCGGCAGCTTTGTTCGATCCTGGCGGCGACGTTCACCACATCTCCGATCACAGTATAATTGAACCGCCGCCGCGACCCGATATTGCCCACACAGGCCTGTCCTGTCGCGCAGCCAGTGGCCAGCGCAATGGGTGGCCGTTCGCGCATGATTTCGGACCTATTGAACTGTGCCAATGCACCGCGCATCATCAAGGCTGCCCGTGCAGCGCGACAGGGATGATCTTCGACCGGAAGCGGAGCGTTCCAGAACGCCATGACTGCGTCGCCGATGAATTTGTCGATTGTGCCTCGCTCGTGCAAAATCTGATCTCCGACCTGTGAAAACAGCTCATTCAGAATGGCGACGAGCTCCGTGGCCGAAACCGACTCGGATAACGGGGTAAATCCACGGATGTCGGCGAACATGACGGTGATCTCTTGTGTTTCTCCACCAAGGACCAACTGATGGTCCGAGCCTTCCATTTCATCCAAAATTTCAGGAGCGACATAGTGAGAAAAAATCTTTCGGATCGCTCTTTTCTCGCGCTCGGTCGAAATGAATAGATATCCGGCCAACAGCCCGAAATTCGCCATCCCACCAGCAAGTGGGAAGGTTGCATCAAATAATACGAGTTGATTTTGAAAGGCCATCCAGCTGATCAGCACAACTACGGCTGCAGATACGCCACCCGCAATGAAGGATGCGACCGCACCAAAGCTGGACATGACGGCGACGACCACTAACCCCAGTAAGACGAATGAGACCAACTCAAGCGCAGCGGTCACATCGGATCGGCTGAGCATTTCGCCCGTTAGGACCTGTTCAAGTAACTGCGCGTGGATCGAGACGCCGGGCACGGATTCTCCGAGCGAGGTCTGGTGCATATCAAACAGACCCGCCGCAGAGGTGCCAACAAGAATAATCTGGTTTTCGATCCGGGACCGCAGCGCAGGATCATCCGGATTCGTCATAACGTCATTGGCAGAAACATACAGTTCAGGCCGGTCTCGCCTGTACCGGATCCAGACTTCGCCGTTCTGAGTTGTTGGCAATCGAAAATCGCCCAGTTCAAGCGCCAGCATGACACCGGATTCATCGGACGCGCCCTCGGCGAAAAGGACTGTTTCCCCCAAGGCCACCCGAAGGGCCTCAATTCCCAGGCTTGGCAGGGCGCCATCCGGTCCCCCCCAAAGTACCGGGACCCGGCGGACCACACCGGTCCCACCAAGTGGTGAGACATTCACGCCCCCAATGCCTGTTGCATCTGAATAAAGTGGCGGAGCAGGAGGAGTCCAATGCGGAACCTGGACGAGTCCTGAGGTCGGAGACTCACCGATCTCGATGATCCCCGCCTTGGATATGACGGGCTGACCATCATCGGCCACACGGGCCGCTACACCCAGAACAACCGGCCATTTGGCGATTTCGGCTCCGAAAAAAACATCGTTGTCCAGGTTTTGGGCGTCTTCATCGACCGAGAGCACCTCGGCCAACGCAGGGTCTTCCAATAATCGAGCAGGCGAATAGCGGTCGGGTTCGACAAACAGCATGTCAAAAGCGATGACCGCAGCGCCATTTTGGCCGAGGTTTTCAACCATCTGAGCCATGAGATTGCGCGGCCACGGCCATTGCCCCCAGTTGGCTAGTGACTGTTCGTCTATGTCGACAACACGGATAGGCAGGTCGGGGGTGTAATCGCGTGGGGCCATCCGCTGAAGGATGTCGAAATATATTAGCCGAGTCATGCGCACGGGAAACGGATCTATGACCCTGACAAAGCATCCAAACAGGATCAGGCACAAACCCACAAGGCGAAAACCCCTGCGGCGAGTGCTCCGTTCTTTCGACTTAACCGTCACGGTTGCCTCCGAAGACAGTGGTCGCTTTCACTGCCCGACATTACCGATTACCCATATCAGCCGATGCTCAGTTAACAGGTCTATTCGGTTTCGTATCCGGCGCTGCACCGCCTTCTATACTGGGCGCCTCAACGGGTGCAGATGCTACCGAAGCCTTCACCGCTTGCCGCTGCGGGGGCGCTGGGCGGGGCTCGGGAGCGTCGGATTTTTCGATGGGCTGCACTGGTGCTGATTCTCCGGCGCAGCCTTCGATATTCACGCGCAGCGGACTCAAAAGCCGTTCCTGTGACTGAATGAACGGAAATCCATTTTTCACTGCTTCGTCGTACTGTGCCTGATCGGCCGGGCGGCCCACCTTGCCTTTTTGACTGGTGGCAAACAGGCTGCATTGACGTCCAGTTGATCTGCAGCCGCCTTTCAGGCCGCACATCTGCACGGTGCCTTCCAGCACCAGCATCGAGCTTTGGGTGCCAGGCACAACCCACATGTCGAATATGGTCCCACGCACAGCCATTGTCGCTGTGGGGGTCTGGATGGAATAGGCACGTTTTCTGCTGTTGCCCGAGATGAAACGAAAGCTTCCACCCAAGGCCTGAACGGCAAAATTCTTGGCCTTCTTCTTGTTTCGCAACATGGTCACATCCAGCGCCATCTTTGCATTAGGCCCTATCGCGATCTTCGTTTCGTCAACAAAGATCAGCTGAACTACCCCTCTGCTGTCTGTGGATATGGAATCACCCGAGGCAACTTCCATGCCTTCAAGCAGTGGCCGGGAATTCCCGGCTCGGGTAATTTCTGCGCCTTGTTTGACGCTTACGACAGTACCAATGTTGGCCAGGATCTGCGACGGCAGTATCAAAACACAACAGGAAACACACAACACTCTTAACCAGACCAAACTAATTATCCCTTCCCCAAGGTTATTCCAGAGCGCAATGCGCCCGCTGCCCGGTCTGTGCCTCGTGGAATTTATTTCTTTGTATTATTTGTAAAAAATCTAAGCAAATATGCCTTAATGCCTATGTGTTTGGCAAGTTTTCTATGAAGCTGGAGAAATTTCCCACCTAATTGGGCTGACCCGGAGCTTCGGAAACTCTCTGTTTGTACATTGCCGGTGTTTCGGACAGGGCCCTTTTCAAATCAGTGTTTCGTTGGGCCGTCGCTCGCTTTCCCAGCCGATGTCTCTTGGGTCTGATCGCCTTATGGAAGGCCCGGCAGACACGCATTGCGGGTGACATTTCGCGGCTGCCTTTGATCAAGCCCGAAAGCCATAGACATCTTGGATTTGACTTTTTGAAGATTTTTTCACGAGATCCCTTGTATTTCTTGGCGCTTATCGAATACACCGGCCAGCGGAGACGTGGCCGAGTGGTCGAAGGCGCTCCCCTGCTAAGGGAGTAGGCCCGGAAGGGTCTCGAGGGTTCGAATCCCTTCGTCTCCGCCACCAAATCTTCGTATGATGTTTTTTGTGATGGCTTACACGTTTTGAAGGCTTTACCCGCCACATCCGCCAAGAAATAACGTAATCGGAAGGTCGGGTGTTCCGTTTCCAGCACTCAATGACCCGGCCCTTCGAAATCCTCGCGGGACGCGGTAGGTTCGAAGCTTGCTCTCGTGATCGACCATTGGTGCCTGGATTGTCGGCAAATCCGCTAAAACCACCGAAATCGGTACCGTTGGTGTTGCAAGAGCCGGCACTACCGGGGTGTTTCTGAATTCGGATGACTGTTCGGTATGAGGCTGCTGGCGCTCGAAAGGTTGACCACCGGTAAAGTTGATTCAGCGGACAGGTCCAATTTGCCGATTTGACTGCCTTGGAACAGACTGCGGATTATCCGCTCAACTCCAAACTGGCCAATGGAAAACTCTGCAGAATTCTACCGGTCCATTCCTTTGGGACGGCGCAAAGAGCTGTGGACAGACCGTCAGCTAAGGCTGCATTGGGTGCGGAAACGGAAACAGTGTGGTTGCTTGGGCTTGGGCCGAATGGGTTCAGGATATGGCCGTGGTCGCCCGGCAAGAGTGTGCCTGCAACCGATGATGTGGCTACTGAGCGTTCTCGCAAAGTGATCTTCTTGAGGACTTGATTATTGTGACCAGCAAGGCCGACCCGCCAGTCTTGCCCGTCACCTCGCTGACCCATTGCCGCGATTTCTCCCATGTTAACCAGAACATCGCGTAAGCCAAAGGACCGTAACAGCGCCGCAATGCGATCGGTGATTGCGCCTTGTGCGATACCGTTCAATGTCAAGGCTGAGACACCGGGCTCCGGCAGCTGGATCGCATCAGCGTCATATCGGACTCGGTGCCAGCCGACAGTTTCTTGGGCGGCAGTCAATTCAGATGCGCTGGCGCGCGCGGCCATCGCCCTCCAGACGGGTTGTATTGTGGGGTCAAAAGCCCCGTCTGATGCACTGTGAAGGGTCGAACACAGGCTCAGTACATTCAACAGTTCGGGGGCTGGTTGCTGCAGCAATCCGCTTCGGTTCAGCTCTGAAATCTGTGATCGCGATCGGTACAGACTAAAGATATCTTCCAGCCGGTTCAGTTCAGCCTCGATTGATGACAGCAGGGGCGCCGCCTCTGCCTCAGAAAGGCCAACAAGGTCAAGGCTAGCCCTGGCCCCCAGCGCGATGCCACGCCAATGCGCGACTGGTGCGCCAGATGCGACCGCCGGTAGCGCGGCGCATGCCGCAGACATGATCAGAAAACGACGTCGGGACAAACGGCTCATGCTGGTGTCTCCAGTTTCAGGTCCAGATCGACGGGGCCAAGCACTTCGGCGTCGGGTATGTCAGTCAGGGGCAAAGCGGACCCTCCGTACAGGATGATGAAGCTGTCCGCGTCGGTCGGGTCTGCAAAGGGCACGACCTCGCGCGCGCCCATGCCGCCGGCGACATTGGCCCCGACGACGAAAGTCGCACCTTCGGCATTGATCCAGTTGGATTGACCTGGTTGATGCCAGCTTGGGGCGGTTCCCATATCGCTGACATAGATTGCAACAATGGCTGCCTCGCGTTCGGGGCTTTTGAGATAGGCAACCATGTCGCGAACCTGCGTAAAAAACAGTGGTGTGGGATAGCCGTCGAGGTGAATCTGTCCTTTGGGACCACCATGTTCAGCAATATTCATCTGGCAAAAAAAGCTGAGTGCGTCTGGCGTCAGATCGACCGGGTCAGGCGCGGCAATCTGTTCTTCCTTACAGGCAGTCAGGGCGAGTAGAGCAATCAGGAAAAGACGCTTCATGGCTCGACCCTTCGGAACGCGAGCCGGGCAAGTGCAAGGCCTAGCAGGGGCCAGATCAGCAAAGACAACGGGGCGGCCCAGACGGGCAGAGCCTGCGCTGCGCCGGTCATGCCGGATGCCATCGCGACGCCCTCGGTTGCGGCGATATTCCACAGACGGAAAGCGTCGGCCGGGTTGGCCACCATCACCCATGGAAAGACGGATTGAGTGAAGGTGCCGCCCTTGTCCATGACGACGGCCCCCAACAGGCCCAGATCATAGAGGACGACAAAAACCAGCCAGAGCCCGGCCGACAGACCTGCTGCCGCCGTGGCCCCCTTTGCCAGGGCGGACAGCAAGTATCCCAGTGCGAGAAACACGGCGCCCAGCACGATCGAAGTGAGGATAAGACGGACCAGAGCCAACAGGCTTTCTGGACCGGCGCCACCGAACCATGCTGCCACCGCGCCAGCTGTGCCAAAACCGATGGTCATCGCAAAGGCAAGCGCCGACAAATGGGCGGTGAATTTTCCCAACAGGATTTCTCCGCGCCCGGCGGGATAGGACAAGAGCAGCGATAAGCTGCCCCGATCCACATCGCCTGCGATGGCGTCAAAGGCAATCATCAATGCCAGTAGGGGGGCAAGATAGACCGACAGCGTCGTCATCGAGGCAACCGAGACAGTCAGCATATCAACGCCAAGCGTGCCTGTGGGTGCACTGCCTGCAAAGGTAAGTGCCAGCGCGAATAACACCATGATCAGTGTTGCCATCAGCAGCCAGCGGTTGCGGCGCAGGATCAACATTTCAGTGCGGGTGATGGCGAGGAAGCGGGTCATGGCCTCTTCTCCTGTGCATAGTAGCGATAGAGATCTTCCAGCTTGGGAGGTGTCACTTCCACATCTGCCACCGCATCGCCCAAGCCGGCGATCCGGCGCAGGGCCTCCATCTTGTCGTCGACGGTGCAGAGCAACTCAACGGACGCGCCATTGATCCGGCTGCCGCCCAGTTTGGCGGCCAAGGCGTCAGGGTTAGAGCTGGCGCGCACCTTCAGGCGGATTGGCAGACCCGCCAGCGCCGAAAGGTTGTTTAACGTGTCATCGGCCACCATCCGGCCCCCGCGCATGATTGCGATCCGGTCTGTGCGGGCCTCGACCTCAGTCAGGGCATGCGATGCGATCAGGACGGCGGTGCCTTTTGCGGCCAGTTCGTCGATGATGGCGTACAGATCCTGCCGAGAAATCGGGTCCAGTCCGCTCGTCGGCTCGTCCAGCAATGCCACTTTCGGCTGGCCCAGCAGCACTTGCGCCAATCCCAGACGTTGCCGCATCCCCTTGGAGTAGGTCCCGATCCGTCGGTCCAGCGCGTCGCTGAGGCCAACACGTTCCAGCAGGCCGGGCACATCGGCCTTGGATCCCGAGAGCTGCGCGAACAGAGTCAGCTGTTCCCGGCCCGTAAGCGCCGGGTGGAAGGACACCGCTTCGGGCAAATACGCCGTATCCCGTCGCGCCTGCGCACTGCCAGGAGTGGCGTTTCCGATCCGAATGGCTCCGCCCTCAATCGGGATCAGGCCAAGGATGGATTTGATCAGGGTCGATTTGCCGGCGCCGTTATGGCCCAGTAGCGCCACGCGCTGACCAGGGGCAAGAGACAGGGTGATGTCGTCAAGAACGCGGGTTTTGCCTCGGTCCTTACAGACGTTGTTTATCGTTAGGGCCTTATCCGTCATGAGGCACCTTTTTCATAGCTGAGGGTTCAGGGGCTCGCATCAATGGATTGCTGTCCATCACACCCCCCGGCAATAGTGCCGGGAAGGCTGATTGCGACCAGCGCACCAGCTGCACGGCAGGGGAGCCGAGCAGCAGCTTGGCTGCGGGTTGGGTCCACAGCACATGGTCCATCGAGTCATTGGGGCGATAAGGGGCATCAGCGACGCCGTTGCCATCCACATCATAGGCGGCGAAATCGGACCAGTAATTGCCGCGCCCGTCTTCAGACCACTCGACCCACTTGGTCGAAACGTATTTCACCTGAGTCCGGTTTCCGACAAAGGCGTTGCCGACGATACGGTTACGTTCTGACCCAGCAGTGAAGTGAATGCCGATGCCGCAACCCTCGAACCAGTTGTCGGTGAATTCGTTCTTGTTCGAGTTATACAGGAAGGTGCATTTCTCCTTTGCACCCTTAACGACGTTCCCGGAAATCACGCTCTTGTTGGCGTAGTTCAGCATCACACCATGTTCGCGATCATCAATCGACACATTGCCGGTGACTTTGACATTGGTCGTGAACATCACCGCATAGCCCAGATCATTGCCGATCGAGACGTTATCGCTGACCACCGAGTCGTCGGCATACATGTAGTGCACCGCGAACCGCAGGTCGCGGAACAGGTTTCCAGTAAAGGTGTTCTTCTTGGACGAGTTCACAAAGATCCCATCGCGCCCGTACCGGATATCATTGTCTTCGACCCGCGCACCCGGTGCGTTCCAGACATAGACGCCGTTGCCGCGGTCATTCATCCGCTTGTCCTGACGCCCTTCGATCCGGTTGCCGCGCACGACGCTGTCCTTGGCGCCGTGGATGTCGATGCCATAGAGATTGCCCAGCAACACATTGCCTTCGATCACCGGCGCATGGGCCGTTTTGACCAGCTGAATGCCACTGTCGATCCCATCATGGCTCGAGCCCGAACCAATCACTGTCAGACCGCGTACGGTCACGCCCGGTCCGGTCACGGTGATGACGCTGCCGACGCCTTGTCCGTCAATGGTGGCCTGCCCCTGCCCGTCAATAATGACGGGCCGGTCCAGAACCAATGTCTCAGAGTAGACACCGGGGCTCAGGCGAAGGGTGTCTCCATCCGCCGCCTGCGCCAGTGTTTCATTGATGGCCCCCGCCCGGTTGGGCACATCCCAATCCGCCGCCCAAAGGGGCGAGCCGAGCAGGAGCGGTATGAGCAGGGGCCAACGCATGAGTTATGCCCCCGCCGGTTCGACCAGCATCCGGCCGCGCATTTCCATGTGCAGCGCGTGACAGAACCACTGACAATAGAACCAGTGCACGCCCGGGCGGTCGGCGGTGAAGGTGACCGATGCGGTTGCCATCGGAGCCACTTCCATCGCGATGCCGTAGTTGCCCAGGCAGAAGCCGTGGGTCACATCGTCCACGTCATCCAGGTTGGTGATGTAAACCGTCACCTCGTCGCCCTGTTTGACGGTGAACTTCTCAAGGCTGAAGGTCGGGGCCTGCGAAGTCATGTAGACCCGCACCTTGTTGCCGTCCCGGATTGGTTCCTCAGCACCATCTTCCAGATCGATGCCATCGGCCTCAGCCTGTTTGCGGGCGTCCTCCCAGGTGATGTCGTTACGGTCCCAGACGTTGACCGGGTTGACGATGTCAGCGCGCACCATGATCGAGTCATGCGGCTCGGCAAAGGTCGGCCCGTCGTGAACCACCTTCATCTCGTTGGTTGAGATATCGATCAGCTGCTCGTTCTCAGGCTTAAGCGGACCCGTGTTCAAGAACCTGTCTTTCGAGAACTTGTTCATCGAAATCAGCCACTTACCATCAGCCTCCTTGGTTTCACCCATGGTGGTCGAGTTATGGCCCGGCTGATAATGCACATCGACTTTCGAGATGATCGGGTCAACATCGGCGCCGCCGTAAGCCTCGATTGCCTTGTCGAGGTTCCACTTCACGATCTGACTGTCCAGGAATAGCGTGGTGAACGCGTTGCCCTGGCCGTCATAAGCAGTGTGAAGCGGGCCAAGACCCAGCTGCGGCTCACCCACGATGCAGGACCGTGGATCGGCATCACTTTCGAACAGAGCGTCCAGTTTGGTGACGTCCATGATCGATACGGTCGGAGACAGCTTACCGTTGATGCAGACATGCTTGCCGTCAGGCGCAGTGTTGATGCCGTGCGGCGAGTTCGGGATCGGGATGTAACGGGTGTACTTCTTGTTCTGACCCTTACGGCCGTCCAGAACCTTGACGCCTTTCAGCTCCTGATAGTCACCTGCTTCGATACCTGCTTCGATTTCGGCGAGGTTGAAGACAACAACATGGTCCATCTCGTTCTCGGTCATCTCGGCCAGGTTCATACCCATTTCCGAGTTGTACGAGGTCGAATAGGCGTATTTGCCCTGATAGTCGCAGTCGGTGTTGTCGAGGTTACCCGACACGATCACCTGCCATGCCACTTCCATAGTGTCGCCGTCCAGCGCGGTGAAGATGTTCACGTATTGCGACGGATCGTCCAGCACAGTGCCGTCATTGACCAATGGAGTTTCATCTTCGCCATTGGCAAAAACATAACCAGTGCGCGGGAATTTCTGCGGACGCAGACCATGGATCGCCTTGGCGTTCGGGATTTCGGTGATCTTGTCGCACTTCATTACGTCGCAGCGTACGCGAGCAACGCGCGTGTTGGCCTTGTCGTTCATGAACAGGTAACGGCCATCGTAGGTGCCGTCGGTGAACGACATATGCGGGTGGTGCAGGTCACCGTTATCGTAGGTTTTCATGCCGCGCTTGGCGAGGAATTCCTTAGTTTCCGGCAGCAGGCCATCGGTCATGATCTTTAGCGATTCATTGGTCTGACCCCAACCGGTGGCCGAACAGCGGTTGAACACCGGCACCCGCATCAGCTCGCGCATGGACGGGAAGCCCAGAATGCGCAGCTCACCGGTCTGACCCGAGGACCAGAAGCCGTAGTATTCGTCCAACTCACCAGGTTCGAGATTGGCGTTGGCCGCGGCGCTGGCCTGTTTTGCGGTCATCAGGGTTGATCCCAGACCGGTTCCGGCCAGCACGGCGCCAGTGGCGGTCGCCCCCAGCATACCGCGGCGTGTGACGGTTAGTTTGTTGTCATGTTCCGACATGATCGTTCCTCCTTTTAGGAAACGGTTTTCGGTTTGGCGTTTGGATGGTTCGCCGGTGGTTGTCCGAGTGGGGTCTTGAGATCGACCGACCCAGTCTTGGCCCGCCGTTTCAGTTGACGGATAACGACGGGACATTTGTCCTCGGACTGGTAGAGCACCTGACAATGCAGGCAGGTGACGCACTCGTTCGGATTGATCTCACCTGTGGGGTGGATCGCCTGAACGGGGCATTCATTGGCACAGGTTTGACAGGGGGTGCCGCAGTCCTTGTAACGGCGTAGCCAGTCGAACATGCGCATGCGGGCCGGGATCGCCAGTGCTCCGCCCAACGGGCAGAGATAGCGGCAGTAGAACCGCTCAACGAACAGGCCGATCCCCAACAGGGCCAGCGCAAAAACCACAAACGGCCAGTCGCGCATGAATTTCAGAATGATCGCGGTCTTGAAAGGCTCGATCTCGGCATACTTCTCGGCCAGCGGGATGGAGACAAAGCTGAGGCCGAAGAGACCCAAGAAGATCATGTATTTCGCGGGCCACAGCCGTTCATTCAGGCCCCAGGGTAGGGTCCATTGCGGCACGCGAAAAGCCCGCGCGATCTTGTTGGTCAGTTCTTGCAGCGCGCCAAACGGGCACAGCCAGCCGCAATAGGCACCGCGTCCCCAGAACAACAGGGCGGCTGCCACGGCGAACCATTGGATGAACACCAGCGGGTCCAGTAGGAAGGCATCCCATGAGAAACCTGTGCGCAAACTGCCCGCCAGCGCCATCAGGTTCACCACGCTCAACTGGGCATTCGCGTACCAGCCGATGAAGAACAGGGTCATTGTCAAATAGCCGATGCGGAACCAGTAAAAGACCCGCGCGTTCATCGTGGCATGGAACTGGAAAAAGAAGGTCGCCGTCAGTATCAGCAGCATGACGCCCAGACCGGCAATCTCGACTGTGCGATCCTTCCAGATACGTTTCCAAAGAGCGGCTTTGGCAGCAGCTTCACCTGTGGCGTCATCCACAACGGTGGGGGCTACGACTGGCAACAGGTACTGCTCAGGCAGTTTGTAGCCCAAATCGAAGGTCAGGAATGTCTTTTCAACCGCACCGACGGCGCGTTGCACCAACAGTTGCAGGCGGAAGGGTTCGGCCGGATCAAACTCTGCCTCAGCGGGGATTTTGAAGATATCCAGCTCCGTGAAGCTGGGCGCATCGGCGGCCGCAACTCTGCCCAGACGCTCTTGCTGTTTATCAAAGAAGCGTACCGAATTATCACCTTGAATCAGCTGAATACGGTCGAAAATCCCGCCACGCACATAGCCTGACCCCTTGAAGCTATAGGCGCCACGACCCAGCACCAGGATGGCTTGCTCGCCCTCGCCCAGCCACTCGGTCAGGTTTTGATACTCGGCCTCGCCCAGCAGCGACTTGCCGATCGACGGGACCGAAACCAACGCCAGATGCATATCGATGAAGGTGTCGTCGGGCGCGCCCCGTTCACGGCGCCTGATGGCGCGCTGGTCGCCGGTGGCCTCGAACGCAGCGTTGACCTGACCGACATCCAGTGTCAGGCGTCGGACCGAGCCGTCACCCGAAAGCGTTGTCCAGTCATAAGTGGCGTCTTGTGCCATATCGACTTCGCGCTTTGGCCCGTCGGCCTGCAGCGGTGACAAGCCACCCAACCCCAACGCCCGCGCTACCTTGATGCCGCCACGCACGAGACTGTCGTCGATCACCATGATTGTGACAGTCGCGCCCGAGATAATGTCGAGGTCATGGCCCTCACCGCCTGTTTCAGCCTCAACCCTAAGGTCCAGGCCGGCGTAGCCTTCGGTCAGTTCGACCATGCGTGCGTTCGGAATCCCGATCAGTACGATGGGTTCCGAATGCTTGACCAGCTTAACGCCAGTAAGCACCGCATCATTGTCGATCGCTGCAACGACGTGAATGGGTTTGCCGGAATAGCCTGTGGTGCCCACGAAATCCGAGGTCAGAAAGGCCCAGGCAATCGTTTTGCCCCCTTTCAGGATAGGCGCAACCGGAATGTCTTTTCTGATCGGGCCAAATGCCTCGGCGCCGGGGATCAGGTCCGCGGGCTCAAGTTCTGGCAGAAAACTGGCTAGGCTGTCGGCATGTGCGCTAATCGCCATCAGGCAGGACAGAAAAAAGGCCAGCAGGAAATGGATTGCGCGACTTACGACCACGGCGCACCTCCGATGATTGGGGTGGACGCCATGGACGTGCGCGGGGCGCGTTCGGTTTTAAATTCTGGTGCAGGGGGGGGACCCCGGGTTTCTGGCCACAGCCGGTCAGAGCCAATTAGCTCGAAGGACCTGTTGTTTTGGCAAGATAAGAATTGAACCCTTCCTAGTTGCGTCACTTCCAGCGGCATGGGCAGAGGTGCGGCACCGGTCACGGCGCACAGCGCGCAATCGGCGCATTTGGGGCAAGGTGCGGTCGGGTCTGCATCGCCTTTTTCAAGATCAACCTCGACCCAGACCGCGCCGCCCTCCGAGCAGATCTCAACCCACATGCTTTGCCCGGGACTCGCCAGCGCCGGGCTAAGCAGCTGCAAAAGCAGAAGGATTATACCTGCCACCGCACAAGCTGCGCGGGACGCGCAAACAGCTGAATTGTGCAAAGGATTTTGGGCGGGCATGGAGAATCCAACTCGGTGATCTTTCCCAAGTCCTAAGAGATTCCCGAAAGCAGATACTTGACTTCGGTTAGGCCTTTGGAGAATCCGACCTAGCCGTCTGCTTCGTCCATCAGACTGCGCACCCAGCGCCCTGCAAACCAGCAGGCAGGTACACCCAATGGGATTGACCACAGGATGGCTGTGACAGGCTCAATCACTCCGAATCCGGCGCTGTTGGCGATCAGGCCAGCCAGAAAAAGGTTTATGGCCACGGTCAGCGCAGACGCTGGATACAGCAATATGGCCAGTTTCCACACCGGCCATTTGCCCTCAGTGGCTGGTTCCTTCCGAGAAGGTGATTTTGTTCCAGACATTGTACTTTCCCGAAGGTTTGCGCATCGGCAGACGGCGGAACTCTTCCAGTGTTTTTGCATCATAGATGATCACCGCGCCGTCATCTTCCCAGATCGAAACCAACGCATGGCTTCCGTCCTTGGTGAATTCCACATGGGCCACGGTTTTGCCCGTCGCTGGGCGCAGGGTCCGTACGATCTCAAGGGTTTGCTTGTCGATCACATGCATCACATCCTTGTTGGGCCCAAAGAAAACATCGGCCCAGACATATGGCGAGTTTTCATGGCTGCGCATGAAAAACCCCGGCCCTTCGGTCTTGATCCGCTTGACCGTTTCCCATGTCTCCATGTCGATCACCGAGACGGTGCCATCAGTCAGGTGCGGCGTTGCCATCACAGTTGTATCGCCGCGCCGCCAGGTAATCCCGGAACCCAGATGCGGCATGCCGGGCAGATCCAGGTCAGCCACTTTTTGGCCAATGACCAGATCAATCACCTGACCGCCGTTCCCGTCGCGAGATGCGCCCATGACGTATTCATAAGTCTGGTCGAAAAAGAAATCGTCCAGATAGTCGGGCGTAGTGATCTTGCGTACTGGGAAAGGGTTAGGGTTCTTGAACTGCCCTTCGATACGAAAATCGTGTCCCAACCCGGATTGGGGTGGATTGGCGCCATAGAAGACCTCCCAAATCTCTGGCACATCCTTCAAGGCCAGCACAAAGCTTTCCCGTGGCGGAGCTTGATAAACGGCTGAAACGCGGCTGGGATTACCTTTCCTGCTTTTAATCTCGATGACTTTTGCCACCGAAAGATCCCGGGTGGACAAAAGAGTCAGGCTGTTGGGTAGGTAATTCGCCACCGCCAGCCATTTGCCATCGCCTGACATGGCAATGTTGCGGCTGTTTAGTCCCGCCCGCACGCGACCCACCTGTTGCAACGCCCAGATGTCATATTTCTGGACCCAGCCATCGCGGGACATGATGAACACGTAACGCCCATCGGGGCTGAACTTTGGGCCGCCATGAACGGCAAAAGGAGTTTCAAATCTGTCCAAAACCTCAAATGTGTCACCGTCCAGAACGCTGACATTGTGGTCTCCGGTTTCCACCACCAACGTGATGTTCATCGGATCACTGGACCAGACGGGCGCATCAATCTCGACATAGTCTGCGTCCAGCGTACGGCTGGCCATGATGTCTGCCTCGGCCCAGTCCGGGGCGGTCTCGAGCGGGGATTTCAGCCAACCTGCCAACTCCTCAATCTGCAGGGCGTTCAGATTATGCGCAAAGGCTGGCATCTGAGTGGCGGTGCGCCCTTCGGCGATCACGGCGGCAACCCGCGGCCCGCGCATGCGTTTTAGCGTTTCGGGTATCAAGGCCGGACCAACACCGCCCAGCCGGGTGTCACCATGGCAGGACGCACAATGTTCGGCATAATCGGACTGGGCGTCGGCCCATGCGGCGCTGGTCAGCAGAAGCGCGCACAGTGTTCCAAGCGTGCGAGCCCTAAAAGAACTGATGCGCCGGATCATGGCTTTTCCCCCGGAAAGGTGTGACCTGCAGGCGTTTGCCCACTTTATCCACGCCAATTTCATCGTTTGACAGGTAACAGGCCGGGTCCTCGGCCCAGGGATCGCCCGTCAGTTGCAGGGCCCGGATGCGCGTGTTGCCACCGCAAACATCCCTGAGCTGACAAACTCCACAGCGCCCTTTCAGCGGACGCGGGCGAATGCGCAGCATGGCCAGCATCTTGTCGTCCCCGGTCCACAACTCGGAAAACGGCGTCGTTTTCACATTCCCGACCGTGTAATCTGACCAGTAGGTGTCGGGATGGACCCGACCAAGATTGTCGATATTGGCCACCCCCAACCCGCTGGAGTTCCCGCCCCAGGCCGCCAAATGCGCACGTATATGCGAGGTCTTTTCGGCATCAAAATGCGTCCTGACCCAGTTCAGAAAATATCCGGCGTCGGCATCGTTATTGCCGGTGACGATATCCAGCGGGCGCCCGCCCGAGGCAGCCTCCCACGCACGGTCCAATAACAGATCCAGACCTTTGCGCGTGCGCAGATGCTCGGCATCCTCGCCCCTGTTCTTGTCGCCGCGACCGGCGTAAACCAGATGAGACAGGTAGAATTTGTCGACCCCCTCATCATCACACAACTGCAGGAGATCGGGCAGATGGTGCTGTGTGCCCTCGGTCAAACAGAA
The DNA here is from genome assembly GCF_059609985.1 of Ruegeria sp. YTSA219. Taxonomy (NCBI): domain Bacteria; kingdom Pseudomonadati; phylum Pseudomonadota; class Alphaproteobacteria; order Rhodobacterales; family Roseobacteraceae; genus Ruegeria; species Ruegeria sp. YTSA219. The sequence goes on from NZ_JBXWMT010000003.1 coordinate 24,275, forward strand.
TCGCAAACCGACCTTGATGCCGCGTTTCTTGCACTCGCGCACGCCGCGCAGGGCATCTGAAAAGGCGCCCTCGACACCTCGGAACCAGTCGTTTGTGGCCCCGATCCCGTCAAGTGATATGCCGACATAGTTAAAGCCGACATCAGCGATCATATCAGCGGTTTCATCGTAAATCCGCGTGCCATTCGTCGACAGCGCCAGCATCGGCACCAACTTGCGCGCCCGGTTGGCGATATCAAAGAAATCGAACCGATCCAGCGGTTCCCCCCCCGAGAGGATCAGGGCCGGGACGCGAAATTGGCCGAGATCCTCAAGGGTTACCATGGCTTGCTCGTGGCTGAGCTCACCCGGGAACGCGACATCCGCCGAAACAGTATAGCAATGGCGGCATTTCAGGTTGCAGCGCCGGGTCAGATTCCAGATGACCACCGGCTTAACCGGGCCGGGGCGGCGCTTGCGCAAGGGGGTCGGGGTGACCAGTTGCTGCATGTATTCAGTCAGGCGGAACATGGCGTTTGGCCTTTCGGTTTCAGGCGCAGCCCGGTCTTTTTCAGGATGCGCGTTGAATACAGGATGTCCTTGCCCCGGCAGGCACTGCCCAGAATACCGGCAATCTCGGCCCGTTTTTCTTCGACTTCACCCCTGTCTTTGCCATGGACCATGGCGAACAGGTTGTAAGGCCAGTCGGGCAGGGCACGTGGACGTTCATAGCAATGGGTGACAAAAGGCAGACCGCCAATATGTGCCCCCAAATCAGCGATTTGACTGTCATCGACGTCCCAGACTGTCATGCCGTTCGAAGTCATGCCCAGTTTGTAGTGGTTCGGGGCTGCGGCGATACGACGTATAACGCCGCGCGCCTTAAGTTCTGCGAGGCGATACAGCAGCGCTTGTTCGTCCATCCCAAGGCTTTCAGCAACCCGAGCGTAGGGCGAAGGCACCAGGGGCAATCCGCCCTGCAGAACCTCGATAATCAGTCTGTCTTTTGCGTCGATCATGCCGCCACCCGGAAGCCAATGAAGAATTCCTGCAACTTGGGAAATCTGAGAACTTCGATCCCCGTCTCTTGTTCGATCGCATCGGCGCAGGCCTCAATCCCTTGGGGCGTTTCGGTGGCCAACACGAACCACATGTTCAGCCGGTGCGTACGTTCATAATTATGGGCAACTTCGGGATGCGCATTGACTTTGGTCAGGACGGATTCAAATGCCTCTGTCGGTATGGCCATGGCACATAGGCAAAAAGCCCCGCCCATCGCGGCTGCGTCAAAGAACGGGCCAAAGCGCGTGATGACCCGGTCATCCTTCATCCGTGATAGGCGAACCAACAGATCCTGTTCCGAAATCCCCAGTTCTTGGGCCACCATCGCATAGGGTTGTGAGGTCAGAGGTAAGTCGTCTTGCATTCGGTTCAGGATTGCCCGATCAGTTTCGTCCAGGGTCATGCCGCCGTCTCCTTGGGTTGGATCAGCGCGCCGGTCTGTTTGAAACAGCGCGTCGAAAACAACACCTTGTGCTGCGCGCCAAACAGCTCAGGCAATGCCGCAGCCCCGGCCAGGACGTTTCGCGCTTCGCTGCGCGAGCGGGCGTGGATCATGGAATACAGGCGGTAGGGCCAGATGTTTTCAACGGGTCGACGCTCATAACACAGTGTCACGCCAGGGTATTTTGCCAGCGCAGGCCCGGCACGATCGACCTGATCAGTTGGCATATCCCAGACCACCATCGCATTGGCCGACCAGCCCAGTGCCCGGTGTCTTACGATCACGCCAAGACGCGAGACAATTCCAGCCTCGTGTAAGATCCGGATCCGCGTCATGGCGTCCTCTGGTTTACGGTCCAAAGAGGCGGCCAGTGCTGCGTAAGGTTCGCAAACCAGCGGTAAGCCGGAACTAAGCGCCTGCATCAATGAGCGATCACCCTTTTGCAGAACGGAACAGTCCACCTTGCGCGGTGCCGGTACGTTGCGTTGCTTGCCTGTCATTCGAAAGCCCAAATCAACATTGAACGGCCGAACCAGACGCAAGTCCAAAACCTGCAAACCGGTTTGCAGGCCAATCCGGGCCAGAGTGGCGTCCACATGCGCGCGATCAGGGCCGGTCGCTACAAACCAGAGGTTCCATTTGTCCTCACGTTGATAATTGTGGTTCACACCGGGCTCTGCGTCGATCAGGGCGGCAATGTCCTCCAGATGCTCCTCGGGTGCGGCCACCGCGGCCAGAGTGCTGGCCGTCACCGCGCCCGGAGTGATCGTGGCCCCGACCCGGGTGATCCGGCCGGTCGAACGCATTCGCGCCAGACGGTTCAGCACTTCAGCTTCGTCCAGCCCCAGCGCCTTGGCCACTGGCTGAAACGGGCGGTCGATAATCGGAAATTCGCGCTGAAAATCGTCCAGCAGGCGACGGTCGATCGGGTCAGTGATATGTTGCATGGGTTACAACCCTGTCCTGTGCGCGCGGGCGGTGAAAAAGATACCCGAGGGGCTGTCCGCCGCGATCTCGCGCAGCTTTTCAAAGCTATGCGTGTCGTAGACCACGACCTTGTTGGCGTCGCGGACACTGATCCAGACCTCATGCCCGCGTGCCGTGAACTCCATATGCAGGACGGCAGGGCCCGGAGAGAATTCGTGGATGACCTGTTTGCTGACGCTGTCGATGACCTGAATTGTATCGTTCAATGGATGGGCAAAATTCACCCAGACCTGTCGCCCGTCCGGGCGCGCCATGGCAAAGACCGGCTGACCATGGGTTTGGGTGCGGCCTGTTTCTGTCAAGGTTTCGGCGTCAATCCACAGAACCTCATGGTGGCCGACCGCGGGCAGGACAAATTCGCGATCCGTCAGTGCCCAGCCCTCAAGATGAGGCATCTTGTATACCGGCATCTCTTCCTGTCCGCGCCCATAGCCCGGCAGCACGCGGATCGGTTTTGGATTGTCTGCCCATAGGTCCAGTGCGGTCAGCCCGTCCTCACCAAACAGACCGGTGATATAAGTGCGACCATTGGCGGTGATCAGCGCGTCATAGGGGTTCTTACCCATATCGGTGATCTTTGTGATCTCGGGCGCGCCATTTGCGAAATCAGCAATCCAGGTCTCGCCCGTGTCCCACATGGAAAACACGAACCGACGACCCGGCGCATCGACAAGACCTATGGTTTTGCTGTCGGTGGGGATGTCGGCAACCAGTTCCAGCGTATCCGCGTCGAACACGCGTACGCCACCCGGCTCATAGTTTGACACCGCAACCAGTTGGCCGTCATCCGAAATCGCGCCGCCAATGGCATTGCCAGCCTGCACGACCCGATTTGCAATCTGACGGGTCACTAAATCAACCTTGGTCAGCCCGCCATCGCGGCCAAAAACATAGGCAAAGCGTTCGTCGGGTGAATAGACTAGGGAGGCGTGGGACAGATCGCCCAACCCTTCGATCCGTGCCAATGCGGCCCGGTCCGACTGGTCCACCAATAAGACCGACCCTTTTGCCCGTTCGATCACAAGGCCCAGATCTCCGGTGGCGGTGGGGTCTGCATTGGCAGGTGTCATCATCATTAGGGCAACGATGCCAAGGGCAAGTTGTTTCATTTTGCCTCCTGTTCCAGCAGGTATCGGGCGATCCATTCGGCCTCTTCTTCGCTGATCAGGGGGCGCCAGGGGGGCATAGCCGTGTCGGGGATGCCGTCCAGTATGACCCCCGTCAGGACGTCCGCCTCGTAATGTTCCAGAGTTTCCGGTCGCAGATCAGGACCAAGCCCGCCTTTCAGGGACAATCCGTGGCACGAGCCGCAATCCTGGTGGACCAACCGTTTCAGGGCGGTTGGGTCGATGGCGTCAGCGGCCAGAGCGGAAGTGGCAACCAGAACGACGGCAGTCAGAACAGTATGCGCGGCCCACCCCGGCTGCTTGCGGTCCATATGCGCCAGGCTACCCATGCGCCCGCTCCAAAATCTCGGTCAGGGCCTGATTGGCATAAAGCGAAACGACCTTTCCGATAATGAATAAGGTAGGAGCCTTCAGATCCGCCTTGCGCGCATCCGCGGCAATCTGGTCCAGTCGGGATACAAGGCGGCGTTCAGAGGCACTGGTGGCCTGCCCAACAGCCAGGACCGGGGTGGATCCGGGTAGGTTCTCGGTCATCAAGCCGATGGCGATCTGGCCGATATTGGCCACGCCCATATAGACGACCAGCGTCGTATCCGGGTCCGCCAGTCGTTTCCAATCCAGATCAAGAACTTTGTCGGACTGCCTGTGCCCGGTGACATATTGAACCGAGGTCGCCAGTCCGCGATGGGTCAGGGGCACGCCGGTCGAACAGGATGCGCCTTGTGCCGCCGTGATGCCCGGTGCGTATTCGACCGTAACACCGTGTGCCATCAGAAAAGCGGCCTCTTCCGAGCCGCGACCAAAGATCATCGGATCCCCGCCTTTCAGCCGGGCCACAACGTGACCTGCGCGTGCGTGTTCCAGCAGGATTTCGTTGATGCGATCCTGAGGAACAGTGTGGCACTTGGGGGCCTTGCCGACGGCGATCAGCCGCGCGCCCTCGGTGTGCATGGCCAGAATTTCATCCGAAACAAGGCGGTCATAGACCACCACGTCCGCCTCCTGCAGCATACGCAGGGCGCGCATGGTGATCAGTTCGGGATCACCAGGGCCGGCACCAATCAGAAAAACCTTACCGCTCATGTGCAAACTCGCTTGTTCTGAATGTCTTTGGAACCCGGTGTTTTGGTCGTTTCCATGCGCGAATATGGGACGTTGCTGGGGGAACCGGGCGTGTCATGGAAACAAGTTGGCGCACAGGTAAACCGACCTCCTTGACTTAAGTTAAGGAGCACGGGAATTGCGCCCGCGCATCTTTCAGCCTGCCGCTTATCAGGGCTCTACGGTGACCATTCCGAACATGTTCTGTGTCTCCCAATGTGGTCCGCACAGGTAATCCTGGGCGCCGGGAACAAGAAATGTCAGATCAACAAATTCCTCGGGGAACAGGCGGTCACTCTCGGCTTTGCTGCCATCTTTCAGCAGGACGCTATGGCTGGTGCGTTTGTCTACGTTCACCCAACGCACTGTGGTCCCCGCTTTGACCGTCAGTTGGGCTGGGCAGAAATTGTATTTGTACATCAGCACAACCTCTGCATCTTCCACATCTGAAGACGGCTGACCGAACAGATCCACGTAGCGGGTTTCTGCCTCAGCGCAGATCTCAGCTGTGTCTTCGTCAGCGGCCACCGCAGGTGACGCCAAAGCCAGAAATGCAGGAAGAAGTAGGCGGATCTTCATCGTCCAAGTCTCCATACCAAATACATTGGGGCCGGTTTACCCGGCCCCATCAGTCATTGTCCGACCACGTTGATATTGGCACTGTCGTCGTCCAGCGCGAAGCTTGTGTTCAGCGTCACGTGGTGAAATCGTGCCGCGGCAAAGTCATCGTGGATTGCAAAGCCGACCGTATAGGTCTTGCCCGGTTCCAATGGCACATCACCCGGTGCGCCCGAGTTTAAGGGCCGCGAGAACGTGACGGTCCAAATACCACCCGACAAGTTGGCCGAGGCGGCGATTTCGCCATCATTGACTATGCGTTGTTCCAGTAGATAGCCGTTGCTGGCGCTGCCATCGGCATAGACGCGCATCAGATCCAGATAGGTGCCGTCATCCAGATATTGCGCGATCTGCGCTTCGGCCTGCAATTTGTCCCAGCCACCCAGAGCTTTCCCACGCCGGCCTTTGACTTCGACCTCGGTGCGGCTTTCGCTGATATATTTGGTCACAGTGTCCTGAGCGGCCAGGCGGCCTGCAACATCGCCATTGGCGACAATCGCATCTGCACCCGGATCAAACGGCATATAGGTGTTGTCCGCGTGGCACGAGGCCCAGCAGCCCACCTGATCCCCCATTTCGATCCCGGTTCCGGTGATCATCATGGCGACCTTGATCTGGTTGTCCGGGTCCATCTTCCCGCCATCCACAAATGGTGCAGGATTGTGACCTGCATCCGGCCATTGCAGGCGGACATAGAGGTTTTCGGCATCATGGGCCGCCTGAACAGTTGCGTCGATCACACCACGTTTTCCAGGGATCGGGGTTGGTTCCAGCTCGCCGCCTGCGACGATCTTGTTTCCAATCATGTCCAATTCCTTGGCATGACAAGTCGAACATTGGTCGCCACCTTTTGTCAGTGGCCGGGCGCCGCCGTGGAACTTGCCATTCTGAACCCATTCAAACGAAGCCTGACCGGGATAAAACAGCTTCAGATCCGCGCTTGCGATGCTGGTCCAGTCGATATCGCCTCCGACATCGCTGCCACCGCCTGCCGGGGCTGTGGATTCTTCACCGCTTAATTTGGCGCGTTCTTCGGCGAGTGCAGCGTCCACAGCGGCTGCGATCCGGGCTTGCACCGCCTCTTGTTGTGCTGTCTTGGCCGATTTTTCGGCTTCGGCCTCAGCCGCCTCCTTGGCTTCTACACGGTCGAGACTGGCCAGGTATTCTGGCGGAATTGCACGGATGAAATCAGGATTCGGGGCTTCAATCTGTTCCAGATATTCATCTGTGGCCCTGTCGCGGATGTTCGAATGCGCAATCCCTTTGTGGCAGTCGATACAGGTCTGGCCTGTCTCCATTGCGTTCAAATGTTGCTGGCGCGCGCGGGGGCGCTGGAACTCGGGCATCATCGATTCAAAGTCGTGGCAGTTGCGGCACTCGCGCGAATCTGTAGCCTTCATCCTTTCCCATTCATTCATCGCCAGATGGATACGCTTAGCTTCGAACTTCTCGGGTGTACTGATCGAGCCAACCACCTTGCCATACAGTTCTTTGGACGCCTTGATCTTGCGGATCATCTTGTGGGTCCAGTCCTTGGGTACGTGACAGTCGGAACAGACCGCCCCGACCCCCGATCGGTTCACATCGTGGATGGTCCCGGTGTATTCTTCATAGACGAAATCGCGCATCTCATGGCACGAGATACAGAACTCTTTGGTGTTGGTGGCTTCCATGGCGGTGTTGAACCCACCCCAAAAGACGATCCCGGCGGCAAATGCAGCGGCAATACCGGCCACAGGCATTCCCCACAGGAAATACCGACGCCAGATCGGTGGTTTCTTATCTGGATCGGAGGTCATGTCCGGGCTCCGTTTTGGCTGTGTTGTCTGGCGCGGCGTGTCAGGCCTGCGCATTCGGCTGATGGATGAAACAAGGACAGGGCGGGCGAGGGGCCCGCCCTGCTCCGAGTTGATCGAAACCCGTCAGGTGACGTGGTTCGACCGGTTGTAGACGTTGAACTTGCCGGTCGGGGCGTACAGCCCTTCGATGCGACCGATCTCTTCCAATGTCTTGGCGTCAAAGATCACGATCTGACCGTTGGGTTCTTTTGAATCCGACAGGTTCCACTTGGACACCCAGACCTCGGTTCCATCCGCGTTGAATTCAAAGTGAACAGCGGCGCTGCCTTCGTCTTCGGTGATCTGGATGGTTTTCACGATCTCGCCGGTCTCTTTCGAGATGACCTGCACAGATTGCTGCACTTCCGGTTCCGGGTGTTTGGTCTGGTCAGCCCAGATATAGTCCGATTCCGGATGTGTACGGACGAACAGGCCCGGGCCGTCTGTTTCCACTTCGTAGCAGATCTTCCAGGCATCATCGGGGCGGTTCTCGGGGTCGTTGCCCCAGACCGTCACTGTGCCGACACCAAGGTGGGTTGTGCCAGCTACCGGCCCGCAATTCGGGTCAATCCAGTTAGCGCCCGGACCGGGATGCGGCAACGCGGCCGTGTCGATCATCGCCTCAAGCTTGTGGGTCTCGGTATCTACAACCACCATCTTGTTCGATGCGTTTGCAGCGATCTGGAAATACCGGCCCGTCGGATCGAAGAACCCGTCATGCAGGAACTTGGCGCTGTCGATTTTGTCGATCCGCAGATTGTCTAGATCAGTATAATCTACTTGCCACAGTTGCCCCAGCTCTTTGACGGCAACGATCCAGGTTGGCTCATTCGGAGTTGTGTAGATAGCGGCCACGCGAGCCTCTTCCACATAGTCCCCGTCCACGTTCACGCCGCGGGTCGATACAACCTTGACCGGCTCCATCGTCTGGGCGTCAACGATTGCAAAGTGCGGCGGCCAGTAGCCCCCGCCGATGACATATTTACCGTCACCGGAAACGGCTACGTCGCGCGCGTCATACGCGATCTTGACTTCGGAAACCAACATCTTGTCCGGCGTCTGCCAGAGGTCGATCTTGGTCATCTTGCCGTCGCGGCCCATGGTGTACCAGAAGCGACCGGGCTGTTCCGGCTCTTCCAGCGAATGGTGTTCGGATGCTTTCAGAACGTGCACCGCATAGCCGGTCGGAATATGTGTCAGCACCTCTTTGGTGTCGCCATCGATAACAGCGACTTTGCCGACGTCGCGCTCGATAACAACAAAGAAGTTTTCCCAGTTGCGACCATGCATCGGCTCGGTTGGGTAGTCCTCTTCTTCAACATATACCTTGCGGGTCGCCATCATCTGGTCCAGCGACATTTCAGGTGGTTTGGGCGGCTCCATCATGATGTAAGTCGCCATGTCTTTGATTTCCTGCTCGGACATGATGTCCGAGAAGTTGTTCATCCCGCCTTCGGTGCCCCAGGCGATGATCTTCTCAAGCCGCTCTTGCCCAAGCGCAAGTGTGCCGCCTTCGGTCACGGCGCCGTCAGCTGCGGTTTTCTTCCAATGCGGTTCAAGATTCTTGCCAGTGGCGCCTTTACGCAAGACACCGTGGCACCCCGCGCATTGTTCAAAGTAAAGTTGTTTGGACGCTTCAAACGCTTCTTCGTTCAAAGTTGGCTCTTCGGCGAAAGCTGGTGCAGCGACACTGCCCAGCAACATCGCCAAACCGACCCCGAAGACGCGGCCCGTTTTGGTATAGCTGATTCCAAGTGACATGATCACTCTCCATTTGCTGGTGAGGCGGTCCAAGCGTGGGGCATCGCGCAAGGGTGCTCCTTGACGAAAGTCAACACCAGCCGCGCAATTCAGGCGGCGGGCAGGGAAAACGTCAATTTTCCGGCTGGGAAAATCTGTATCTTTGGCACACTTTTTCGGCCGGTTTGATTTTTGTTAAGTCGCGCAGCCGGGCGGCTTGCTAGGGCTTGGAAAACACCAAGGAGAGCAGCCATGCCCGCAATCATCACCCGCGTGTTTGGTGAAGGGTTTCGTGTATTCTTTCTGTCTGCCGGCCTCTATGGCCTCTTTGTCGGAGTGGTTTGGGGGCTGTGGCTGACGGTGCCATATGCAGTGCCGGATTATGGCATGGCCCCGCCCATGTGGCACGCGCATGAGATGATCTTCGGCTATGCAACAGCCGCGCTGGGCGGGTTCTTTCTGACCGCGGTGCCAAATTGGACCGGCGCACCAGATGCGCGTGCGCAGTTCATAACGTTGGCCGCCGGATTGTGGTTGGCTGGTCGGATGGCGATGTGGTTTTCGGGGATGCTGCCTGCGGCGCTTGTGGCGGTGTTCGACCTGGCCTTTGTACCGATTCTGGCGGTCAAGATTGCAACCCAGCTCATCCGGAAGCCGAAACCTCAGAACATGCTCTTTCTGCTGTTGCTCAGCTTTATCTGGATTGCTGATCTGTTCACGCATCTTGAATGGACCGGGATGACGGATGACACATTGCATACCGGGCTGCGCGCGGGGTTGCTGGCGCTCTGCGCGATGATTGCCATTCTTGGCGGACGGATCACCCCGGCCTTTACCCGAAACGCCATGAGACGCGCGGGCGTTCCCGAGGCGAACTGGCCAAAATCTGTGCCAATTCTGGACAAATCAGCGATGGCGGTTGCCCTGACCCTGCCGCCAATCGTTCTGGTGCTGGGGTCAGATGCTGTGGCTGGATCGATGGCGCTGGTTCTAGGGGTGGCGCAGGTTTCGCGCATGGCCCGCTGGCGCGCGGGCTGGGCTGCGCGGGAGCCGATCCTATTGGCACTGTATCTTGGGCTTGCAATGCTGGCGCTGGGACTGATCCTCTGGGGGCTGTCAGTGCTGGGTTTCGGAAACGAGATCGCTGCCCTTCACATCCTGGGCATCGGATGCGTCGGCGGCATGACCCTAGCGGTCATGAGCCGCGCCGCGCTTGGCCACAGTGGTCGCGCGCTGGTGGCACCCGGCCCAATGGCGGTGGCCTATGGTCTGATGGCGGTGGCGGCCCTGTCGCGGTGGATTGGGGCAGATCTGAATGCAGGTTACATGGTTGCGATGCTGCTGTCGGACGGGTTGTGGGTCAGCGCATTTGCGCTTTTCCTGATCGCGATGTGGCCCGCGCTGACGGGTCCCAAGGTGCAACGGTCAGCGTGATTTGATTTCCTTTTGCAAGTCTTGACTTTCGTTAAGGATATACCGTGCCCATCCCGTCATTTTAACCAGACTAGCTAATCTGCGCAAAGGAGAGCGCAATGCGAGAAGTCATGACCAAGAGCATGGCACGCAATATATTCTATGGCGGGTCACTGTTCTTTATCCTCATCTTTCTGGCTCTGTCGGCCCATTCTCACTGGTATATCGTGAACTCTGAGAACGCAGCAAAGCTCGATGAAAGTGTGATCAGGGGCAAGCACGTCTGGGAAAAACACGCCTGCATCAACTGTCATACCATCCTTGGCGAAGGTGCATACTTTGCACCAGAGGTTGGCAATGTGATGACACGTTGGGGCGTGCTGGACGACCCGGAATCGGCCTTTGAAGCCCTCAAAGGCTGGATGGAGGCGCAGCCGACAGACATTCCCGGTCGTCGTCAGATGCCCAATTTCAACCTCAGCGACGAAGACATCCGTGATCTGACCAACTTTTTGATCTGGACGGACAATATCGACGCTCAGGACTGGCCGCCCAACGAGGCGGGCTGAGAAGGGAACGGAGCAATGAAATACGAATCCCAAAAAATCGCCTATGCCTACTTTGCGGTGGCAATGGCCCTGTTCGCGATACAGGTTCTAGGCGGCCTTCTGGCCGGCTTTATCTATGTATCACCCAATTTCCTGAGCGAGCTTTTGCCGTTCAACATCGTGCGGATGCTGCACACCAACTCGCTGATCGTGTGGCTGATCCTCGGGTTCTTTGGTGCGGCCTATTTTCTGATCCCGGAAGAGGCCGAGCGTGAGATCCATTCGCCCATGCTGGCCTATCTGCAGCTGATCATTCTGGTGGTCGGTACACTGGGCGTGGTCTTGACCTATACGTTCAACCTGTTTGAAGGAAACTGGCTGCTGGGCAAAGAAGGGCGCGAGTTCCTAGAGCAACCCAAATGGGTCAAGGCCGGCATCGTCGTGGCCGCACTGATCTTCCTGTACAACGTGTCGATGACCGTTCTGAAGGGCAAGAAGACCGCGATCACCAACATCTTGTTGCTGGGTCTTTGGGGTCTGGCGCTGCTGTTCCTGTTTGCCTTTTACAACCCGGGCAACCTGTCCTTGGATAAGCAATACTGGTGGTATGTTGTCCACCTGTGGGTCGAAGGTGTCTGGGAACTGATCATGGCCTCGATCCTGGCCTATCTGATGCTGAAGCTGACCGGGGTAGACCGTGAGGTTGTCGAGAAATGGCTCTATGTCATTGTCGCCGCCGCGTTGTTTTCGGGTATCCTTGGTACAGGTCACCACTACTATTGGATAGGCACACCAGGGTACTGGCAGTGGATCGGTTCGATCTTCTCAAGCCTCGAAGTGATCCCCTTCTTTGCGATGATGGCCTTTGCCTTTGTGATGGTCTGGAAGGGCCGTCGGGACCACCCGAACAAAGCGGCGCTGCTGTGGTCACTGGGCTGTGCCACATTGGCCTTCTTCGGTGCCGGTGTCTGGGGCTTCCTGCACACGCTGCACGGGGTGAACTACTATACCCACGGTACGCAGATCACTGCGGCTCACGGTCACCTGGCGTTCTATGGTGCGTATGTCTGCCTCAACCTGGCAATCTTCAGCTATGCAATGCCGATCCTGAAGAACCGCGATCCTTATAATCAGGTTCTGAACATGGGCAGCTTCTGGCTGATGTCCAGCGGTATGGTTTTCATGACCTTTGTGCTGACCTTTGCTGGAACAGTGCAGACGCACATGCAGCGGGTGGTCGGAGATTACTTCATGGATGTGCAGGATCAGGTCGCGATCTTCTATTGGATGCGCCTTGGCTCTGGCATCGTCGTGGTCTTGGGTGCGCTGCTGTTCATCTACTCGATCTGGGTTCCCCGGAAAGAGATCATTGAAGCCGGCGCGGCCGAAACCCCAGCGGAGTGATGGATATGGATGGCTCCATGAAACTGAGAACGGGGGCGGCTGACGCCCCCTTCTACCTGCCACAGGGTGATGAATGTGACGTGTTCGCTGCTGCCTATACCAACAACCTGCCGGTCCTGCTGAAAGGCCCGACAGGTTGCGGCAAGACCCGGTTTGTGGCGCATATGGCCGCCAGCCTTGGCCGCCCGCTTTACACGGTGGCCTGTCACGATGACCTTGCCGCTGCGGACCTGATCGGGCGCTACCTGCTGAAAGGCGGGGAAACGATCTGGGTCGATGGCCCCCTGACCCGCGCGGTGCGCGAAGGCGCGATCTGCTATCTGGATGAAGTGGTCGAGGCGCGCAAGGACGTGACCGTCGTGCTGCACCCGCTGACTGACGACAGGCGCATCCTGCCGATCGACCGCACCGGTGAGGAGCTTGTGGCCGCGCCCGGTTTCATGCTGGTCGCCTCATATAACCCGGGATATCAGAATATCCTGAAAACCCTGAAACCCTCGACCCGGCAGCGGTTCATCTCACTGGAGTTCGACTTTCCGTCGCCCGAGATGGAGGCAAAGGTCGTCGCTAAGGAAAGCGGGCTGGCGCTGGAACGCTGCAAGCCGCTGATCCGCTTGGCAGGTAAACTGCGCGGGCTCAGGGGGCAGGATCTTGAAGAGGGCGTTTCCACCCGTCTGGTCGTCTATGCCGCCACGCTGATCGCGCAGGGCATGTCCACCGACCGCGCGATCCTTGCCGCCATGATCGAACCTCTGACAGATGACGAGGACATCAAACGCGGGCTCCTCGATCTTGTCACGGCTGTCTTTGGGTGAGGCCGGCCGATGGTCAGGATCGATTTTGAGCCATGGGAACCCGAAGAAACGATCGGGAAACTGTGGCACTCCCTTGCCAGCCGTCTCGATGCACCCCAGGTGCATGTTGGAGCCGCGGTCGACCTTTCTGAGGTCGCGGGGCGGCTGGCAGTCCTTTTTCGCGGGCTTGGGGGCAGCCCGGGCGTTGAATTGCGCCCGGTCTCGCCCGAGGTTTCACACCATCGCCTAAGCTGGCGCCGTCGGTTGGGTACCGAAGTTGAACTGATGCCGCGCGCTTCGTTCGATGGCGAAGTGCTGCGCCTCCCGGACCGTCTGGCGGTGTTTCCCGCGCGCGAGGCGAACGGAGCGCTGTATGTTTGGCTGGCCGCCGCAGCGGCCCATGCGGGAACCCGGATCGTCGAAGGTGATCCGTTGCGCGCCGATCTGCACGCGCTGAGCGCTGCACAAACCATGGTTAATGCAACCTTGGACAACGCCCCCGGCTTGCGACCGCTTTACACCGAGCTTTGCAAAGGTGTTCTGCATGACCGCAACAAATCCGGCCTCCCGCCTGTGGAAACAGCGGTTGAAGAACTGATCCGCCATCGGCTGGGCGACCCCGCGCCTTTATCCCCGAAGGCCAGGCAATTCATGTCATTTGACGATGACCTGACTGCCCCACGCGGATATCAACATTTCCGCCCTGTCCCTCTGTGGCCGGAATTACGCGCTGTTGGTTTTTCAGAGCATAACGATGTCGAAAACCCCGATACCGAAGGCCCGCCCGAGGAATCGGGTGAGAAAACCCACCGTGCCCGGCGGCGCAAATCCGATCAGGCTGAACGCAGTGACAGTTTTATCCTTCATAAATTCGAGGCGATCCTCAGCTGGGCCGAGTTTCTGAACATCAACCGTCGCATTGATGACGATGATCCCGACAATGCCAAAAAGGCCGCCGATGATCAGGATGAGATCGGTTTGGGCCAGATTTCCAAGGCGCCACCGACCAAGCTGAAATTGCATCTGGACCTGGCACCCGAGGATGTGAATCGCGAACGTCTGTCGGGCCGTATTCTCTATCCGGAATGGGACGTGCGCACTGGGCAATACCTGCCCGATCACGTCAACGTTCTAACCTCGGACGCCGATATTCGTGAGGATGCCGCCGAGTTTGGAAAAGACCCCGCAACCGCCCGCCGTATCCGCGCCGTCAAACGCCAGTTCGAAGCGCTGCGCCCGGGCCGGGTGATGACCCGAGGCCATCTGGACGGCGATCAACTGGACATAGAAGCCGCCGTTCGGGCGCAGGTTGACCGCTGTGCCAACGGTGAAGGTACCGAACGCATCTGGCAACAATCCCGCCCCGAGGCGCGCGATCTGGCGGTTTCTATCCTGCTGGATATCAGCCGCTCGACCGAAAGTGCCGTGACTGGCCGCGCCGTGATCGACATCGAACGCGAGGCGCTGGCAGCGCTGGCCTGGGGCCTGAACGCCTGTGGTGACGATTTCGCCATTCACGCCTTCAGTTCACTGAAACGACAGCGGGTCTATGTGCAACGCTGCAAACGGTTTGATGAGGTGATGGGCAGCCAGGTTGAACAGCGCATCGCATCGTTACGCCCTGGGCACTATACAAGGCTGGGTGCCGCGATCCGCCATTGCTCGGCCGATCTGGCCACCCAAACGCGTAAGCGCCGGTTGTTACTGGTGATCACCGATGGCAAACCCAATGATCTTGACCACTACGAAGGCCGCCACGGAATTGAAGACACCCACATGGCCGTGCGCGAGGCGCGCCGGGCCGGGCAATCGGTCTTTGGCGTCACCATCGACAAGACAGGTAAAAGCTGGTTCCCGCGGATGTTCGGGCAGGGCGGCTTTGCCGTCATCCCGGACCCGCAACGCCTGACCATGGCGCTGCCGCAAATCTACCGCCAACTGGTCGGCGCATGAGCGACGCGTCCCTTATCGACGAGTTGCCCGGCGAATTACTGATGTGGGTTCTGATCATTTCGGAACTGCTGGTCTTTGGTGCGGGCCTGATCGCTTTCATGGGCGTGCGCCTGACCGATCCGGCGGGCTTTGCCGAGGCGCAATCGCATCTGCACCGCACCGGAGCCGCGCTGAACACTGCGGTTCTGGTCACCTCTGGCTATCTGGCCGCGCAAGCCTTGCATTGGCGGCAGATTGCGCGCTGGACTGCTGCCCGCCTGGCGTTAATCGCAGCTGCCGCGCTGGGCGTTGTATTCTTGATTATCAAAGGCGTGGAATACGCGGACAAGGCTGCACAAGGAATTACCTACGAGACCCATCCGTTCTTCCTGTTCTACTATCTGCTCACCGGCTTCCACGCGGCACATGTGTTGGCTGGGGTTGTTATCCTGCTGCTGGTCGCCTGGCGGGACAATCCCCGCAACATCGAGGCCGGCGCCCAGTTTTGGCACATGGTCGATCTCGTCTGGATCATGCTGTTCCCCGTGATCTACCTGTTGGGATGACGGACATGACCCAAACCTCATCGGATCCAAAAAGCTCCCGCTGGATGCTCCCAAACCCGCTCACCCGCGCATGGCTCAGCCTGTTGGTTCTGAGCACCGCTTCGGCCCTGCTGACGATACTCCCCCTGTCCTCACCGGTGTTGAGCGCAGGCATTTTGATCCTGGCCCTGTCCAAAGCCCGCATTATCCTTGCACGATATCTGGACCTGACGCACAGCCCGGCCTGGCTGAGCGGTTTCACCATGGTACTGACCGGATTTGCGATGGTGATCTTCGGCCTCTCACTGTTTTGACATGAAAAAAGCCGCCCCCGTGGGGCGGCAGTTCTCCAAGTGCGGGGACGCCTCAGTTATTGTGCGGCCATCGGCATTCGCGCGATCTGACACCGTTGCCACAGGGCCGATAAGGCACCGACCAGATGGTCGATATCTTCGTTCGTATGAACCGGAGAGGGGGTAATTCTCAGGCGTTCGGTGCCTTTGGGAACGGTCGGATAGTTGATCGGCTGAATATAGATCCCGAATTCTTCCAGCAGCGTATCCGAGATGAATTTGCATTTCACCGGGTCACCTACCATCACCGGGATGATGTGGCTGGGATTGGGCAAATGCGGGATGCCTTCGGCGTCCAGTTTGGCGCGCACCTGCGCAACGCGGGTTTTCTGCAGATCGCGCTCGGTATTGGATTGCTTGAGGTGTCGGATCGAGGCGGCAGCGCCAGCTGCTATTGCGGGTGGGAGGGCGGTGGTAAATATGAACCCGCTGGCAAAGCTGCGGACAAAGTCACACAAGGCAGCGGATGCCGCGATGTAACCACCAACCACGCCGAAGGCCTTGCCCAGCGTCCCTTCTATGACGGTCAGGCGATCCATCAACCCTTCGCGTTCGGCGATGCCACCACCGCGCGAGCCATAAAGGCCAACGGCGTGGACCTCGTCCAGATAGGTCATCGCACCATATCTATCCGCCAGGTCGCAAATCTCTTTGATCGGAGCGATATCCCCATCCATCGAATAGACAGATTCGAAGGCGATCATCTTGGGCGCATCTGAATCGGCTGCGGCCAGCTTTGCCTCGAGGTCCGCCAGATCATTGTGCTTCCAGATCACTTTTTGTGCCCGCGAATGGCGGATGCCTTCAATCATGGAGGCATGGTTCAAAGCGTCCGAGAATACGATCAGACTTGGGATCTTCGCAGCCAGCGTCCCAAGTGCCGCCCAGTTCGACACATAGCCAGAGGTGAACAGAAGGGCGGCTTCTTTCCCGTGGAGGTCGGCCAGTTCCTGTTCCAGCAAAACGTGGTCATGTGTCGTGCCCGAGATATTGCGTGTGCCCCCTGCGCCCGCGCCGCAACGGTCGAGTGCATCGTGCATTGCCCCGACTACGTCAGGATGCTGGCCCATTCCCAGATAGTCGTTGGAACACCAAATTCGTACGTCGCGCTGTAAAGCGCCGTCCGTCTGGCGTGCATTCGGGAACGCGCCACAGCGGCGCTGTAGATCAATGAAGATGCGGTAGTTGCCTTCGTCGCGCAGATGCTCAAGGCTTTCGCCAAAAAAACGCTCGTAGTCCATCTCGAACACTCCTGGGAATACTGGCTTTCCAGCAAGACTATGTGCCGGACCCGCTACGCAACATGACAAATGTCAAGCCGCAGAAAGGAAAGGCTGGCTTGGAAGCCGAAGGTTTGGCATAGCCTTGAGAGGACGGACGTACTGATCGGGTACGCAACTAGAAAAGAGGGGAAAGCTTCGTGGCGCATGAGGCACTAAAAGCGATCGCCAAGCAGTCACTATTGCTCAAAAGCTTTCCCGAGCATCATATCGACACGCTGTTAAGCCACGCGATTTGGCGGAAATATGATCGCGGAGAGACGATTTTTCTACAGGAAGAAAAAGCCCAGGCCATTCATGTGGTTCTGTCGGGCTGGGTAAAGCTGTTTCGCATGTCCCCTACCGGTGCCGAAGCAGTTGTCAGCGTTTTCACCCGCGGCGAAAGCTTTGGCGAGGCGGTCGCCTTGCGTAACGTTCCCTATCCGGTTTCGGCCGAGGCAGTTTCGGCCTGTGAGATCATGCACATTCCAAGTCCGGTCCTTTTGTCCCTTATGCGAGAGGACCCGGAAATTGGGGTGTCAATTCTGGCAGCTACCTTTACCCATCTGCATTCTCTGGTCGCCCAGCTTGAGCAGCTTAAGGCCCAGACCGGCGCACAGCGGGTGGCAGAATTTCTTCTGACTCTCTGCGAAGCCGAGATGGGGGACTGTGTTGTCGAGCTGCCCTATGACAAGATGTTGATTGCCGGGCGCCTGGGCATGAAGCCCGAAAGCCTGAGCCGCGCCTTTTCCCGGCTAAAGCCGTTTGGCGTTAAAATTGACCGGACACATGCCCTGCTCTCGGACATTCAAGTACTGCGAGACTATGCAGAAAGTGACCCCTCCGAAAAGTGACCGAATTTATTGGCCGGTGTTTGCCGGGTGCGCCAAAGAGCCCCGAGAACGTGCTTCTTTATTCAGGCTAGGACATGCGCATCGATCCCGTGAACACGATTCCCTGTTTCCGGATAAGGGCCTTGTGCAACGTCAGGTAATCCAGAACTTCAAAACAAGCTGGTTTTGGTGCTTGCTGGGTCCATGCAGCTGAGGTGATATGCCGTCAAGTTCCAGTCGGCATCTTCCGTCTGTTCTTAGGGTCGAAATCGAATGGGAAACTCTAACCTTTAGGGGCTTCTACGATGTCAAAAATCCGTTCAACGACTATCTAATTGGAACCGGCATTCTGACAGAGTTGATTACCGCTTTCCTGTCGATAGTCATTTTTTTGCGGCTTCGGCGGAGGAAGATTGTCTCAACATCTTTGCCCACATGCGGGATGTTTTGCTTACGGTTCTAGAGTTGACCGAAGCTGAGCGGCTGCCTGAAACCAACACCTTTATCCAGCATAGTTTTGGCGGATCCAAATTTGCAGCACGCGATGATAAGCATGTGAGCACCGGATACGAACAGCATGTTGCAAAGGCTTATATGCAGGGACCCGTGTTTACCACCGGGTCAGTGCATCTTCGTCTTCGTCCTTGGCCGAAACCCACTCCGCACCAGCGGTGGTGATTTCTTTCTTCCAGAAGGGGGCGCGGGATTTTAGGTAGTCCATCAGATATTCGGCCGCCTCGAACGCATCCTTGCGATGCGGTGCGGCAGTGGCCACCATCATGATCCGATCCCCCGGAGCGAGCCTGCCATGCCGATGGATCACCAGCACATTGCCCAGCGACCAGCGGTCTATTGCTTCTTGCGCAATCTGGGTCAAGGCCCGTTCAGTCATGCCCGGATAATGCTCAATCTCCATCACGTCCAAATCGCCCGTGGCCAGATCACGCACAACACCGGTAAAGGTCACGATTGCGCCATTTGCAGCATCGCCCGCCGCAAAGTCATTTGCCTCGGTACCTAGGTCAAACGGGTCTTCCTGCACCACGATGCGCATGACCTCAGCCACCTGTCATTGGTGGGAAAAAGGCAACCTCACGAACGCCCGCCAACGGGGCGTCAAAATCCGACAATTCCTGATCCAGCGCAACACGTAAGGCCGACAGATCCGCAAAGGCCGCTGCATAGCGATCCTCGCGCGCGCTAAGTTCTGCGACCAGATCGGATACGGTGGCCGCCTCGGTTTCAACCCGTTCTTTCGGCAGTCCGATCCGTTCGCGGACCCATGCGAAATACAGCACATCCATCCCTTAGTTCTCCTTCAGGTGTGGCATGGCTTTACGTAGGTAGTCATAGCCGGTGATCAATGTCAGCGCTGCTGCGATCCACAGCAGCCACAGGCCGATCCGACTGGACCAGAACATCCCTTCAAGATGCCAGCGCAGGCCGTTCAGGTCGTCTTCCTGCCCGGTCAGAATCTGGTCGATCAGCGTTGGGTCCATGCCGAAGCTGGCCATCACAAAGTAATGCTCGAAGATGCCCTGTGAAAACAAGACGGCTATCGCCACCATCTGAGCCGTGGTTTTCCATTTGGCAAGTTTGGTAACTTTCAGCGTTCCAGCCGTATCACCCAGATATTCGCGCAGGCCTGACACAAAGACCTCTCGAAACAGGATCACAGTGGCAGGCAGGACCAGCCACGGCGTCCAGTGTTCGGCCGAATACCCGACCAAGATCATCAGCGCGATCACCACCATCGCCTTATCGGCAATCGGGTCCAGCATGGCGCCAATTTTTGTTTCCTGCTTCCACGCTCGTGCCAGATAGCCATCGAACCAGTCGGTTAAGGCGGCTGTCAGAAACAGGATCAACGCGAACCAGTCGGCATAGGGCCGGGTGAAATACAAAAACATCACGGCCAGCCCCGGGGCTGCCAGCAGACGCAGGACGGTCAGAATATTGGGCAGGTTCCACTTCATGCAGCGGACCCTACATCGCTAAAATCCAACAGAAAAGATAGACAGTCAAAAAACCGTACTTGTCCCCTGAACTTGGTCAAAGCGCCGCAGGCAGCGCGTGGTGCGTCCATGCCCCTTGGAGTTTGTTCTATTTGCGGTCAGGTTCACCGCACGTATCCGGGACAGAAGGCACCTCATGACAGCTCATATACAAACCGATGCCCGGTCAAATCTGACCGGCAGCCTGTGGATGATCGCCGCAATGGCGGGGTTTGCGCTGGAAGACGCGCTGTTGAAAGCGGCTTCGGGTGCCGTACCGATCTGGCAGGTGATGGTTCTGTTCGGGGTGGGTGGGGCGCTGGTCTTTGCGGCGGTTGCACTGGCGCGCGGCACGCAACTTTTTCAGCCGGATGTCCTGTCGCGCCCGATGAAAGTGCGCGTGCTCTTCGAGGTATTCGGACGGTTATTCTATGTCTTAGCCATTGTGCTGACGCCTTTGTCTTCAGCTACTGTGATTTTGCAGGCCACTCCGTTGGTCGTTGTCGCTGGCGCTGCGCTGATCTTTGGTGAAACAGTTGGCTGGCGACGGTGGAGCGCGATTCTGATCGGTCTGATTGGCGTTGTAGTCATCCTGCAACCGACCGGAGACAGCTTTTCGGCGCTGTCCATTCTGGCGGTGCTGGGCATGTTGGGCTTTGCCGGTCGCGATCTGGCCAGCCGCGCGGCCCCGGCGACACTGGGGACCGAGGTTTTGGGCTTTTACGGCTTCCTCAGCATCATCGTTGCCGGTTTGGCCTATCGCCTGTGGGAGGACGTGCCAATCGTCCCGCTCGATCTGTACAACGGTCTGTTTCTGACCGGTGCGGTGCTTATGGGTGTGATGGCCTATGCCTCGCTTATGAAGGCGATGCGGATTGGAGAGGTCTCGGCCGTGACGCCGTTCCGCTATACGCGTCTGCTGTTCGGTATCGGTCTGGGCGTGTTCCTGTTCGGCGAGCAACTAGACCAGACCATGTGGATCGGCAGCGCGCTGATTGTGGCCTCGGGGCTGTACATCCTGTGGCGCGGGCGGCGGGCCTAGCCCTTGTCGTGGAAGAAATCATAGACTTTTTGCGCCAAGCCGGCCGAAATCCCCTCGACCGCTTTCAGATCGGCCAGGTTGGCCCGGCCAACTGCTTTGGCGCTGCCGAAATGAGCCAACAGGGCACGTTTGCGCGCGGCCCCTACGCCGGGGATTTCATCCAGCGGTGTGGCCCCCACGGCCTTGGCACGCTTGGCTCGATGTGTGCCGATGGCAAACCGGTGGGCCTCGTCTCTTAGGCGCTGAATGAAATAGAGCACCGGGTCGTTGCGTTTCAGCGCAAAGGGCCTTTGGCCGGTGCGGTGAAATTCTTCCTTACCATGGTCGCGGTCAACGCCTTTGGCGACACCGATCATGGGGATCTCCTCGACCCCGTGCTGCGCCATAATCTCATGGACGGCGCTCACTTGCCCGGCGCCACCGTCAATCAGCAGCAGATCGGGCCACATTCCCTTGTCACGGTCGGGGTCTTCTTTTTGCAGGCGGGTAAAGCGGCGGGTCAGCACCTCTTTCATCATGCCAAAGTCGTCACCGGGGGTCAGGTCATCTCCACGAATGTTGAACTTGCGATAGGCATTTTTCATGAAACCTTCGGGGCCGGCCACGATCATGCCGCCCACGGCATTTGTTCCTTGAATATGGGAGTTGTCGTAGACTTCGATCCGGTTTGGCGGGGCATCCAGATTAAATGCCTCGGCGATCCCGCGCAACAGTTTGGCCTGCGTGGCACTTTCCGACATCCGCCGGGCCAGGGATTCACGCGCGTTGCGTATGGCCCCTGCGACAAGTTCTTGTTTCTCACCACGCTGGGGCACAAGGATTTCTACCTTGCGACCGGCTTTTTCGGTCAGCGCCTCTTGCATCAGATCGGCGTTTTCAATGGC
The DNA here is from genome assembly GCF_059609985.1 of Ruegeria sp. YTSA219. Taxonomy (NCBI): domain Bacteria; kingdom Pseudomonadati; phylum Pseudomonadota; class Alphaproteobacteria; order Rhodobacterales; family Roseobacteraceae; genus Ruegeria; species Ruegeria sp. YTSA219. The sequence goes on from NZ_JBXWMT010000003.1 coordinate 46,170, forward strand.
ATCTGACAGGATCAACTGACGGGGTGGTTCCTTGTTGTCGTAGAACTGACCCAGAAACGCCTCCATCACCTCGGCGGCTGACACATCTGCCCCGACGCGGGGATAGAAGTCCTTGTTGCCCCAGTTCTGGTTGGCGCGGATGAAGAACACCTGAACGCAAGCCTGCCCACTGTCCATATACAGGCCGATCACATCCGCCTCGGCCACACCGCGCGGGTTAATGCCTTGCGAGGTCTGCACCTGCGTCAGCGCCCGGATACGATCGCGCAGGCCAGCGGCGCGTTCAAACTCCATCGCCTCAGACGCGGCCATCATCTGTTCGGCCAGCTCCTCTTGCACTTTGGTCGACCGGCCTGACAGGAATCGTTCCGCATCCTTGACGCTTTCACGGTAATCCCGATCCGAGATCAACCCGACACAAGGCCCAGAACACCGCTTGATCTGATAGAGCAGGCAGGGACGGGTGCGGCTTTCGAACATCGAGTCAGAACAGTTGCGCAGCAGGAAGGCCTTTTGCAGCTGGTTCAGGGTTCGGTTCACGGCACCCGCGCTGGCGAAGGGGCCGAAATACGCGCCCTTTTCCTTTTTTGCTCCCCGGTGCTTTTTGATCTGTGGAAAGACATGGTCCTTTGCCACCAGAATATTGGGAAAGCTTTTGTCGTCGCGCAGCAGCACGTTGTATTTCGGTTTGAGCTGCTTGATCAGGTTCTGTTCAAGCAGCAGCGCCTCGGTCTCGGTCCGGGTCGTCAGGAACATCATCGAGGCCGTGGCCGCAATCATCCGCTCGATCCGGCCAGAGTGTCCCGGTCTTGTATAGTTCGACACCCGTGCCTTCAGATTGCGCGCCTTGCCGACGTAAAGAACTCGGCTGTCCGCATCCAGCATCCTGTACACGCCAGGTGAACTGTCGAGCGTTTTCGCATATCGCTGGATGCAGGCGTATCCTGTCGACTGGGCGTCATTCTGAGAGCTGTTGGTGTCGTCTTGAGAGGTCATGGCCAAAATATGTGATTCTTTGACCATGGCTGCAATCTTGAGCGCTTCAGATCAAGGGAAAACAAATCCACGTATTCTGTGGATAACTGTGCAGATAACTTTTGTTGGGCTTGAATTTTCCCTTGTTTCATTAAGGATTCCTTGATTTGCTTAAAAAATAGGCACATATGTAATCTATTGAATTTAAACAGTAAAAATTTCTACACATGGCAAGTGTATGAAAAAAAAGACATTTTTGTAACGGATTGATAACAGAAATGAGAGCGGTGCAAAACTTCCAGCACCAAACGTTATTCCACGCCCAGAACATCCGGTGTCTGCCATCCCAAATGCTGTCCGCCATCCACGCAGAGAATCTGGCCGGTGACCGCATGAGCATCCAGGAAATACCCAAGTGCAGCGGTGATGTCAGAGGGGTTTGACCCACGTTCCAGAATGGTGTTGGCGCGCTGTGCTTTGAAGTGATCTTCGGATTGCCTGTGACCCTGCATCGTCGGTCCCGGTCCGATGGCATTGACGCGGATCGCCGGGGTTAGCGCCTGAGCTGCAGTACGGGTCAACGCCCATAGCCCCATTTTGGCGACGGTGTAGGACATGAATTCGGGCGTCAGTTTGCGGACCCGCATGTCGACCATATTAACAATCAGGCCCGTTGCCAGCGGCTCGCCCGCATCATCGGTTTCTGGTTCCAGACCCTGTTCAGCCATCGCCTGAGTCAAAACGAATGGCGCCCGCAGGTTGCTGTTCATGTGGCGGTCCCAGCTTTGCCGTGTGGCCGTGTGGATGTTGTCGTATTCAAATATCGAAGCGTTGTTGACCAGGCAGGTAATGGGTCCGCCCAGTGCCTCGGATGCGCGTGGCAGCAGGGCAGCCACGCTTGCTTCTTCTAACAGGTCGGCCTGCAGAGCTACCGCATTTCGGCCCAGGGCCCTGATTTCAGCGACAACCTTAGATGCCTCTTGTTCAGAGGAGGCGTAATGGACTGCCACGTCGAAGCCACGCCCGGCCAGATAAAGGGCCATTGCCCTACCAAGGCGAATTCCGGCACCGGTAACTAGGGCTCGGGTCATGCGGCCTCTCTTTGTGTCACACCAACAAGGAAATAACGTAAACCGCGTAAAGGCTTGTCAACAGAATTCCCCATCCGCGGGTGATATCCCGTTTGAAAAATACAAAGGGGACCAAAAGGAGTGATGCGCCCAGCATGACCCAAAGATCAAATCGCAGGAATTCTGGATCAACAGGAATGCGCCCAAACAGGGTTGCAATGCCGACAATGGCCAACAGATTGAACATGTTGGACCCGATAACATTGCCCAATGCGACATCGGCTTGTCGGCGCAGTGCAGCCATAACAGTGGTCGCCAGTTCCGGCAGGGAAGTTCCCACCGCTATAAGTGTCAGTCCGATTACAGTCTCGCTGACGCCGTAAGTGCGGGCAATGATTGTAGCGTTGTCGACCAGAAGATGTGCGCCCATCGGCAGGCCTATCAGTCCGAGCACCAGGTAGACTGAAATCTTCCAATAGGGCATGTCTGGATCGGCTTCTTCCAGGCCATCAAAATCGTCATCCTCGGCGCAGGCTTTGCCACAGGCCTTGCGATGGGCATGGGCTTCTCTGAAGGCGGTCCATAGAACAAAGCTGAGAGCAGCCAGCAAAATCGCGCCGCTGAACAGGTTGAACACGCCGCAGAAGGCAAGGCCGATGAACAGAACAGTTGCCAGCAACATGAACACATAGTTCTTGCGGCTGTCACATTCGCTGGTGTGCAGCGTGGCAAGCAGCGCAGGCAGGCCCAGCACCAGCAGGATATTGGCCGTGTTCGACCCCACAACGTTACCCAGGGCGATGCCCGGTGCGTTTTCCTTAATTGCACTGATTGCAATCAGAAGTTCTGGCGCCGAGGTGCCGAATGCCACGATCGTCAAACTAACGATCAACGCCGGTACTCCAATCCGCAGGCTGAGGTTCACGGCACCGCGTACCAGCGCATCACCCGCCAGCAACAGGATCAACAAACCGAGACCGGATAACAGCCATGCCGTCATGCGCGGCCTCCTTTTTCGCAGGCACAGGGACCTTTACCGATCCTGAACCGATGACAGCGCGGGCATCTTGCGGATTGTAGTTTTTTCTGCCCCGGGAACCGCAGTTTGCCGAACATTGCCAGGACGCCCATGGCAATCAAAAAGAGGGTCACGATCTTGATAATCACGTTACAAACCGAAACGTGCGTATGCGGCACGCTCCTCAAGTCCGGCAACCGCGTCCTGTGCCAAGGAGGCGCCGAACCGTGACCAGAATGGCTTGCGCAGCCCGTAACGGCGGAATTTTACTTTATCGCCAAACCGGTCCTGCATTTTGGGTTTGAGATGACCGATGCCGTCGATCAGGCCAAGTTCATGCGCGCGGCGTGCCAGCCAGACTTCGCCAGTGAACAGATCAGCACCCGTTTCAAGCTTTGCCCCGCGTCGTGCTTTGACATGAGCAGTGAAGTTCTCGTGGATATCGCGTAACAGGCCTTCAAGCCTTGCGACATCTTCAGGTTTTTCCGGGGCAAAGGGATCCAACATGGATTTCGAATGGCCCGCCGTGTGCACTCGCCGTTCGAAACCCTGCCTCTCAAGGAAAAGATGTGCGCCGAACCCCGAAGAGATCACGCCAATCGAACCCAGTACCGAACTGTCATCGGCGTAAATCTCATCAGCTGCCGCTGCCAACCAATAGCCACCCGAAGCTGCCACATCCTCGACAAATGCGAAGACGGGAACATCCAGTTCTTTCGACAGACGCTGAATGCGCGCACCGATCAATGAACTTTGGACCGGGGATCCGCCGGGCGAGTTGACCTCAAGCGCGACGGCGGCAGGTTTGCCTTTGCGAAATGCTTTTTCGAGAACCGGCGCCAGAGTTGTGTCAGACATCGACCCGCGCCCGGACATGCCGATTGCACCCGATAAGCGCACGACCGAAACGGTTGGCTGTTTTTTGAGAAACGGCAGGCTGACCTTCATGGGTGCCGATGTAGAGTGCGCCCACGCGGTAAACAAGGGAGCGGCTGACCGTTATCGGTCGCGTGGACGTATTTACTGAAGGTGATGGGCAAAAATGCAACGCCGTCCATGGCCTAACTCCGGATGCGCCAGCCAGTTTTGAAGATCCATCCGATGATGCCCAGACACACGCCGGTAAACGCCAGTATGGCCAAAAGGCTGAACATGATCGGCACATCGGCCAGGCCGTAAAACGACCAGCGAAAGCCCGAGATCAGATAGACGACCGGGTTGAACAGGGTGATGGTCTGCCACAGCGGGGGCAGCATCGAAATCGAATAAAAGGTACCGCCCAGAAAGATCAGCGGTGTCACCACGAGTTGCGGAACCAAAGACATCTGCTCGAAATTGCTGGCCCAGATGCCGATGATGAAGCCCAGCAAGGAAAAGCTGAGGCAGGTCAGGACTAGAAATGTCACCATGGCAAGCGGGTGTTCAATACGCAAATCCACAAAGAATGCAGAGGTCACAAGGATCACGACACCCACAAACAGCGATTTTGTCGCCGCCGCTCCGACGTAGCCGATGACGATCTCGATGAAATTCACCGGCGCCGAAAGAAGCTCATATATCGTTCCCAGAAACTTTGGGAAATAGATCCCGAAAGAGGCGTTCGAGATCGACAGCGTCACAACAGATAACATGACCAGCCCCGGAACGATGAATGCGCCATAGGAGACGCCTTCGACCTCTTGGATGCGGCTGCCGATCGCCGTGCCAAAGACAACGAAATACAGCGATGTCGACAGGACCGGAGATATGAAGCTTTGCGCAAGGGTGCGGAAGAACCGGGCCATTTCGAACCGGTAGATGGCAGTAATGGCGGACCAGTTCATGTGGCTTCTCCCGACACCATATTGACAAAGATCTCTTCAAGGCTGGACTGACGCGTTTGTACATCGCGTAAAATCAGTCCGGCCTCGGCCACATCGTTCAACAGGGTGGTGATGCCAGTGCGGTCGGCATTTGTGTCGTAGGTATAAACCAACGTGTCACCCTTGCCGTTGAGTTTGAGGTTATGCGCTGACAGGCTGTCGGGGACGGTTTCAATGGGCTCGGTCAGCATGACTTCGATCTGCTTCTTCCCCATCTGAGACATCAACGTGTCTTTGTCCTGGACCAGCAGCAGCTCACCCTTGTCGATGACGCCGACACGGTCGGCAATGGCCTCGGCCTCTTCGATATAGTGGGTGGTTAGAATGATGGTGACACCGGCCTGCTTCAACTCGGCCACGATTTCCCACATGTCTTTGCGCAGTTCGACATCAACACCTGCGGTCGGCTCGTCCAGAAACAGAACACGCGGCTCGTGTGCCAGCGCTTTTGCGATCAGAACCCGACGTTTCATACCGCCCGATAGTTCTTTGATCGCGTTTTTGCGTTTTTCCCACAAAGACAATTTGCGCAGAATTTCTTCGATACGTGCGTTGTTCTGCCCAAGCCCGAACAGCCCGCGCGACAATCGCACAGTGTTCCAGACCTTTTCAAAGGGTTCGAGCGCGATCTCCTGCGGAACCAAACCGATCATCCGGCGGGCTGCGCGAAAATCAGTCTGGATATCGTGGCCGCCGACGGTCACGCTTCCTGAGGTTGGCGTCGTTATTCCACACACCGTCGAAATCAGCGTGGTCTTGCCTGCACCGTTGGGACCAAGAAGAGCCAGGATTTCTCCCTGCTCGATGTCCAGAGACACGCCCTTTAGCGCCTCAAAACCTCCGGCATAGGACTTTCGCAAATCCCTGATGGACAGAATTGTTGTCATGCGCCTCCCCCGTTCTGGCGGCGACACTACCCTGCGAGTCAGCCACAGAACAGGCCCAATTCACACATTTTGCTCAGCTTTCCAATTGGCCTTTCCAGTCCGGGCTTGCATTTCCTGGCTGGCCCCGAAACCCTGCGCGGGCAGGAGGACTGGTATGTTAAGTGGAATTCGGATCATCGAAATCGAGGGCCTGGGCCCCGGTCCCTTTGCCGCCATGCTGTTGGCCGATCTCGGTGCAGATGTGATCACCATCCACCGCAAGGGGCAGGCCGCGACTCCGGGCATGCCCGAACAGTCAGTTCTGGATCGGGGTAAGCGCTCGATCAGCCTGAACCTCAAAGACCCGGCCGATCTGGATGTGGCCCGGCGCCTGATCGCCACGGCTGATGCACTGATCGAAGGGTTTCGACCCGGTGTGATGGAAAAGCTGGGCCTTGGCCCTGATATCTGTCGCGATCTGAACCCAAAGCTGATTTATGGCCGTATGACGGGTTGGGGACAGGACGGCCCCTTGTCCAAGAATGCCGGGCACGATCTGAACTATATCGCACTGTCCGGGGCGCTTTGGTATGCGTCGCAACCGGACCAACCGCCGCAAACCCCGGCCACTTTGGTGGGTGATATCGGTGGCGGTGCCATGTATCTGGTCGCGGGCATTCTGGCCGGATTGCTGAATGCGGCACGCACAGGAAAGGGCACGGTCGTGGACGCCGCTATTTATGACGGCTCGGCCCATATGATGAACCTGCTGATGAGCCTGCGCCAAACCGGAAACCTGTCAGATACTCGCGGACACAGCCTTCTGGACGGTCCCCATTGGAGCCGAACCTATGCCTGCTCTGATGGTGGATTTGTGGCGGTGCAGTGCCTGGAGCCGAAATTCTATGCCGAGTTCCTGCAGATATTGGACCTGTCTGGCGATCCCGAATTTCGGCAGCAATATGATGCTTCCACCTGGCCCGCGCTGACCCGGCGGCTGGCTGAAATCTTTGCTGGCAAACCACGTGATCATTGGGCGGCGCTGTTTGCAGCAAGTGACGCCTGTGTTGCACCGGTGCTCAACCCGTCCGAAGCGCAGAACCATGCCATGAACACAGCACGCCAGATCTGGCTTGCCCCCGACGGTATGCTACAGGCCGCCGCCGCGCCGCGGTTTTCCGAGCGGGAGTGGAAGCCCAGACCCAGCCCGCGCCGCGGAGATCATACACAAGACATACTGGCCGAGCTGGACGCCCGACCCAAAGCCTAGCGGTTGCGCACTGCGTCGATCATACGCTGAACGTTGTCGGGATCGGCATCGGGCGTGATGCCATGACCCAGATTGAAGATATGCGGCCCTTTGGAGAATACATCGACAATCCGCCGGGTCTCGTCCACCAGCGCTTGACCGCCGGTCACCATATGCGACGACGCCAGATTGCCTTGTACGCAACCATCCACCTGGACATGCTCGGCGCCCCATTCCGGCGAGACCGAATTGTCCAGCGCGACGCAATCAACCCCCGTGGTTTTGGCGAACCCGATATAGCCATCTCCGGCCTCTCGCGGGAATCCGATCACCGGGATGCCGGGGTGACGTTCCTTGATGGCCTGGGTGATTACGCGGCACGGCTCGACCGCATATTTGCGGAACGCCTCACCCTTCAGCGATCCGGCCCAGCTGTCGAATATCTTGACTACCTCGGCGCCTGCCTCGATCTGGGCTGAAAGATATTCGATCGTGGCCAGCGTGATCCGGTCCAGCAGCGCTTCGAACAGCGCAGTATTCCCCTCGCGCAGCGCATGGGCGGGGCCTTGATCCGGGGTGCCGCGTCCAGCGATCATGTAGGTCGCCACTGTCCACGGCGCGCCAGCAAAACCGATCAAGGTTGTCTCGGACGGCAACTCCTGTGACAGGATGCGCACTGTCTCATAGACTGGCGAGAGTGTTTCGTGGATATCCTCGACCGATTTCAGCGCATCAAACTCGGATTGCTGCGTGATGGTCGACAAACGCGGGCCTTCACCGGTGACAAACCAAAGATCCGCACCCAGCGCCTGTGGTACCAGCAGGATATCCGCAAACAGGATAGCTGCATCGAACCCATAGCGACGGATCGGCTGCAATGTGACCTCGGCCGCAAGCTCGGGATTGTAGCACAGAGACAGGAAATCCCCGGCCTGCGCGCGCGTTGCACGATATTCTGGCAGATACCGTCCGGCCTGGCGCATCATCCAGATCGGAGGCACATCCTGCACCTGTCCTGCCAATGCCCGCAGCAGTTTCTTTGTTTCGGCCATCTGTGCCCCCAATCGTCTGGTTTGTGGCAACGGGTCTTCCTTCGGCGGCAATTTGTCAAGCTCTGCCCCCATTGTCAGGGCAATGTGACGCGACTAAAGCTGTGTCCATGACATTGACCCTGCCTTCACCCGCCTCACCGCTGAAAATCGGCACCCGTGGTTCGCCCCTGGCGCTGGCGCAAGCCTATGAAACCCGGCAGCGGTTAGGCACAGCCTTTGATCTGCCCGAAGATGCATTCGAAATCGTGGTGATCAAGACTACCGGCGACAATCGCGCGATGATCGACGCTGACCGCCCGCTGAAAGAGATCGGCAACAAAGGCCTGTTCACTAAGGAAATCGAAGAAGCGATGCTGCGAGGTGATATCGACATCGCTGTGCATTCGACCAAGGACATGCCGGTCGAACAGCCCGCGGGTCTTGTGTTGGACACGTTCCTGCCGCGCGAAGATGTGCGCGACGCTTTTATTTCGCCCAGCCTGAACTCTATTCATGACCTGCCCAATGGCGCGGTGGTTGGCACCTCGTCTTTGCGCCGCCGGGCTCAGCTGTTGAACCGGCGCCCTGACCTGAATGTGGTCGAGTTCCGTGGCAACGTGCAAACGCGCCTGAAGAAACTGACCGATGGCGTAGCGGATTGCACGTTTCTGGCGATGGCAGGTATCCGGCGCCTGAATATGGACGACGTTCCCGCAACTGCTATCTCGCCCGAGGATATGCTGCCCGCTATTGCACAAGGTACAATCGGTATCGAACGCCGCAGTGACGATCCCCGTGCTGCAGGGATGTTGGAGGCAATTCATCATAGCGAAACCGGGTATCGACTTTTGGCCGAGCGCGCCTTGCTGGCCGCGCTTGACGGGTCCTGCGAGACTCCGATTGCCGGGCTGGCTGATATCAGCGGTGGCATTCTGCGCCTGCGCGGAGAAGTCCTGCGCCCGGACGGGTCTGATTCTATCGCCGAAGACGCCACTGGCGTGATTGGTGATGGTGCAGAAATGGCGCGCGCAATGGCCGAAAAACTACTGACAAAGGCCGGCCCCGGGTTCTTTGATTGGAAGAATTGAAGATAAATTTATTTAATGTGAACTAGTTCACTGTCGCGCTCTCAAAGATCAGGCATTAAGGATGCACACCGATTGAGAAATCGGGTTGGTCTCGAAGAAGTCGAAAGTTTTTGTTAGTCTGTCCATTTTAAGTGGTATTCGAGGGGGCGAGACCAAACCCCGACATTCAGTCAGTAAGGGCCGCTGTCTCATTAAGACGGCGGCCCGTTTACTTTTGGGTGTCTCAAATAGCCGCGACGTCTTGAACCGCTTGCACAATCGCAGCCCGCTGGTGAAGCGATGTCAGTACATATAATTGCCTGTCTTCAAGACTGGATGCGCGGGGCAGTGGAATGATCCTCGTGCCAAGGGGCTAGAAAATCCGTCGCATTTTCTTATCCGGTGTAAAGTGCAAGCGTTGATAGTACCTGTAAGAGGCGTAGAGTGCTTCAGCACACCGCTTCATTGTGACGATTACCGGAGACCAAGATGGCCGAGACTTTCGACCAAGATCTGTTCCTCAGAGGGCTGGAGCAACGCAAAAGCACCCTGGGCGCGGAATATGTTGAGAAAAACCTGGCCGCCGCCGACGATTTTACCCGGCCGTTTCAAGAGGCAATGACCGCTTGGTGCTGGGGTTTCGGCTGGGGCGACGATGTGATTGACGCCAAGACCCGGTCAATGATGAACCTGTCCATGATCGGCGCGCTGGGCAAGATGCACGAATGGGAACTCCACTGTCGCGGCGCCATCAGCAACGGCGTCAACAAAGAAGAAATCCGGGCCATTATTCACGTGATCGGCATCTATTGTGGCGTGCCGCAGGCGCTGGAATGCTTTCGTGTCGCGCGCAAGGTTCTGGACGAGGCAGAAACAACCTCTGAGACATGATCATGAATTGAACTGTGCCCAAGCTGCATCAAGCTGAAGGGATTTTCGGGCCCGGTTTGGCAGGTGTCTGAAACACACAACGGGGCCCTATATTTGCGGGTGTCGCAAGTTGCCGATTCCTCTGGTTCTCTTAGTCCGCGTTGTTGATCCGGCCGCGTAATTCTTCGGCCTCCTGCCGCGCGGCGCGCAACCCGTCCATGGCAGCGCCCAGTTCCGCCTCGGTCTGGGTGAGCTGATTGGTTAGCTCGGCCTCACGCTGTTGCAGATAGGTGATGGCCTGATCGCGGGTTTCTTCGGCCTCATGCAATTCCTGGCTCATGCGATCCAGATCGGCGACGTCGCTTTGGCGAACACGAGACAGACGATGGGCCAGCCAGTTGGCGAACCACCCCATGCAGAAGGCTGCGAACAGGATGATGGCGGTGGCAATGATGAATTCTATTCTGTTCAACTTACTGATCCTCTGCGCCGGTATCTGCGGCGTCTTCTGGCGTCTCTGTCTCGGCCTCCAGCGCCTCAAGCCCGGTCTCGGAATTGGCAATGGGCTCGGGCCGGATCAGGCGGAATTCAATGCGACGGTTTTCTTCTCGGCCTGCCTCGGTATCGTTGTCTGCGATCGGTTGCGTTTCACCATATCCCACGGCCGAGTAGCTTGACGTTGGGATGCGGCGTCCGCGCAACTCATTCAGGATCGACTGAGCCCGCGCCTGGCTGAGTTGCTGGTTCATCTCTTCGCGGCCCTGACTATCTGTATGGCCCTGAATTTCAATCCGGATGGGGCCGCATTCGCGCAGAATCTCGGCGATCTGATTGACGGTATCGCGCGAATCCGCGGCAACCGTGGCCGATCCCGGTTCGAATGCGATTTTGCTGCTGGCCTGAACCTCAGCAAGCTGGTCTTCGCACAGCTCTGGGTCGGGCAGGCTGTCTGCGGGTTTCGGCGGCTCTTGATAGGTGATCGAAAGGGTGAAACCTTTGGCATCCCCAAGCTTTTCCGACAGCAATCCGGCGATACGGGCTTTGGCGTCCGGGTCGTAGCTGACCCCGCTGAGAGAAACGTCGTCAGGGGTAACAGTCAGAGCGCCGTTATGCAGCAGAGACAACGCTTCCAGCCCCGCCAGAACACGCACCGGCCAGTCTGCGGGTAAGTCGGAGGCGATGCGGGTGGCGGTATAAACCTGTTCCGATCCAAATGCCGCGCGGGCAAAACTGTCGGCCATGTCGCGCGATGTCTCATTGCTCAGACGACCGCGCATTTGGACCAGCCCTTCGGGGCTGCGCGTGGTCGAGAACTCGGGGGGGCCGGTGGATTCGGCGGTTTCGGGTTCGGGCAGGACGGCGTGCAGGGCGAAAACCTCGGGCAGCGCATTTTCCAGCTCGCCCACCACACGGTCAAAGACCCCAGCCTCTGTTCCTTGCGCCGCCACCAGCGTGATATCCGCATCCGAAATCGTGACCGAACCCTGACCAATCTTGGACAGGGCGCGAATGCTGAGCGTTGCCGCTTCGGGCCAACGGGGTGAGGGCACGCCCAAACCGATTGTACAGTTAAACGGACCAGCAAGGCCTGCTTCTTTGGCAGCAGCGACGATGGCATCCCGCGCTTTTTCATTCTGGGCCGAGCAGGCATCGAACTGGCCGCCGTTGGCATCAATCAGGTAGCGCAGTGTAAAGGGGGTGATTACGGGGCGCGGAGCCGAGATCGACAACCCGATTCGCAAACTGGGAGGTGCAGCGCGGGTCAGGCTCTGTTCCAGTCGTTCTTTTTCCCGCAGGCTGTCTGCAATGGCGGTGATTTTCACCAAACCGGGGCTGGCCGATATTTTGGCACGCGGCAGGCGGGTCAACGCTTCGAGCGCATAGTTCAACGCGTCGTCCCAGCCTTCGGGTATAGGGTAATCCGCCGTTTCCATCAGGTCCGAAACGGTGTCGCCGTCCATCCGGCGCAACCTTTCGATCAGCTCGCTGCGGTCTTGGCTTGCGGGTATCAGACCAATAATCGAAATACCGCTGTCGTTTCGCAAAATTTCAGCGGAAAAGCGCGGTGCTGCCAGTTGCCGGGTGGGGGCGACCTGCATGTCGTCAATAACGCGTGAGGTATCAACCTCGGTCCCGGCTGCGGTCAGCGCATTGAACCGCGTTGCTTCGTCAATGGCTATGCCGGTCAGGACAACGCGCAGGCCATCGGATTCGACTTCGGCCCAGTCATGCCCTTTTAGGTCAAGCGCACGCCGCACGGCGAGTTCCGACGCTTCTTCAACTTTGGTTACCGCATATCCTGCGGCCACAAGCGATAGGCTGGCCGAAACGAGGAATATCAGGGAGGCAGCTAGGAAATAGGGCAGGCGCATGTGCGGGCAGACGACTCCTGAAGTTATTGAGCAGGACTCTTACAGAGGCCCGCGCCGAGGTGCAATCAGAGCAACCCAGCAATGCAAAGGAAGATCAGCGGAATAAGGCCGGTATCCCGGTTGGCCCGGAAAAGCTGCAGCAATTTGGCGTTGTCTTCGGTGTCCAGCCCGCGCAGTTGCCACGTCATATGCCACCCCATTGCCCAAGGTCCCGCCAGTGCAACGAACATGGCTGTAATCGGCTCCTGCCCTGTCATGGCGTCGATAATGGCCAGCGCCATCAGGGATACGGTTGCGGCCAGAAAATACTTCAACCACCGCGCGGTATCTGCGCCGAACAGGCGGGCGGTGGATTTGATACCGATCAGCTCGTCATCTTCGGCGTCCTGATGCGCATAGATCGTATCATAGAACAGCGTCCAGGCGATGCCACCCAGGTACAGAGTGATCGCCGGCCCGCCGACCGTTCCGGTATGCGCGGCCCAGGTCAGCAGGATGCCCCAGTTGAAGGCCAGTCCCAGAAATACCTGTGGCCACCAGGTGAACCTTTTGGCGAAGGGGTAGACAGCGACGGGCAACAGGGACAGCACGCCCATGGCGATGGCGGCCTGGTTGAAACTCAGCAGAACCAACAATGCCAGCAGGCATTGCAGCACCATCCAGATCGCGGCCTGCCGAACACTGACCTGCCCAGAAGGGATCGGGCGCGACCGGGTCCGTTCCACTTTTGCATCAAAGTCGCGGTCCGAAATGTCATTCCAAGTGCAGCCCGCGCCGCGCATCAAAAAGGCACCGATGGCACAACCGATGGCGATCCAGAGGTCCTCCCACCGCGGGGTGCCGTCGCTGAGGATGGCCAGCGTCAGTCCCCACCAGCAGGGGATCAGCAGCAGCCATGTGCCGATAGGCCGATCAGCCCGGCTCAGCCGCAGGTAAGGGCGCGAGAATTCCGGCGCATAGGTGTCGACCCAGTTGCCGCTGACCGCATCAGCGACCTGACCGTCTGGTGTTGGCGCATTGCCTTGCATATGTAAGGTCTCATGAGTGCAAAGATCAGACTGTATGTAGAGCACCCTTTGGGTCCGGGGCAATCGGTAGAATTGACGCGCGAGCAGGCACATTACCTGTTCGGTGTCATGCGCCTGGCTGTGGGGGGGCAGGTTGCCTTGTTTAACGGACAGGACGGAGAATGGCAGGCCGAAGTGGCCGAAGCGGGAAAGCGTGGCGGTGTACTGACCTGTGTCGAACAGACCAAACCGCTGCAACGGCCACCTGACCTGTGGTTCCTGTTCGCCCCGATCAAAAAGGCACGCACCGATTTCATCGTTGAAAAGGCGGCGGAAATGGGTGCGGCGCGGATCATGCCGGTGCAGACAGAATTCACCAATTCCGAACGTATCCGTCAGGACCGCTTGCAAGCCCACGCGGTCGAGGCCGCCGAGCAATGCGGCGGTACCTTCGTGCCCGAGGTCGCCGATCTGCAGCGGCTGGACCGAGTTCTGGATGGCTGGCCCGAGGGGCGTCAACTGATGTTTTGTAACGAGGCCGAGGTCGGCTCGGCCCTGCGCCTGGCGGCGCATGAAAAGGGGTTGCCATGGGCGATCCTTATCGGACCCGAGGGCGGCTTTTCCCAACGTGAACGTGCCCGCCTGACCGCCTTACCCTATGCCCATGTCGTCAGTCTTGGCCCGCGTATCCTGCGCGCGGATACTGCAGCCGTTGCGGCTCTGACCATGTGGCAGCAGGCGCTGGGGGACTGGTCATGATTTGGCGTCTCGCGCAGGAGGCGGATGTACCGAAGATCGACCAGTTTCTAATGCGCCACATTCAGACGTCGATGTTCCCCTTGGCCAATCTGCGTGATTTTGGATTGCGGGGCACGGACCGACGTGCCGTTAATATCTGGGTGTTGGGCGACGATCCCCGTGCGGCGTTCTCCATCACGAATGAGGGCATGGTTTTACCGCAATGTCCCGATTGCACAGATGAAGAACTGGCCGCTGCGATTGATCTGATCCGGGGGCGTGCCTTGTTCGGAATGGCGGCTGAGGCAACACAGGCCCGCCGGATCATGCGTCTTGCGGGGTGGGAGGATCGGCCGGCAACGCTGAACAGCGATGAACCGGGTTTCACGCTGGATTTGGAACAGCTTGCTATTCCGGATGCCACAAGCGCAGAATTGGTGCCTTTAGGTGCGTTTGATCGTGAAATCGTCGAAAGGTGGCGGTCTGACTACCTGATCGAAGCAATGGAATTCAATTCGTCACGAGCGCAAAAACAGTCTGGCTTGGATTGCGACGCCTATACCGCACGTGATTCTCATCGTGTGTTGCTGGTCGACGATCGGCCTGTCGCCATGACTGGTTTTAACGCGTGCTTGCAAGAAGTCGTGCAGATTGGTGGGGTCTTTACACCTCGTGAAATGCGCGGCCGTGGATATGCGCGTCTGGCCGTCGCGCTGCATCTGGAGGAGGCGCGCCGTACGGGTGCGAAACGCGCGGTTTTGTTTGCGGCTTCCGATTCCGCTGCGCGTGCTTATATCGGTATCGGTTTTCAATCCGCGGGGCAGTACTCGCTCATCCTGTTCATAAACCCAGAGGATACCGCATGAGTTTCATCCGACCCGAAGCGAAACTGGCCCTGTGGCGCTGGCGCGAAGTGCTGGTTGCCGGTGTCATTCTGTTGGTTGGCCTCAGCTGGATCAGCGGCCCGGGTGGGTTGCTGGGCTGGTTGGGCTGGGTTTTGGTGGCGGTGTCGCTTGCACTGGCCGTGATCGGGGTTCAGCGCTCCAGGTTTCGCACCGGCGTCGGTGGCCCCGGAGTTGTGACCATCGACGAAGGCCAGATATCCTATTTTGGCCCGCTGGACGGTGGCATGGTCGCGACGCGGGAAATCGAACGGTTGGCGTTGGACCCATCCTCGAATCCGGCGCATTGGGTGTTGGAACAGCCTGGCCAGCCGACACTTCACATTCCTGTGAATGCCGAAGGGGCCGAAGCGCTGTTTGACGTGTTCTCGGCGCTGCCGGGGTTGAAAACAGAACATATGTTGTCGGAATTGAACGGTGGGGCCGTCCATCCCGTAGTAATTTGGGAGCGTCAGCCGATGCGCCCTGCGCATATGCGGTTGCATTGACACCGCCGTCGTTTGCGACCACGACTGACCAACAAGACAGACACATCAGGATCGGAGCACGGTTCATGTCCATCCCCCAGTCCGGCGGCGGACCGATCGAACGCCACGAGCAACTTGCCGAATATCTGGAAGCGGGCTGCAAGCCCAAAGCCGATTGGCGTATCGGAACCGAACATGAAAAGTTCGGCTATTGTAAAGACTCACTGAAACCGCTGCCATTCGAAGGCACGCGGTCGATTGTGGCTGTGCTTGAAGGGCTGCGCGACCGGCACGGCTGGGCCGAGGTGCGCGAAGCGGGCCACCTGATCGGCCTGGAAAAAGACGGCGCCAATGTCAGCCTTGAACCGGGCGGTGCACTAGAGCTGTCGGGCGCGCCGTTGGAGACGATCCACGAGACCTGCGACGAGGTGAACACCCACCTGCGCGAGGTTAAGGATATCGCTGATGAAATCGGCGTGGGCTTTATAGGTCTGGGCGCGGCCCCGATCTGGACCCATGAGCAGATGCCTCTGATGCCCAAAGGCCGTTATCGGCTGATGAACGATTACATGGAAAAAGTAGGCTCCATGGGCCGCGCCATGATGCGGCGCACTTGCACGGTTCAGGTCAATATCGACTTTGGGTCCGAGGCAGACATGGTGCAGAAACTGCGCGTGGCGCTGGCTTTGCAGCCTGTGGCGACTGCGCTGTTCGCCAATTCGCCCTTCTTTGAGGGCAAGCCCAACGGCCAGAAAAGCTGGCGCAGCCATATCTGGCGGCACCTGGACGATGCGCGCACCGGCATGCTGCCCTTCGTGTTCGAAGAGGGCTTTGGGTTCGAGCGCTACGTGCAATACGCGTTGGATGTGCCGATGTACTTTGTCTATCGCGATGGCCAGTATATCAACGCGCTGGGCATGTCCTTCCGCGATTTCCTGCAGGGCAAACTGCCCGCGCTGCCGGGTGAAACACCTACCCTGTCCGATTGGGCCGATCACCTGACCACCGCCTTCCCCGAGGCGCGGATCAAGAAATTCATGGAGATGCGCGGCGCAGATGGTGGCCCGTGGCGGCGTCTGTGTGCGCTGCCTGCCTTCTGGGTTGGCCTGACCTATGATCAGGGCGCGCTGGATGCGGCCTGGGATCTGGTCAAGGGCTGGGATGCTGAAACGCGCGAGGAACTGCGCGTTCAGGCAGCCGTCAATGGCCTGCAGGCGCGGGTTGGCGACATCAACATGCATGATCTTGCCCGCGAAGTGGTTGCGATCTCGGAAAGTGGTCTCAAGGCCCGGGCCTATCCCGGCGCAGGTGGTCTGGTTCCCGATGAGACGCATTTCCTGAACGCGCTGAAGGAAAGCCTCGATACCGGCAAGGTTCCGGCGGATGAGTTGCTGGAACACTACAATGGTGACTGGAACGGCGATCTGACCCGAATTTATCCCGAATACAGCTATTGACCCACCGGGTCCCGCTTGCATTCGCGGGGCGGGGCCGATAGCAGGTTGGCGACCAAATTCAGAGGGCGTCATGGACGATCTTAAGGCAAAATATCTGGGGCAGATCGCCGAGGCGGGCGATGAGAACGCGCTTGAGGCGATCCGCGTCGCCGCCGTGGGCAAAAAAGGTGAAGTTGCGCTGAAGATGCGCGAGCTGGGCAAGATGACCCCCGAGGAACGTCAGGTCGCAGGCCCCGCGCTGAACGCCCTGAAGGATGAGATCAACTCGGCCCTAGCCGCCAAGAAAGCCGGTCTTGCCGATGCCGCGCTGGACGAACGTCTACGGACCGAATGGCTGGACGTTACCCTGCCGACCCGCGCGCGCCGCCAAGGCTCGATCCACCCGGTCAGCCAGGCGACCGAGGAGCTGACCGCGATCTTTGCCGAACTGGGTTTCTCGGTGGCCGAAGGGCCGCGGATTGAGACCGATTGGCACAATTTCGACGCGCTAAACATCCCCGGCCACCACCCCGCGCGGGCCGAGATGGACACGTTCTATATGCACCGTGCCGGGGGCGACGAGCGCCCGCCGCACGTGCTGCGCACGCATACATCGCCCGTCCAGATCCGCTCGATGGAGCTGCAGGGCGCGCCGATCCGCATCATTTGTCCGGGCGGCGTTTACCGCGCCGATTATGATCAGACCCACACGCCGATGTTCCATCAGGTCGAAGGGCTGGCCATCGACAAAGACATCTCGATGGCGAACCTGAAATGGGTTCTGGAAGAGTTCGTGAAAGCGTTCTTCGAGGTCGACGATGTTGAGCTGCGCTTCCGCGCCTCGCATTTCCCCTTCACCGAGCCATCGGCCGAGGTCGATATCCGCTGTTCTTGGGATAACGGCCAGCTGAAGATCGGCGAGGGCGACGACTGGATGGAGATTCTGGGCTCGGGCATGGTCCACCCCAAGGTGATCGCCGCCGGTGGGATTGATCCGGACGTCTATCAGGGCTTTGCCTTTGGCATCGGTATCGACCGTCTGGCGATGCTGAAATACGGCATTCCTGATTTGCGGGCGTTCTTTGATAGCGACCTGCGGTGGCTGAGGCACTACGGCTTCGCGGCGTTGGATATGCCGAACCTGCATGGTGGTTTGTCTCGGTGACAGATGCCATCAGCACGGCCTTTGAAGGTTGGTCATGGCTGGACATAGTGCAAACGACTCTGCCACCGTTTACAGCGCTTTTAGGTGCTATTTGGGTGTTTTTTGTTCAGAGGAAATCGGACCGAGAACAGCATCTGAGGGAAAAAAGGTCTCTTATCTACGCCGAATACCTTTCAGTATTGATGGATCGCAATGTCGGGATGGCTTCAATTCCTGTTGAGAGTTTTGTTGAGTACGTCGAAAAACTAACCAACCTACATAGTTTGATAGTCTTAACGGCCCCGAAAGACGTCGTTCATGCATCCAAGACCATGTTTGGCGAAGCGCTGGTAAGAGGCATGGAAAAGGCAAATGCGAAAAGGTCAGGTCAGCCTATTGAGGCTGACAAGAGTGTTATGGAAGTCTTTGCTGCAAACAAAAGTACTGTAGACGAGTTCAATGAAAAAAATCGGGAATACGCAACTGCCTATCAGAAATTGGTTATGGCAATGCGATGTGATTTGGTTGCTGGTACCGCTGTAGACGATCTTTCAGCTGATCAGGTTTTTTGCAAAGGCGGTTCTGAGCTAGTCTAGGGGCGCGGAGCAAAGGCCGACAGGCCGCCGCGCTATAGGTCGTTCATTAAGGCGCCATTGGTTCAAGCCTAATGGACGACACCGCCCGCACGGGCTGGCGATTTGTCTTCGTTAGCGCAACGCTCGAACTGTGCGCGGATTTGGCAGAGATAAAGTGCCTTACACAGTCTTGGGATCGCCATCCTTCGGTCTGGCGATAGCGCTGCTTTCGCTGAATTCCCACGGCGTTGTGACGTGACTTCGTGCACGGGGCGGGTAGGCTCCGAGTTATGTTTCGGATTCTGACCTGCCTGTTTCTTCTTCTCCCGCTCCAAGCTGCAGCAAATGGTTGCCATGGCGACACAGCCTGCCCGCTGGGCGACCGTTCCTATCATGTGCTTGAACCCGATGGCTGGGACGGCGAAACCCTTCTGCCGGTATTGCTGCACTTCCATGGTTGGGCGCGGCAGGGGGATGTGGTGGTCAACCACGAAAGGATCGCAGGGGCCACCAAACTGCGCGGCGTGCTGCTGGTGGCCCCGAACGGGCGCGGCAAAAGCTGGGATTTCTGGACGTCCGACACTGATGACGTCCCCTTTGCGGATCGGGTGCTAGAGGATGTGGCGGCGCGCTATCCCATCGCCCCGGATCGCATCTATGTCTCGGGCTATTCCTATGGCGGCGCGATGGCGTGGCGCTATGTCTGTCAATCCGGCAATGATATTGCGGCCCTGCTGGCTGTGGCTGGCAGCATTCGCCAGACCGAGGACTGCCCGCAGGCCCCGCGTCAGGTGCGACATGTGCATGGGTTGGATGACACGGTGATGGATTTTCCCTTGGGGCCGGGCGGGGACACGACCTATCCGGTGGCGTTGTGGAAGGCGAAGTTCGATTGCAACGGTGCAACCCCGCGTGGCGATTGGAGCGTGAAGCCTTTCCTGACCCTCAGCCGCGTGGAGTGGACTGATTGCGCGGAGGGGCAGGTCACGTTGGACACGCATCCGGGCGGGCATTTCATCCCGCATGGCTGGATCGGCTGGCAGTTGGATGAGCTGGCCGGGCGCACACCAGCCTATCCCTGACCCGTTTGACAGCCCCCTACATCCGGGGTCATCTGCGCAGGCCATCTGACCAAGGAGCCTTGCCCGATGAAACCCCTGCTGGTGACCGCCGCGATCCTGACCGCAACCTCTGCCCTGGCGCGCGACGCCTATCCGCCTGTTGATGTGTTGGTGCAAACGGACAAGTCCGTGATCGGAGAGCCACTGGAATACCCGGACGGCATGCCGCAGATCACCATGGCCATCATCACCATGCAGCCGGGTCAGGTGACCGGTAGTCACCGGCATAATGCTCCGCTGATGGCCTATGTGCTGGAAGGGGAAATCACTGTCGATTACGGCGCGGCGGGGACAAAGACCTACAAAACCGGTGATGCCTTTGTCGAAGCGTTCCGATCCCCGCATGTGGGGGAGAATACGAGCGAAAACATCGCGCGGATTTTGGCGGTGTTTGCCGGATCGGACAGCGTCGCCAACACAGTTGCCGCACAGTAGGCGATCATGTGGCACACGGCCTCTTTCCCCTTGTCTGAATATCCGTTACACGCGGGCTGACCCAAGATTATGCGGAATACGACCGATGAAATTCACCCTTTCCTGGCTCAAGGATCACCTGGACACTGACGCGTCGGTCGATGAGATCGCCGAAACGCTGACCGATCTGGGGCTCGAAGTCGAAGAGATCGTCAATCCGGCGGACCGACTGGCGGGTTTTACGCTGGGAAAAGTGACCTATGCCGAACAGCACCCTGATGCCGACAAGCTGCGGGTCTGTACGGTTGCGACGGATGAGGGTGATCTGCAGATCATCTGCGGCGCGCCCAATGCGCGCGAAGGCATCACCGTCGTGGTCTGCAAACCGGGCATGTATATTCCGGGCCTGGACATCACCATCAGCGTCGGCAAGATCCGCGGTGTCGAGAGCTTTGGCATGATGGCCTCGGAGCGCGAGCTGGAGCTGTCGGAAGAGCATGACGGCATCATCGAGCTGCCCTCGGGTGAGGTCGGCGATCAGTTCGTTGACTGGCTGGCCGAGAATGATCCCGCAAAGGTCGATCCGATGATCGAGATTGCAATCACCCCGAACCGCCCCGATGCGTTGGGCGTCGCCGGGATCGCGCGCGATCTGGCGGCACGCGGGGTCGGCACGCTGAAAGAGCGCGACTATGTGCCGGTGCCGGGCGATTTCGTCAGCCCGATCAAGGTGACGATTGATGATGACACGCTGGACGGAGCACCGCATTTCACCGGACGTCTGATCAAAGATGTCAAGAACGGCCCCAGCCCGCAGTGGCTGCAGGATCAGTTGAAGGCGATCGGCCTGCGTCCGATCTCGGCCTTGGTGGATATCACCAACTATATGACCTTCGACCAAAACCGTCCGCTGCATGTCTTTGATGCGGACAAGGTTCAGGGCAACCTGCGCGTACATAGGGCCAAGGGCGGCGAAAAGCTGGTGGCGCTGGACGAAAAGGAATACACGCTGCAACCGGGCATGATGGTGATTTCGGACGACAACGGCCCGGAATCCATTGCAGGGATCATGGGCGGCGAAGAAACCGGCTGTACCGAGGATACCGTGAACGTCTTCCTCGAAAGCGCGTTCTGGGATCATGTGCAAATTGCACTGACAGGCCGGGCGTTGAAAATCAACTCGGATGCGCGGTACCGATTCGAGCGCGGCGTCGACCCGGAATACACGCTGGAAGGATTGGAACATGCAACGCAGATGATCCTGGATATCTGCGGTGGCGAGGTCTCTAAAGTAGTTGAGGCAGGCAAAGCACCAAACCATGCGCGATCCTACAAGTTGGACTCGGCCCGGGTGCAATCGCTGGTCGGGATGGTCATTCCCGAAAGCGAGCAGCGCCAGACCCTGACCCGTCTGGGTTTCCGCCTTGAAGGCGAGATGGCCCATGTCCCCAGCTGGCGCCCCGATGTCATGGGCGAGGCTGATCTGGTGGAAGAGGTCGCACGAATTGCCTCCCTGACCAAGCTTCAGGGCAAGCCGCTGCCGAGGGTCACTGATGGCATTCCGAAACCGGTTATGACTCCCACTCAGCGCCGCCAGTCGATGGCGCGCCGCACCTGTGCCGCATTGGGTTATAACGAATGCGTCAGCTATACATTCATTGATCAGACATCCGCAGCGCTGTTTGGCGGTGGCGATGAAGCGACGCAGTTGGAAAACCCGATTTCGTCCGAGATGAGCCATATGCGCCCCGATCTGCTGCCGGGGCTGTTGCAAGCGGCGGCCCGCAATCAGGCGCGCGGCTATGCAGATGTGGCGCTGTTTGAAGTTGGCCCAGTTTTTCACGACGGCGAGCCAGGCGATCAGAAAATCCAGATTACCGGCCTGCTGGTCGGTCGCGACGGCCCCAAGGATGTGCATAGCGCCACACGCCCGGCGGATGTGTTCGACGCCAAGGCAGATGCCGAGGCCGTTTTGGCCGCCATCGGCGCACCCGCCAAGGTTCAGATCCTACGCGAGGGCGACGCCTGGTGGCATCCGGGCCGGCACGGCAAAATTTGTCTGGGTCCGAAAAAGGTACTGGGCGTTTTCGGCGAGTTGCATCCGCGTGTGTTGCAGGCGATGGACATCAAGGGCCCGGCGGTGGCTTTCACTATCTGGCCGGATGAGGTGCCTCTTCCGCGTAAATCCGGGGCGACCCGCGCGGCGCTGGAGCTGCGCGATCTGCAGGCGGTCGAGCGTGACTTTGCCTTTGTCGTCGATGAAGGCGTCGAGGCACTGACGCTGGTGAATGCCGCTGCCGGGGCCGACAAGGCGCTGATCGAGGATGTGCGCGTCTTTGATGAATTCATTGGCGGCAGCCTGGGTGAGGGCAAGAAATCTCTGGCCATCACCGTTCGGCTGCAGCCAACAGATGTGACCCTGAAAGAAAAAGACATCGAAGCGGTGGCCGAGAAGATCATCGCCAAGGTTTCCAAGGCAACGGGCGGCGTTCTGCGCGGCTAACGCGACCGTAATCCAAATGCAAAGCGCGCCCTTCGGCGCGCTTTTCTCGTTTCTCAGACGCCAGTGTTGCCGTGCTGCAACGTCCCTGCGTCCTGAAAATCCAGGGGTTGAGTGGAATCACCCCCTGGCCGTAAGTCCAGCCCCCTGATGCAATCACAATCCGGAGTCTGCCAGATGCCAGATCCCAGCCTCGCAAAAGCAATGCCCAAACCCTGATTGCCCGCCAACTGACCGGCGGGCCTGTTTCCCGTTGGAGAGTTGTCATGAAACGCCAAGACATCTCGATGATCCGGCAGATTCTGCCGGAAGAGATGCCATTCTACTATTATACCGATCGGCAAAGCCCCTGGTTGCTGTGCCAGTCGATGGAGGCCGAAATGTCGGTTTCGGATCTAAAGCAATCGGGGCTGTCCCGTTTGCTGGCGCGTCCTTTGCTGAAACCCATGATCGCGCGGTGCGGCGGGGTTTTGCGGCGGCACGATGTGCTGGCCGTGGCCCATGCGGATCGCGCCGTGCGTCTGAAGGGGCTAAGCCCTGCGGCGTTCCATGGTTTAGAAGCGGTCTATCAGTCCGAATGGCTGGATTTCTGCCTGAGCTTTGAGCGCTGGTCTGATGAACAAACCACGCGCAAGGCGCATAACCTTGTGGTGCAGTTGGGCTTCCCGACCGAGCATGCCGAGCTGTTGTGGAAATTCGAACAGCGCGCGGCGGCGGGTGCGTTCCAAAGCTGTTGGCACCCGGTACGCACGCATGGCCGTCCGACTCTGGCCTGGTGCCGCTTGGATATAGATTTAACAAGTGGCTATTGTCTGATTGAAGAAATTCAGTCCGACTGGTTGCGCTTTGTCGGCCATGCCCGGCGTCGACTGCAATGCCGGGCGCCCCGGTCGCGTGAGTTGCGTTTGACGCGTGAATACGAGCAGGCGCTGCAGCAGAAATGCGCGAAAATATGGGCCGAGGTCATGATGTTGGCAGTGTTGGTGCTGCTGCGCGACGAATTCGCCATTCGCGAAGTCTGGATGCACCAGCCAGAACCGGGCGCGCAGCTGAAAGGGATCACCTGGGGACGGTTGCCGCCTCGGTCGATCTATACCCGTTTGCCCCGCAGTTTCGGGTTCGAGCCAACATCCGAGATGCCGGGGTTTCTGGGAAGCAAGCAGCGCAGCGCGGCCCGTAAGGCAGTTCCCAACGGGCAGCCGGTGTTTTGGCGGCTGGCTTTCTGAGCCCCCCCTTGGGTCAGGTCCATTTTGTCTTTAGGGTCGCCAATAAAATCAAAGGAGAAATCAATGGGCCTGAACGTCTACCTGTCCGGAGAGATACACACCGACTGGCGCGAGCAGATCATTGACGGGGCGAAAGGGTTGGACATTTCGTTCAACAGCCCTGTCACGGTTCACGAAGCCAGCGACGATTGCGGCGTTGCAATTTTGGGGTCCGAGCCAAACAAGTATTGGCATGACCACAAGGGTGCGATGGTCAATGCGATCCGAACCCGCAAGGGCATTTCAGACGCGGATGTCGTGGTCGTCCGCTTTGGCGATCAATACAAGCAATGGAACGCAGCCTTTGACGCGGGATATGCGGCGGCTTTGGGCAAGTCGATCATCGTAGTGCACGGGCCAGATCATCAGCACGCGTTGAAAGAGGTTGATGCAGCTGCCCTGGCTGTTGCTGAACATCCCTCGCAGGTGGTGGATGTGCTGCGGTATGTTTTGACGGGTAAGCTTCCAAGCTAAATGGATGGGGTGAGGTATTGCCTCACCCCACACGTGTTAACCTGGGGAAGGAATCTGCAGCCCGCGCTGAACGGCGGGACGCGCAAGAAACCGATCAAGATAAGATTGGAGATTTGAGTACTCATCCCAGCCAACAATGTCTCGGGCACCATAAAAATCCAACCCGCGCAGCCAGGGGACGATTGCAATGTCGGCGATCGAGTAATCCCCGGCGATCCATTCCTGGCCATCAAGTTGATTGTTCACGACATTCAACAGCCGCTTTGCCTCGTTGAGATAGCGCTCACGGGGGCGCGGATCTTCGATCTCTTTCCCGGCGAATTTGTGGAAAAAGCCAAGTTGCCCAAGCATGGGACCAATTCCACCCATCTGGAACATGAGCCATTGGGTAATGCGATGTCCGTCGCTTTGTGTCTGGCCCATGAATTTCCCTGACTTCTCGGCCAGATACAACAGGATCGCACCGCTTTCAAACAGGCCCAGGGGATGTCCATCAGGACCGTTCGGGTCAATGATTGCAGGGATTTTGTTGTTTGGGTTCAGCGACAGGAACTCGGAGCTTTTGACATCCGCATCCGCAAGCGTGACCAGATGTGCCTCGTAGGGCAGGCCGGTTTCCTCAAGCATGATCGAGGCTTTGACGCCATTAGGCGTCGGATAAGAATAGAGCTGAATGACCGAAGGGTCTTTGGCGGGCCATTTGTCTGTAATGGAATAAGACGCAAAATGTGTCATGGGGTCTCCTGAATAAGCCGATTGGGGAAAAATAGTTACGATTTCCCATAAAAACATACATTTTATAGTGCAATTAGCGCACAGTTGCCGTGCGTTTAGGCGCATAAAAATGACAACAGGGAAAGAGGGAAGTTATGTTCCAGGAGTTCAAGACATTCATTGCCAAAGGCAATGTCATGGATATGGCGGTGGGTATCATCATTGGAGCCGCATTTACCGCAATTGTTACGTCGCTTGTTGGTGATCTGATCAATCCATTGATTGGCCTGTTTACGGGTGGGGTTGATTTCACCAACAACTACTCCGTTCTGGCCGGTGATGTCGCCGAAGGGGCGAGCCTGGAAGCGGCGCGGGAAACCGGTGCTTCTGTTTTTGCATATGGTGCGTTCATAATGGCGATCATCAACTTTCTGATCATCGCCTGGGTGGTTTTCATGCTGGTCAAAATGGTGAACCGGGTCAAAGAGGCGGCAGAAGAGGAAGCACCGGCGGAAGAAGAAGCGCCAGCCGGGCCAAGCGAGCTGGACATCCTGATGGAAATCCGCGACGCACTGAAAAAGTGACTCCTGCAGTTACGGCAGAAGAGGAGCCCACCAGATAGGTGGGATTCAATTAACGATCTGAAAGCAGAAGGAAACCCGAATTGGAGCAGACGATGGAAATGGCAAATCAAGCCATGGATATGGCAAACGGCTATGTGCCAATCTTGATGAGTGCGGGCAAGGCTCTGATTGTTCTGATATTGGGCTGGATTGCGGCAGGAATGATCGCTGGGGTTGTTCGCCGCCGTATCAACAAAACGCCCCATATTGATCCGACGCTGGGCAATTTTGCCGCCAGCATGATCAAATGGGCCATTCTGGCCATGGTAATTGTGGCTGTTCTGGGCATCTTCGGGATCGAAGCAACCAGTATCGTTGCCATTTTGGGCGCTGCTTCGCTGGCCATTGGCCTGGCGCTGCAGGGTACACTTAGTGATCTGGCAGCAGGCGTGATGTTGGTTGTCTTCCGGCCGTATAAGCTTGGCCAATATGTCGACATCGGCGGAACAGCCGGAACTGTCAAAGATCTGAATCTGTTCACGACCGAACTCGTGACCCCCGACAATGTGCAGATCATTGTACCCAATGGCCAGGCTTGGGGGTCAGTTATCACCAACTACTCGGCACACGAGACGCGTCGTGTAGATTTGGTGTTTGGTATCGACTATGGCGATAGCGCGGATGAGGCGATGAAAATCATTCTGGACCTCGCAATGGCTGACGGGCGCATCCACGGCGATCCCGAGCCCTGGGTGCGGGTCACAAATCTGGGGGACAGCTCGGTCGATCTGACGGTGCGCTTGTGGTGTGCCGCTGTCGATTATTGGGATGTCAAATTTGAAATGACCAAAGCAGTCAAAGAAGCGTTTGATGCAAAAGGCGTTTCGATACCATACCCGCATTCGGTCGAGATCCAGAAACAGGGATGATGCTCCCGCCCGTCGCTCGGGCATTGAAATACCCTCCTCCGGTTGGGCCCGGCGCCGCGCTAATCGCGCGGCGTCGTTGTTTTTGGTGCCCCGTTCAACGCTGTGAACAGGTCACGCCGCTTCGAAGAGGCGGCGCTATGCCCAACGCTTCAGGGGTTGGAGGCTTCCGTCAGGATTTGATGACGACGTTGGGGGATACCACGTCAATCCCAAGCGCTTTGCCAACCGCATAATAGGTGAGTTGGCCGGCGTGAACGTTCAAGCCAGCCAGCAGGTGCGGATCATCCTGACAGGCCTGTTTCCATCCTTTATCCGCCAGTGCTAGCATGAACGGCATTGTGGCGTTGCCCAGTGCTATTGTTGATGTTCTTGCAACCGCGCCGGGCATGTTGGCCACGCAGTAATGCATGACGCCGTCAACTTCATAGATCGGGTCCGCATGGGTTGTGGCCTTTGAGGTTTCAAAACAGCCGCCCTGGTCGATGGCAACATCCACAAGAACCGCGCCGGGTTTCATGGTGGACAGCTGCGCGCGCGTCACCAGTTTCGGCGCTGCAGCACCCGGAATCAGCACAGCGCCAATCACCATGTCGGCTGTCTGGATCAACTCCGCGGTCGCACCTGCAGTTGAATACTGGTTCTTGAACTGACCGCCGAACACGTCGTCCAGATAACGCAGCCGGGGCAGAGACCGGTCCAGTACCGTCACATCCGCGCCCATACCTGCAGCGATCTTGGCGGCATGGGTACCGACGACGCCCCCACCGATAACCACAACTTTTGCTGGACCAACGCCGGGGACGCCACCCATCAGCACTCCGCGGCCGCCATTCGCCTTTTGCAGCGTCCAGGATCCGACCTGTGGTGCCAGACGGCCCGCAACCTCGGACATGGGTGCAAGCAGGGGCAGACCTCCATTTGCATCGGTCACTGTCTCATAGGCGATAGCCGTACAGCCCGATTCCAGCAGGTCATGGGTCTGATCCGGATCCGGGGCCAGATGCAGGTAGGTGAACAAAAGCTGCCCTTCACGCAGCATCTTGCGTTCGCCCGCCTGGGGTTCTTTGACTTTGACAATCATCTCTGCGGTGGCAAAAACTTCTTCTGCACTGTCCACGATGCGGGCACCTGCGGCGACGTAATCATCGTTGTCAAACCCGGCGCCAATGCCAGCTCCGTTTTCGATTATCACGTCATGGCCACGAGACACCGCCTCTTGTGCGGCGTTGGGCGTCATGCCGACACGGAATTCCTGCGGCTTGATTTCTTTGGGGCAACCGATTTTCATTAGGTCTCTCCGTTCCTAAACTGCCTAAATAATGGGCGGTTTCGGGTGCAATTTCTGTGAAACTCTGCCCGCATTCCGGCTTTTCTTCGGGAAAATCTTCGCTACAATGGGTAAAACCCGCAAAGGAATTGCGTGGATGAGCCTTGATACGACAGATAGAAAGATTTTGGCTGCCTTGCAGCGGAATGGTCGTATGTCGAATGCTGAATTGTCCGAGCAGGTGAATTTGTCGCCTTCGGCCTGCCATAGGCGGGTACAGAGGCTTGAGGCCGATGGCTATATCCGCAACTACGTTGCCTTGTTGGACGCGCGCAAGATGAATGTGCCAACAACGGTGTTTGTCGAGATCACCTTGCAGGGCCAGGCCGAGGAAGTACTGGAGGCCTTCGAAAAAGCTGTTGCGCGGATCCCGGATGTTTTGGAATGCCACCTGATGGCAGGAACTGCGGATTACATCCTGAAGGTCGTTGCCGAAAACACCGAGGATTTCGCCCGCATCCATCGCCAATATCTGTCTCGACTTCCAGGCGTGGCGCAGATGCAAAGTTCATTCGCGCTTCGGACTGTGTTCAAGACGACGGCGTTGCCGGTTTAACCTAGGCTGGGCCGGGATAGGTGAAAATCACCAGATGCGCCGCGTTAAAGGCGAAATGCATCAGAACCGGAACCCAAAGCCGTCCTGTCGCGTAATATCCCAGGCCACATGCCGCGCCAAGAAGGGCTGCAAAGACAACCAATGCAGGTCCACCTGCAAAATGTGCAAGCCCGAAAAGCAGGCTGGTCGCAGCAATCCCCGCAGCAGCCCCCAGGCGTTCGGAAAGTGCTGATTGCAGATAGCCACGGAAAAAGGCCTCTTCCGTGAGGCAGGTCAGAAACAGGTTGGAAAGTGCAAAGATCATCCACCAATGGGGAAGGGTGAACTCTGGCCGGATGGCACCGACTGAGAGGCCCAGTAGAAACAGGGCCGGCAATGCGACCAGCCCGACCGCCAGCGGCGATTTGCGTATATACGCTACTCCATCATTCATGCGTGGCCAGGCCAGAAGGACGGCGAACAGGATCAGAGGCTTGTCCAGGTTCAGGTACATCGTGAAATCGGTGCTGCCCGGACCGGCATGAACCCGGTCCAGTACCAGTAGGTTATGAAAGCCCGGAACCAGATGTGCGCCCATGGCCAGGCACCACAGGATCAAGGCGATATGTCCAACAAAGGAAAACGCACCGTTCAAACCGCGTAGCATCAACGCTCCGGTAAGACCTGCTGACGCAATAGCTGCGGCAAAGGGCGTGACCAGACCCAAGGTCAGAGCAATCAGGCCAAAACAGGTCAGCAGAACGAACCCCAAAGACCATTTCCCTGAAACAGCGCATATCTGCGCGGCGATCAGGATAAACCAGGGCCAAACAACCGGCAGAACAGATATGAAATGCGCCACGGCCCCTCTCTGAAATGACCTGTGCTTTGATGCCCTCAGAACACTCGGGCTGGCAAGTCATGTTAACAGGCTTCATACAAGCTGAAGTAGGGGTGGCTCTGGCGATTGAATGATCCAGCCGAGCGGAAATGCCAAGTTTCCGAATTCCTGGGGCAGTGATCTTGCTGACCCCGGCAGATAAGCTTAGAAAAGGGCTTTCATCTACCTCTGTGATGACATCAGGCGGTTACACGCGCCTGATAGGGTCCTGACCCGTTAATTGATAAGGAGCAGACCTTGACCGACGAATTTAACCATGCACCAAAAGACTGGCTCGAAGCCGAGTTGGAAGACGCGCTGGACGAAGATTTTGAGATCGAATTCAGCGAGCCCATGCTGTCGGTGGAAGTGCGGAAGATCTACAAGGATCAGCATCCCGACATGCTGGATCGCAAGGTCTATTTCCGTAACTTGCTGCGACTTCAGGCTGAACTGATCAAGGTGCAGGACTGGGTGCAACATACCGGTGCCAAGGTCTGTATCCTGTTTGAAGGCCGGGACAGTGCTGGCAAGGGTGGGGTGATTAAGCGGATTACGCAGCGCCTGAATCCGCGTGTTGCCCGGGTGGTTGCTCTGCCGGCGCCCAGTCGTCGTGAGCAGAGCCAGTGGTATTTCCAGCGTTACGTCCCGCATCTGCCCGCCGCCGGTGAGATCGTTCTATTCGATCGGTCCTGGTATAACCGTGCCGGGGTCGAAAGGGTGATGGGGTTTGCCAGCAAAGATCAGGTTGATCAGTTCTTTCAGGACGTTCCCGAATTCGAACGGATGTTGGTTCGATCCGGGATCATCTTGCTGAAATACTGGTTCTCGATCACGGATGAGGAACAGCAGCTGCGATTCCTTATGCGGATTCACGATCCTATGAAACAGTGGAAACTGTCCCCAATGGATCTGGAATCCCGTATCCGCTGGGAGGCCTATACCAAAGCCAAAGAGGACATGCTGTTCCGTACCAACATCCGAGAGGCGCCCTGGTACATCGTCGAAGGCAACGACAAAAAGCGTGAGCGCCTGAACTGTATTGAGCATCTTCTGACCAAGATCCCCTATACGGATGTACCGCAGGAAAAAGTTGATCTCCCGGATCGCAAATATAATCCGGAATACGAACGGCGTGTTTTGCCGGACGAGCTGTACGTGCCCAAGATTTACTGATCACGAAAAACGCCCCCGGATTCCGGGGGCGTGGCTTTAGTTTTCGCTTGTCCGGCCTTCAGAACACAAAGTCGTCTCTGGCCAGGTCCGATAACAAGGTATCTTCTAGTGTCAGGGTGTGGCCGTTACCGGCATCGATGATGACGTCATTTCCGGATTGCGAAATGTGGTTCTTCATCAGATCGTTATACCCAACGATAGACTTGGCCTGCCGGAGGTTGACGATATCCTCGTCGGTGAAATCCGTCACAGTATCCGCGCCCTTGGTGAAGTAGAATTGATCCACTCCGGTGCCACCGGTCATGACATCTGCGCCATTGCCGCCAATCAGTTTGTCGTTGCCCGCGCCGCCGACAAGAATGTCGTTGCCCCCTCCGCCTTTAAGCACATCTTTTCCGCCGCCACCGTCCAGCTGGTCAATGCCATAGCCGCCTTTCAGAAGGTCTTTGCCATCACCCCCATTCAGGTCGTCATTATCAGCACCGCCAACCAGAGTGTCATTTCCGCCTTCGCCGTTCAGGGTGTCGTCGCCGGAGCGGCCAAGCAGCTTATCTCGGCCGCCGCCGCCAACCAGGATATCATCACCGCCGCGCCCATCCAAAAGGCCAGCCTGTCCGGATTTCAAAACGAACCAGTCATCCGCAGCAGTGCCGATCTTGCCAGCCCTGACGTCCAACTGCCCCGAGGGCGGTGGAGGTGTGGAACCACCGGAACCACCCGAACTGCTGGTATCAAGCTGCAAAGGCGCAGAGGTCCGTGCAAAGTTCTGGGTCACCATGATGGCGTTCCAGCCGTCATAGTTTCCGACCTCAATCCCAATTCCGATAACGGTCACGTTGGCGTCCAGAATATTCGCGCGATGGCCGGAACTGTTCATCAGGCTGTTGTGCAGATCCTGAACGTCATCCGACAGCCCCGGCGCACCGCGGACACTCTGCCATGCGATGTTTTCAGTCGCACGCCAGCTTCCGGAGAATTCGAAGCCCGCATCTTCCATTCTGTCCGATGGTCGCGAACCTCCGGCGCCGGTATGGCTGAACTTATCGACGTTCAGCATCCACTCGCTGTGATCTTCCGCCGCTGCGTTCAGCCGAAGCTCAAGCTTGACCGGTTGTAAGCCCGCCTTTGCCCGCTCTGCATTGATCAATGCGAGCATCTGCCGCTCTAGATCGCTGGCCGTTGACATGATTCTGCCTCCAATAGATTGCGTTATTTTGGCGGGACATTAGTGGCGAGAACTTGGCGACGAGAAGACACAATCGTGCCGCTCGGGGTTGGTGGGCAGATCGCCACCGGAAGTTGAATCTGAGTTCGCGATTTATCGCGCATTGACGCGGGGTTGCGTCAGCCAGTCGCGAAAAAGCGCGCAACGTCACCCTGAAAACGACAAACCCCCGGGCGATGCCTCGGGGGTCGTCAAATAGTGTCATCCAAAACTGGACGAGGAAGGTGCTTAGAGCAAACCTTCGCGCTGTGCTTTCTTACGTGCCAGTTTACGGGCACGGCGGATCGCTTCAGCTTTCTCGCGCGCTTTTTTCTCGGACGGTTTCTCGAAATGTTGCTTAAGCTTCATTTCGCGGAACACGCCTTCGCGCTGCAGCTTTTTCTTCAGGGCACGAAGCGCCTGATCGACGTTATTGTCGCGAACACTAACCTGCATGTGGTTGTCACCACCTTTCTAGATAGAGTTGCAAGGAAATTGCAGGAATTGGCCGTATAGCAAAGCGCCTCTATCTTGTCTAGTACTGGTCCTGATAACCGGAGAACCGCCATGACCACCACCTATGAAGACGCCAAGCAGCAGCTTTTGGATGCGATGCTGACACATGTTCCCTTCGATGGCTGGTCGGAAACCAGCTTTCGCGCGGCGATTGAAGAATGTGGAATGGATGACGTTCTGGTGCGGGCGATTTGTCCGCGTGGTGCCGTTGACCTGGCGTTGGCATTTCATGCGCGCGGGGACGCGGTGATGGCAGATCGCCTTAAAACTGAGGATTTGGGCGATATCAAATTCCGTGACCGGATCGCTGCTGCCGTCCGGTTCCGGCTGCAGGCCGTGCCGGATAAGGAACTCGTGCGCCGGGGTATGACCATGTTTTCGCTGCCAAGCCACGCGGCTGATGGCGCAAGGGCAGTATGGCAAACCTGTGATCTGATCTGGGACACGTTGGGAGATACTTCGGACGACGTGAACTGGTACACCAAGCGGGCGACATTGTCGGGGGTCTATTCCTCGACCCTGTTGTTCTGGTTGGGGGATGATTCGCCCGGGAATCAGAAAACGTGGGAGTTTCTGGACCGTCGTATCGACAATGTCATGCAGTTCGAAAAGCTTAAGGGGCAGGTGAGGGACAATCCTCTGTTCAGACCGTTTCTTGCTGTTCCGAATTGGTTGGCCGGGCAGGTTAAAGCTCCGGCTAAAACCCACGGCACGCTTCCCGGATTCCTGACACCGCGCAAGTAGTCCTCTTGCTACTGGGCCTTGGCGTTTCAGCCTGCTAGGCATTGGCCAAAGGAGATCTACCCATGACTCAGATGATGCGCGCCGTTGAAATCGCCGAACCCGGCGGTCCGGATGTTCTGCAACTGACAGAACGCCCGATGCCCCAAGCTTTGGCCGGTCAAGTGATCCTCAAAGTCGCCTATGCGGGGGTGAACCGCCCGGACGCTCTGCAGCGCGCCGGTGCCTATAATCCACCTCCGGGTGCCAGTGATCTGCCGGGTCTTGAGGCCGCGGGTGAGGTCGTGGCCATCGGGGCGGGGGTCGAAGACCTATCCGTTGGCGATCAGGTCTGTGCCTTGCTGCCGGGCGGCGGCTATGCCGAATATGTGGCCACACCTGCGGCGCATTGTTTGCCGGTGCCAGCGGGGATGGGCCTAAAAGAAGCCGCCTGCCTGCCCGAGACCTTCTTTACCGTCTGGTCCAACGTCTTTATGCGCGGCAGCCTGAAGGCCGGTGAGCGGTTTCTGGTGCATGGTGGTTCCAGTGGTATCGGCACAACGGCGATTCAGCTGGCGAACGCCTTTGGAGCGCGGGTTTTTGCTACTGCAGGCTCGGCTGAAAAATGTGAGGCCTGTGAAAAGCTGGGTGCCGAACAGGCGATCAACTACCGTGACGCGGATTTCGTAGCCGCGATGCGGGCCGAGGGCGGGGCGAACCTGATACTGGACATGGTGGGCGGCGACTATATCCCACGCAACGTCAAGGCGCTGGCCGAGGATGGTCGGCTGGTGCAGATAGCCTTCCTTCAGGGGCCCGTGGTCGAGCTGAATTTTGCGCTTATGATGGTCAAACGGCTGACCTTGACTGGCAGTACCCTGCGCCCGCAAAGCGATCTGGCCAAGGCAAAAATTGCTTCGGATCTGCACGAAGCGGTCTGGCCTTTGCTCGAGGCGGGAAAAGTTGCCCCTGTCATGGATAGTGAGTTTGATCTGGCTGATGCGGCGGCGGCCCATGCCCGGATGGAAAGCTCTGGCCATATTGGCAAGATTGTTCTGAAAGTTGCGGGATAAAGCTATGTTTCAGGCCACAGCACACCGATAGAGATGCCAGGTGGCGTGGCCCAGTACCGGCATCACGACGATCAGGCCCAGCAACATCGGGATCGCTCCGATGACCAGCAGCGCGGCAACGATGAATCCCCAGCTCAGGATGACGCCCGGATTGCGACGCAACACCCGTACGGATGTCACCACGGCGACCGGAACGCCCACTTTGCGGTCCAGCAGCAGCGGAAAGCTGACGACGCTGATTGCCAGGGCGACGAGGGCAAACAGAAACCCAACAGCATGCCCGAACAAGATCATGGTCCATCCAGCGGCGGTGGTGAACACTTGGGTTAGAAAGGCACCCAGCGACGCGGGCAGGTCAGGGCCGAGTGTCTGAACATAGATGCTCTGCGCGACCATCAGCCAGACCAGAAACAGCATGACCATGTAAAACGCCAAAGCCAGAATTGCACCCAGGGAAGGGGACCGGAACACGCCAAACGCATCCAGCCATCCAGCCTCGCCACCTTGTTCTCGTTTGCGGCTGATTTCGTACAGGCCAAGGGCGGCTAACGGACCCACAAGCGCAAAACCACCAACCAGCGGTGCCAGCAGTGGAACCATGTTTGTGTTCAGCCCAATTCCGAACATCAGAAAACCTGCGATCGGATAGATGAGCACCACGAATATCGCATCGGCCCTTGTATCCAGAAAATCGCTGTATCCTGCCCTCAGGCAGGCCCAAAGATCATCCATCGTCAGCGTACGAACCACTGGCAGGTGCCGTGTATCCGCGCTGCCGATATGGCTGATGTTTTCAGCTAGGTGATCCCCGGTTGCACCTATGTTCCGTGCCGCCCAGGTGATCGGATTGCCAATCGTTTTGTCCATTGCCGTCCCCTCCTGCATTGCGATGTTGCGCAGCGGGGTCAATCCGGCGACTTGTTGCTTTTGGCCGGACCAGCCAGCAACGCCTTGGGCATAGTATAGCACAAATTTTCGCGTTTGGGTTGCGCCTCGCGTAATCGTGTCGATTGCCCTGCGTCACAGGCATGTTAGCTTGGCCTGAGGCTAGAGGAGGACAACATGCAGAAAACGGCACGAACCGTCGTCATCCATGAACACGGCGGCCCCGAGGTTCTGAAGATCGAAGATCGCCCACTTGGTGAACCCGGCCCCGGTGAGGTTCGTATTCGTCATCATGCCTGCGGGCTGAATTTCATTGATGTATATCAGCGCACTGGGCTGTATCCGCTGGATCTGCCGCAGGCTTTGGGCATGGAGGCCGCTGGCGTGATCGAAGCCGTCGGGGAAGGTGTAACGCATCTGGAATCCGGGCAGCGCGCGGCCTATGCTGCCTCTCCGCCCGGAGCCTATTGCGAGGCACGGGTCATGCCCGCCGCACAGGTGTGCCCGCTTCCGGATGGAATTTCTTTTGATGCGGCGGCCGCGATGATGCTCAAGGGGATGACAGTCGAATATCTGTTTCATCGCACCACACCGCTAAAACGCGGGGATACCGTGTTGTTTCATGCAGCTGCCGGGGGTGTTGGCTTGATTGCCTGCCAATGGGCCAAATCCGAGGGGATCACGTTGATCGGTACTGCCGGAACCGATGAAAAATGCAGTCTGGCGCAGTTCAACGGTGCCTCGCATTGCATCAATTACCGGACCGAGAACTTTGCCGAGCGTGTCGCGCAGATCACCAAAGGCAAAGGCGTAGACGCGGTGATGGATTCCATCGGGTCGGACACGTTTGACGGATCGCTCGACAGCCTGAAACCGCTTGGCATGATGATCTCGTTCGGCAATGCCTCGGGCCCGGTGCCTCTGATTGATATCGGTATTCTGGCCAAGAAAGGATCGCTCAAGATAACGCGGCCAACGCTCTTCACACATATTTCGGACCACGCGGTCTGTCAGGCCATGGCGCGGCGCCTGTTCAACAAGGTCGAAGGCGGCGAGGTCAAAATCCACATTGATCAGAGGTTCCCGCTGGATCAGGTGGCCGAGGCCCATCGCGCACTTGAGGCGCGCCAAACCACAGGCAGCACAGTTCTTGAACTGTAAATGAAAGGAACCCGGCGTTTGTGCCGGGGTTCCGTCACTGTTTTCTTAGAACCGGTAGGTGGCGCGGGCCTGGATTGTGGTCGCGTCCACATCAATTCCGGTCGAATCGAAATCGTTGAATTCGTGATACAGGATTTCGCCTCCAACGCTGACATTGGGGGCGACAATCTGTTCATACCCAGCGCCGATGAACCAACCATCGTCACTGCCAAGATTGTCCGTACTCGCCTCGGCATAGCCCCCGATACCATATAGCAGCCCCACCGGAGTCACTTTGTATCCGGCGCGTGCTTTCAGGCGCCAAACGTCTTCGATCTCGACGCCGGGGGTCAGTTCAATGCTGGTCCAGTCGTAGTCAAAGCCGCCACCGACAACCCAATCCCCCAGATCATAATCATATCCCAACACGATACCACCAATCGCGCCATCACCGTCGACGCCCGAAACATTGGTGTCGATATCGGCATAGC
Organism: Ruegeria sp. YTSA219; assembly: GCF_059609985.1. NCBI lineage: Bacteria > Pseudomonadati > Pseudomonadota > Alphaproteobacteria > Rhodobacterales > Roseobacteraceae > Ruegeria > Ruegeria sp. YTSA219. Next base: position 82,746 of record NZ_JBXWMT010000003.1, read on the forward strand.
CGACCTGAAGGCCGCCGTAAAAGCCCGTCCAGTTGCCCGAGGATTGCGCCGAGGCGCCTCCGGCCGCAATAGAGGCGATAAAGGCCGCAATAAAAAATCTACCTGTCATTCTGTTAACCTTTCTTTCGAATTGGTCTTCAGCAAACCTGTGCTGCTCATTTGTAGGCGGTATTGCTAGGGCCCGGTCTGACGACCGGATCGCTGTCTTTTGGCTGTTTCCGTACCTGATTTCTGTGCCGCCGCTTTGGGGCACTGGCCCACGTTTTTTTGGGCTCGTTCCTGCTTGAACAACTAGGGTGAAAAATGGCGGTTTCAAATGGTAATCGGCGGCAGGGTGAACTGCCGCCGATCCGGTGTTTTTCTTGAGCGGATTATTGCGCCTGCAATTCCGAAGGGCTCTTGTCGGCGATATCTTTCCAGTTGGTGTCGGCGCGCTCGTTAAAGCCGGGGATGTCGCCTTCCCAGCGTTCCTGAATATCTGCGGACAGATTCAGGTACAGCTTGTTGTCGACGATTCTCCAGTAGTTCGGGTCGCCGTCAAACTTGAAGCCCATCGCGGTGCCGAATGCGCAATAGCCACCATATGCGGGCAGGTAGGCATCGGGGTTTTCTTCAAACGCGACTTTGTTTTCTTCCGAGGCAAAGCGGTACAAGGCTTCGTTGTGCAGCGCAGTGATGCGGTAATCGCCCTTGGTGGCTTCGCCAGCGGTGAAGTAAGCGACCGGGTCATAGCCCTGCAGCGCCAGACCGGTCGAACTTGCGTTCAGTTCGACGCCTGCAGCCAGGGTTGAGCTTGCGATGGCAACAGACAGCGCGACGCCGCCGATAAGGGATTTGATCTTGTTCATTGTTTTCACCTTTCGTGAATCGAGCTGCCGGGGGATTCCGTAATTGAGTCTGGGCAACCCTGATTGTTTTGTTCCGTGCGGTCGGTAATTGGCCGCCACGACCCCGAAGTGGGCAGCGTATTGATCACGTTCAAAACAACTAAAGGTGATTGTGTGCTGGCAAACGGATCCTGTGCATTTCCGCTCAGGATCCTTGGGTGCGCGTATCAGTAAGGATTAGGGTTCAACCCGGAACCGGCGTGGTTCCAGCCAGCCGATGACCGGCTTGCGACTTGCGGCATATCCTGCAACCGAACGTTCCAGCCGATCCGCGAGAACGGGCAACCGGCTGACAGGAACCTTCGGGAACAGATGGTGTTCGCGGTGGTAGAACATCAGATAGGCCAGCCGCGCCAGCACCCCGCGCTGACTGCGCGCGGCAACGCCACTGTCATGCGTGCCCTGATGGGTTATCCAGACCGCAAACAGGGCGGCAAGGCATTGGGCTGTGCTCATCGCAGCCACGTGCAGCAGCAAGGTTTGCGATCCGTTCAGCACAGCAGTGGCGATCACGGCAAGCACCAGCCCCCAGTCGATCAGGATGCGGCGGCGGGCCTTGGCGTTGGCGACCCGCCAGGCCGCACGGTTGATGTCGAAGGGAAACCGGGGTCCGTGTACCAAGACCTGCGCCAGGGTCATGTGCCCGCAATTCCCCTCGCAATCGCCCGGACCCATGGCGTGTTTGTGATGCAGCAGGTGGCATTGGCAGAAAGCGTGATTAGAACCCAACATAAACGCGCTGAGCACATGCATCACCAAGGAATCCTGCCGCCGCGACAGCCCCAGATTGCCGTGGATCGCTTCGTGGTTCAGGCGCAGGGCGCACAGAAAGAACAGAAAGCTGGCCATAGCACCAAGTGGCCAGAGGGCAGTACTGTAGAGCGTCAGAGACAGCAGCAGCCAGGGCAGCGGCAGCATCAGTTCCTTGATCTTGTCCCAGCGGTTCAGGGGAACTAGGTCGGCCCATTGGATGCCTTTCGGTGCGCGTTCGGTCGGGCGTTTAGGCTGGATCATGTCATGCTCCTTTTTACATCATATTCTGAGATTTCTGTATTGAGAGAAATTTAAGGGTAAAATTTTTAGGGCGACTTGTCCCCTTGTCCCTTGGGCAGCAGCCGGGCGATGCGTCCGCCAAGTTTGACGATTGCCAGTTGAACGCGGCGAGGTAGACGGTTCACATCGACATACCAGTCGTTGAACATCTGCATGGTCTCTAGTGTCTCATCAATTCGCTGGCGCACTTTGGGCGAGGTGCCGTCAATCTGGGCCTCTTGGGCCACGATACGCAGCGCGTCCAGGGTGGGGGCGTATTCCCGCTCGCGGCGGCCTTCGACCACAGCTTTGGTCAGGTCAAACATGTCCCGAATCGAATGAAAGTGATCGCGCCGGTCACCCAGGTTTCGGCTGGCTTTGATCAGCTTCCAGCTTTGCAGTTCCTTCAGCCCGGTCGAGACGTTCGAGCGGGCCAGCCCGAGCGTTTCACAGATCTCATCTGCAGTCATCGGTTCGGGCGAGATGTGCAATAGCGCGTGGATTTGCGCGACCGAGCGGTTCACACCCCACTTGGTACCCATTTCCCCCCAATGGAGGATAAAGTCGCGCATGGATTCTGTAAGGTGCATGATTGTATCCAGTAATTTCTGTAATGACAGAAATTATAGATCGAAATGATTCGATCAAGAACCAATTAACTCGGGCGGATATCAGGTCTTGGACCCGATCCTGGGTTCGGTGCCGGCTTTGATGCGCGAGATATTGGCGGCATGGCGCCAGTACACAAGCAATGTCAGGACGATTCCCAGAATAAACGTCGACCCGTCACTCAAAACCATGACCCAGGTTGTAGACAGGGACGCTGCTGCAAGGGCCCCAAGCGACGAAATCCGCCAGATGGCAGCGGCCACCAGCCAAGTTATGCAGCAGGCAATGCCCACGCCCCAGTCAAGCGCTAGCCAGAGGCCCAGAAAGGTCGCGACACCCTTGCCACCTTTGAAGCCCAACCAGACTGGAAAACAGTGGCCCAGAAACGCGGCCAATGCGGCGACCTGTACAGCGTCTTCTCCGGCCATGGCACGGGCGAGCAAGACGGCAGCGGCCCCTTTACCGGCGTCAAAGATCAGAGTCAGCGCGGCGGCGGCCTTGTTACCGGTGCGAAGTACATTGGTCGCCCCAATATTGCCCGACCCGATATCGCGCAGATTTCCCAGTCCCATCACCTTGGCGATGATCATGCCAAAGGGGATCGACCCCATCAGGTATCCAATCGCGGCCCAGAGGATCAGCTGGGTCATCGTACTGTCGATCAGGGGCATCAGGGTCTCCGGTATACTTCTTGGCCTGCCACAAAGGTTGCGGTGACCTTACCTTGCATCCTCTGGCCGTCAAATGGCGTATTCTGCGATTTGGATCTAAGCGTGAACCGGTCCAGCACAAAGGGTACATCCGGGTCGAACAGAACCAGATCGGCCGGTGCGCCCTCAGACAGGCGACCGCTGTCCAGACCCAGTCGTTTAGCCGGGTTCAGAGCCATCGCGCGGAACAGAGTCGGCAAGTCCAGTTGATCAGCATGGTACAGGCGCAAAGCCGCAGGCAGCAACGTCTCCAGCGCCACCGCGCCCGAGGCCGCCTCTTCAAACGGGAGGCGTTTGCTTTCTTCGTCCTGTGGCGTGTGCATGGAACTGATCGTGTCGATCAGACCTGCCCGCACCGCTTCGATGACAGCCTGCCGGTCATCTTCCGACCGCAGCGGAGGTTTGACCTTGAAGAAGGTGCGATAGTCGGCCACGTCCAGCTCATTCAGCGTCAGATGGTGGATCGAGGTGCCAGCAGTGATGTCCAGCCCGTTCCGCTTGGCCCGTTCCAGCGCGGGCAGGGCGCGGGCGGTGGTAATCTGATCGGCGTGATAGGCCGCACCGGTCATTTCCAGCAACGCAATGTCGCGGTCCAGCCCCATACGCTCGGCCATTGGGGAAACGGCGGGCAATCCGCGCAAGGCGGCGAATTTGCCGCTGGTGGCGGCGGCGCCAGCGCTCAGCCCCGGTTCCTGAGGGTGGGCGATCACCAGCGCACTGCAGGATTTAGCATAGGTCAGCGCGCGGGTGAACACTTTGGTATCTGCAATGACATGATCACAGTCGGTAAAGGCGACGGCACCGGCATCCAGCAGAAATCCGATCTCGGTCATCTCGCGCCCTTCGCGCCCTTTGGTCAGGGCCGCCATGGGCAGCACGTTGACCGGGGCATCCGCCTGTGCGCGCCGGGTCGCAAATTCCAGCGTTTCCGGCGTGTCCACGGCGGGTAAGGTATCGGGGCGCGTCACGATCGTGGTCACACCCCCTGCCGCCGCCGCCAGGCCTGCGGATTTATAGCTTTCCTTGTGCCGCTCGCCCGGCTCGCAAACCTTGACGCCGAGATCGACGATGCCCGGTGCCAGGCAATGCCCGCCGCAGTCGATGACCTGCGCGTCAATCGACGGGGCCGCACCTTCGCCCTTGGCTATGATACGGCCATCAGCCACATGCACCCATCCCGGTGCGTCCGCGCCAGTTTCGGGGTCGATCAGGCGGGCGTTGGTGAAGATCAGATTGCTCATGCCATGGCCCTTTCAATAGCGGTTTTGGTAGCGGCGGGATCTGCCTGATACTTGATCAGGTGCTTGTCCCCGCCTTTTGTGACGATTTGAACAAAGCTACCCATGGTTTTGACAGCCTCGATCTGGTTCAGCGCCACTTTGCGCGGGCCAGGGCCGGTCAGAGTAGTGTCTGTCATTTCCCATGCGGCCGTCAGCTCGTCTGAGGCCAGATACCACGCACGAATGCCGATTGCAGCAAGGCCCGCAGGCGCGCCGGTCCACACATAGGGATTACCGATCAGCCAAAGGATGATCATGGCCCCTGCCATAGCCGCGGCTGCCATCCACGTGTTGGTGCGGATATAGGCCCCTTTGTCGGGTGGGAAAGTCACAGGATCAGCCATAGGGCACCTCCGATAACCAGAAGGATCAGCAGCGCCAGAACCGCAGAGCCCATGCGACGCGGTCTGTCATTTTGCGGTGCGGATTGCGGCGCCGAATACGGTTTCGCGCTTTCCGTCTCAATCCGGCCACCTGCCCAGCTTGTTGCTTCTTCGGTGTAGAGGCCGATCAGGCGCAGCCTGCGGTCGGGGCGCAAAGCGGCTGCACGACCGCGAAATGCGGCGCTGCGGACCACCAGAACCCAGCCGTCAATCGCATCCAGAGCTGTGTGGTCCAGCTGATCTGCGGACACGTCGCAGCCCTCGGTCAGATAGCCATAGAGGCCAAGGTCTTCGAGGTCCGAGACCGGAAAGACGTCAACCTGTTCGGGATCCAGCCCCGCTACCCCTAGAATCTGATCGACGGCTCCGGGTTCGCGCAGAAACTTGGCCTCTTCCGGGCGCATGTCGAGTGCGAACAGGCGGATAACGCCGTGTTCATGGGATGCAACGGCCAGATCGCTCATGCGGCCTCGCGCAGATTGCGGGCCAGCAGTTCCATCGCAGCCATGCGGACGGCGACACCCATCTCAACCTGCTCCTGAATGACCGAGCGGTTGATATCATCGGCTAGCGTTCCGTCAATCTCGACCCCGCGGTTCATTGGGCCGGGATGCATTACAATGGCATCGGGTTTGGCCTGCGCCAGTTTGGCGGCATCCAGCCCGTAGCGATGATAGTATTCACGTTCCGAGGGGATGAACCCGCCATCCATCCGCTCTCTCTGAAGGCGCAGCATCATCACGACATCGACGTCTTGAAGGCCTTCGTTCATATCGTCATAGATCTCGGCTCCAAACTCGGCAAATTGGCTGGGGACCAGCGTTGGTGGGCCGATCAGGCGAATGCGGTTTTCCATCTTGCCGAGCAGGATCAAGTTCGACCGCGCCACGCGGGAATGGGCGACGTCGCCGCAGATCGCGATGTTCAACCGGTGCAGGCGACCCTTGGCGCGGCGAATGGTCAACGCATCCAGCAGCGCCTGTGTTGGGTGCTCATGCCGCCCGTCGCCTGCGTTCAGTACGGCGCAATTCACCTTCTGCGCCAACAGATCAACCGCGCCGGAATGCGGGTGCCGCACCACCAGAAGGTCAGGATGCATCGCGTTCAGCGTCATCGCCGTGTCGATCAACGTCTCGCCTTTTTTGATCGAGCTGGCCTGCATTGCCATATTCATCACATCCGCACCCAGCCGCTTGCCTGCCAGTTCGAAACTGGCCTGAGTACGGGTCGAGTTCTCAAAGAACATGTTGATTTGCGTCAGCCCCGCCAGCACATCCGAGTGCTTGTTCGGTTGCCGGTTCATCTCGACATAGGTCTCGGCCAGATCAAGAATGGCAGTAATATCGGATTGGGACAGGTGCTCGATGCCAAGAAGGTGACGATGGGCGAAACGCATGGGCGGACTCCTGTCTGACAATCGGCCCGCTTATAGAAAGCCGCGCCGCGCAAGGCAACCTTGGGATCAAGGCGTTAGGGCAGTTTCTCACACCCACCCTCGGGCAAGCACTGTTCGCCGGGTTTGCACCATTTGCCATAGCCGCAGTCGATCGCCTTAACCGGCACACATCCTTGGTGGTTCGAACATTTGAATCCAGGGCGGCATTGTGATCCGGTTTTCTCGCACAAGAACCAACCGGGCTGTGCGCATCCTCCGCCTGGCAGGCAGGATGATCCGGCCGCACAGGTCAAGCCGTCGTCACAGGTGATGGGGCTGCCGCTGGTGGCTGAATCCGGGTCGAATTCGGGGGTGTTTCGCTGGCATTCCCCGCGCGCGTTGCAAAAGCTGTCGCCGGGGCAGTCCAGACGCGTGGTGCATGCGTTGGCTCCTTTGGGTGCGCAGCGTAGACCGCCTGCCACGCAGCGCTCGAACGGGCCGCAGCTGCGGCCGCCGCCGCAATAGGTGCCGCCCAGCGGGATGCAATGATTGTCGAAACTGCATCTTTGCCCACCGGAACAGCACCGACTGCCACAGGCGAACTGCCCCGCGCGGCACTGATCGTTTCGATCAAACAGCTGCGCCGAAATAGGCCCGCTGACCAAGGCCAGAAGCGCCCAAATTGAGAGGAATCGAAACAGGATCAGCATGATTGCCCCAATGGTCGGTGCGACCGAGCGCGCAATCAAGGCCAATTCGCTTTCCCTCGGTCAAAAGGAGGTTAGATTGAGTGTTATGGAATCGGCTTTGGACTTTCACACAGCGCGGGCTCTGCTGGACTGGCAGATTGAACTGGGCGCGACGGATGCGATCGGGGATATCCCGGTGAACCGCTATACGTTGCCCGACACAGCGCCCAAATCCAAAAAGCCCACAGCGGTACAAACGGCGCCGGAAAAGCCCAAGCCGGTCGATGCGTTGGCGATTGCCGATTCAGTCGCCAAGACAGCTGGTTCACTGGACCAGTTGCGCGCTGCGATGGATGCGTTTGATCATTGCGAGTTGAAACGTGGCGCGCGCCAGTTGGTGTTTGCCGACGGGACGCCGGGTGCGCGGGTGATGATTATAGGCGAAGCTCCGGGCCGGGATGAAGATCGCGAGGGCAAGCCCTTTGTTGGCCGGGCCGGGCAGTTGCTGGACAGGATGTTGTCCGCGATTGAGCTGAACCGTGCCGAAAACGTCTATATCACCAATGTCCTGCCCTGGCGGCCCCCGCAGAACCGGGATCCCAAGCCCGAAGAGATCGGCATGATGAAGCCGTTTCTGGAGCGCCACGTCGCATTGGCCAAGCCCGAGGTTCTGGTCGTGATGGGCAATATCAGCTGTCAGGCGGTGCTGGGCAAACGCGGTATAACTCGGTTGCGCGGCCAGTGGGATCAGGCTTGGGGGCTGCCGGTCATCCCGATGTTTCACCCTGCTTACTTGCTGCGGCAACAGCCAATGAAACGGCAGGCCTGGGCAGATCTGTTGGAGTTGAAGGCCCGGTTGGAGGGCAAGTGATGCGCATCCTGGCCTTTTCCGACCTGCATATGGCGCGCAGCCGGGCGGTCGAATTGGTTGCCGCCAGCGCCGAGGCAGATCTGGTGATCGGTGCTGGTGATTTCTGCAATATGCGGCAAGGGCTGGATCAGGCGATGGAGATGCTTGCAGGCATTTCGGCCCCTCTGGTCCTAACCCCCGGCAATGCCGAAAGCGTCCAAGAGCTGACAGCGGCTGTGCCCGAATGTGTCCACGTGCTGCACGGCACCGGGATGACTGTGGACGGGGTGCGCCTGTTTGGTCTGGGATATGGTGTGCCGGTGACGCCTTTTGGCGGTTGGTCCTGCGATCTGACCGAGGCCGAGGCCGCCGAGTTGCTGGATCGGTGCGACGCTGCCGATATTCTGATTACGCATTCTCCGCCTAAAGGGCATGGCGATGTCACGTCAATGGGCGGCGCCGTCGGTTCGGTCGCGGTGCGCGACGCGATCGAGCGGGTGCAGCCGCAGCTTTCTCTGCATGGCCATATCCATGACAGCTGGGGGTATCGCGGGGCAATCGGGCGCACCCAGGTGGCCAATCTGGGGCCCAGACCAAATTGGTTTGAGCTGCATTGATGATCGAAACTGTAACCCTTCTGGCGTTTATCCCGGCTGCGCTCGCTCTGAACCTCACACCCGGAGCTGATATGATGTTCTGCTTTGGGCAGGGCCTGCGCAAAGGCGCACGGCCCGCGCTTGCGGCCAGCGCCGGTATTTCTGCAGGGTCGATGGTGCATGTCCTGCTGGCTGGGCTTGGGTTTGGCGCGGCGGTATCGACGCTGCCCTGGCTGTTTGATGTGATCCGTTGGTTGGGGGTGGCCTATCTGCTGTATCTGGCCTGGCGTTCGATCAAAAACGGTGCTGTGCCGGCCGAGGCACCGGCACATAGCGGGAAACTTGCTTTTCGTGATGGGCTGCTGGTCAATCTCACCAATCCAAAGGTCATCCTGTTCGTGCTGGCCTTCATCCCGCAATTTGTGGACCCGACCTTGGGGCCAATCTTGCCGCAGTTCCTGACCCTTGGCCTTATCATCGCGGTGGGCGGCTTTGTGGTGAACGGGATGGTCGGCATGTTTGCCGGTGGCGCGGGCCGAGTCTTGGTCTCGAACCCGCGTGCCTCGCGTTTCATGGGTTGGGTGACCGGAGGGATTTTTACGGCGCTCGCCATTCGGCTTGCGATTATGGAAAGGGCCTGACGTCACATGTCACGCATCGACGAAAGCAAAGAATTCATTCCAGTTCGGATCGCCGTCCTCACTGTCTCGGATACGCGGACGCTGCCCGAGGACAGATCGGGACAGACTTTGGTGGATCGGATTCAGGCGGCGGGCCATTTGGTCGCGGACCGCAAGATCCTTCCGGATGAGCGCGCCCAGATTGCAGAACAGCTGCGCGTGTGGATCGCAGATCCGGAAATCGACGCCGTCATCTCAACCGGGGGTACCGGCCTGACCGGGCGCGACGTCACGGTCGAGGCGCATCGGGATGTCTACGAGAAGGAAATCGACGCATTCGGCACGGTTTTTACAATCCTGTCGATGCAAAAGATCGGCACCTCTGCCGTCCAGTCGCGCGCCACAGGTGGCGTCGCCGGGGGCACCTATCTGTTTGCATTGCCCGGCAGCCCCGGTGCCTGCAAGGATGCCTGGGATGGAATATTGCTAAAACAGTTCGATTATCGTCACCGGCCCTGCAATTTCGTGGAAATTATGCCCAGATTGGACGAACATCTGCGACGGAAGTAAGCTGGTTACACGTTCAAATGTGTATTACCGCTTTGTGGCTTGGCATTTTTCGGGGCAAAGCTACCTTCTGAAATGCCAGCCTGATGCGAACGGGGTGATAGTAAATGCGCTTTCTGAGGCAGAGCCTTGCCGGAGTTTTCCTGACGTCCTTGACGTTGGCACTCTTGTTTGTGGCGGTTCAGATGATCGCGGGTGCAGTGCAGGATGTTCTGACGCGCGAGGATGCCGCTCCGCAGGCGCGGGAGCGCATTTTTGCGGTTACTGTCCGGCATGCCGAAGTGGAAACCGTAACGCCTTATCTTGAAGCATTTGGTGAAGTGCAAAGCCGCCGCCGCCTGGAACTGCGTGCAGCGCTTGGTGGCCGTGTGATTTCCTTGTCCGAAGATTTCGAAGATGGCGGTGCTGTCACTGCAGGAGAGGTTCTGGTCGAGCTTGATCCGGCGGATGCACAATCGGCGCTGGACCGCGCCAAGTCGGACCTGCTGGATGCTCAGTTTGAGGAACGCGATGCCGAACGGTCGCTGCTGCTGGCGCAGGATGAGCTGAACTCGGCCGAGGCGCAGGCCGAATTGCGGGGCCGAGCCCTGCAGCGTCAAAAAGACTTGAAAAGCCGGGGAGTGGGCGCGGCGGCATCCGTGGAAGAGGCGGAACTGGCCGAGGCATCGGCACAGCAATCTGTTTTGGCCCGGAGGATCGCGCTGGCACAGGCGGAATCGCGCGTCGATCAGGCGACGACGTTGCTGTCGCGTGCCCGTATTGCACTGGCCGCCGCCGAACGTGATTTGGAAGACATGACCATCCATGCCCGGTTCGGGGGCACATTGACCGACGTAACTTTGGTTGAGGGTCGCCTGGTCTCGGCCAACGAAAAACTGGCCGAATTGGTTGATCCTAAAGCACTTGAGGTGGCCTTTCGCGTCTCGACCGCGCAATTCGTGCGCCTGCTGGATGCTGAAGGGGATCTGATCAATTCCCCGGTCACTGTATCGCTAGAGGTTACAGGAGCAGATCTTGCGGCGCAGGGCCGCATAAGCCGCGATAGCGGCTCGGCCGGAGAAGGGCAAACCGGTCGCCTGCTTTATGCCTTGCTCGAGGATACTTCGGGATTCAAGCCCGGTGATTTCGTGACAGTCTCGGTTCAGGAACAGCCGCTTGAGAACGTGGTGCGCCTGCCGTCCTCGGTTCTGGATTCAGCAGGGACGGTTCTGATTCTGGGCAAGGATGACCGGCTTGAAGTTCTACCAGTGCAGTTGATCCGCCGTCAGGGTGATGAGGTGCTGCTGCGCGGGCGGGGGTTGGAAAGTCGCGAGGTTGTCATTGGTCGAACGCCTCTGCTTGGGGCCGGTGTCCGGGTCAGGCCGCTGCGGGATGAGGCCAACGCAGGGGGCCAGACGGATATGGTCGAGCTGTCCGAGGAACAGCGTGCCCAGCTGGTGGCGCAGGTCGAAGCCAGTGATGCATTGCCTAAAGATGTCAAAGCCCGCGTGCTGGGCCAACTGGGCGAAGCCAAGGTTCCCGCGTCGTTGGTGCGCAGCATCGAAAACCGAGCCGGAGGTTAGGCGCGATGATGCGCGAAATTCCCGGCGCGGCTGGGGGGATACTCAGCTATTTCACGCGCCACAGGACGGTCGCCAACCTGCTGCTGCTAGTTATGCTGGTGCTGGGCGCGGCGGCCATCCCGAATATGCGGGCGCAGTTCTTTCCCGATGTGATCCTTGAACGGGTGGATGTCAGCGTTAGCTGGGATGGAGCTGGCCCTGAAGATGTTGATAATGGCATCGTTCAGTTGTTGGAGCCGGCCCTTCTGGCCGTTGAAGGCGTGTCCAGCACCTCTTCGACTTCGCGCGAGGGCACAGCCCAGATCCGGATGGAGTTCGAGCCGAACTGGGATATGTCTCGCGCGGTCGAAGAGGTCAGAACAGCGGTCGACAGTGTCACCAACTTGCCAGACGACGCTGATGAGCCGACCATCCGACGCGGTGCCTGGCGCGATCGCGTCACGGATGTTGTCGTCACCGGCCCTGTCGATCCTGAACAGCTGGCCAAGTTCACCGATGAGCTGATCAACCGTTTGTTCGCTGTTGGCGTGACCCGCACCACGATCCGGGGCCTTGCCGCGCCGCGCATCGTGGTCGAGGTGCCCACCGCGCAGTTGATCGCCAATGACATCACCCTGTCCGAGATCGCATTGGCCATCGCAGCCGAGGTCAACGCCAATCCGGCGGGCGATGTGACAGGGGCCAATGCGCGTATTCGCACCGGCACCGAAAAGCGCAGCCCGGAAGAGATCGAAGGGATTACGCTGCGCAATTTCACCGATGGCTCAAAGCTGTTGATCGGTGACGTGGCGCAGATCCAGATTGAAGGTGTCACCAGAAATCGTAGCTATTTTGTTGGCAAGAATCCGGCAATGTCCGTTCGTGTGGATCGGTCAAATCTGGGGGACGCGATTGAAATTCAACACACGGTCGAAGATGTCGTCTCGCAGATGCAAGCCAGCCTGCCCGAGGGCGTAAAGGCCGAGCTGATCCGGACACGGGCGCAAGCGATCACCGACCGGCTGGATATTCTGGTCGATAACGGGCTGGTTGGGCTGGGTCTTGTGGTCTGCCTGCTGTTTCTGTTTCTGAATGCGCGGATTGCCTTTTGGGTTGCCGCGGGTATCCCGGTGGCAATGTCGGCGGCGATTGCGTTCATGTATATTGGCGGCCTGTCGATCAACATGGTGTCGTTGTTCGGCCTGATTATCACTCTGGGTATCGTCGTGGATGACGCCATCGTTGTGGGTGAACATGCCGATTTTCGCGCGCGACGGCTGGGTGAGCCGCCAATGGTGGCCGCCGAACGCGCCGCACGTCGCATGGCGATGCCGGTCTTTGCTGCGACGCTGACCACGGTTATCGCCTTTTTCGGCCTGACTGCGATTGGTGGCCGTTTCGGAGAGTTGATCCGCGACATCCCCTTCACGGTGATAGCGGTATTGATCGCCTCGCTGATCGAATGCTTTCTGATCCTGCCCAACCATATGGCCCACGCGATTGCGCACTCTGCCAAGGAACATTGGTATGACCTGCCGAACCGTGTGGTGAACAAGGGGTTTCGCTGGGTGCGCGATACGCTGTTCCGACCGCTGATCGCCTGGGTAATCTGGGCACGCTATGTGGTGGTGTCGGCGATGATCGTCATTCTGGCCAGCCAGATTTCCCTGTTCATACACGGGGACGTGAACTGGCGGTTCTTCAATGCGCCCGAGCGTGGATCGGTTACAGGCAATTTTATCATGGCCGAGGGCGCAGGCCGCGCGGATACGTTGGCCATGATGCACCAACTGCAGGCCTCGGTAGAGGCGCTTGGCCAACGCTATGAAGAGCGGCACGGGCGCAACCCCATTGATTACGTGCTGGCCGAGATCGGGGGATCCGCGGGCCGTGCACTTTCGGCAGCGGATGGCAAGGACACGGATTTGCTGGGCGGGATTTCGATCGAGTTGATAGATGCCGACCTGCGCCCCTATTCGAGCTTCGAGTTTGTCGGAGAGTTGCAGGAAATGGCGCCAAGCCATCCCAAACTTGAGCTGCTCAGCTTCAGGGGCTGGCGGTCTGGTCCGGGAGGAGATGCGATTGACGTGCAGCTCTACGGCGCCGATGTGAACACGCTTAAAACGGCTTCCGAGGACTTGCAGGTCGCGCTTTCGAAATACCCTGAGGTTTCAGCGCTGGAAGACAATCTGGCCTATGACAAGGAAGAATACATTTTGGATCTGACCGCGCAGGGACAGGCGCTGGGCTTTCGGATCGAAACATTGGGCCGGGTGCTGCGGGACCGTCTGAACGGGATCGAGGCCGCGACCTTCCCGGATGGCCCGCGCAGTGCCGAGATCCGGGTTGAATTGCCTGAAGGAGAACTGACCGCCGATTTCCTGGAACGCACACTGATGCGCACGCCCGATGGAGTCTATGTCCCGTTGGCCGATATCGTTTCGGTTCAGCGTAAATCCGGATTCTCGACCGTGCGGCGTGAAAACGGACTGCGGGTGATTTCGGTCTATGGCGATATCTCCGAGGATGATCCAACACGCGCGGCCGAGATCGCCCGTGCGATGAGCGAGGAAATTCTGCCCAATATCGCAGCCACACGTCAGGTCGAGTGGACCATGGCAGGTCTGAGCGAGCAGGAAGAAGAGTTTCTGTCCGAAGCCCGTACCGGTCTGATCCTGTGCCTGACGGGCATCTATCTGGTGCTGGCCTGGGTCTTTGCCAGTTGGACCCGACCATTGGTGGTGATGGCGATCATTCCGTTTGGTTTGGTCGGAACCATTTGGGGCCATTATATCTGGGAGGTCCCGCTCAGCATGTTCACGGTTGTTGGCCTGCTTGGGATGACCGGAATCATCATCAACGACTCGATTGTTCTGGTGACGACGATTGACGAGTATCAGCAGACTCGTGGGCTGATGCCCTCCATCGTCGAGGGGACATCGGACAGATTGCGGCCAGTAATGCTGACGACGCTGACCACGGTTCTGGGCCTGACCCCACTGTTGTACGAAGGATCGCAGCAGGCACAGTTCCTCAAACCGACCGTGATCACGCTGGTCTATGGGTTGGCGTTTGGGATGGTGCTGGTATTGCTGCTCGTTCCTGCCCTGCTGGGGATCCTGAACGATCTGTCGCGGCCAATGACGGCCATGCGTCGCGCAATTCGGGCGCCGGATCGTGTGGTGCAGGGGGCGCTTGTTGTCACCGGGTTTGCCTTGATGCTCTGGTTTGCGTTGACGATGATCTGGCCTGCGGTGACCGGGTCTCCACCGGGCCTTGTTTCGGGGCTTTATGCCGGGCCAGAGGGCCCCTCAATCCTGCGGATGGGGTTTGGAGCTTTTACTGCCGGCGCCACGGTGATTCTGGTGGTGAGCATTGTTTTGTCGGGCCTGTTGTACGCCCGTCTCAAAGGACGCACTGCCTAGCCCTGACGCAGGGCGGTTTCCAACAGGTTTGAGACTCGGTCGCTCATGGGCAGTGCGCCTTGTCGGATCAAGTCCAGTGGGAACCAGCGTGCATCCATTGCGTCATCCCCCGCAACCGGTAGCCCGGTCTGATACTGGCAGGCCACGCCAACCAACAGGTAATGAGACAGAACCGCGCCATGAGCGTCGCGGCGCAACAGGTCCAGATTGTCCAGATACCGCAACGGCTCGGCAATCACCGAGGTTTCTTCGCGCAGTTCCCGCTGTGCTGCCTGCAGGACGGTTTCGCCCCATTCCACATGGCCGCCGGGAAAGCCCCATAGCCCCTTATCCGGATGCTTGCTGCGCTGAACCAGAAGGACGTGCCCGTCATGAATGACGACCGCAAGCGCACCGATTTTCGGAGTTTGCATCATGGGGTCAGCCAGCGCTGCACCCCAGAATGTCCACCGCGTGATTGGCACCCAGAACAGTGATCCGGATCTTTGAGCGATCCAGCGCAAACGGACCGCCCGAGGCGTTGATCACCTCGGATGTGGCGACCAGAGTACCGCCCTGCCGTTTGGCGTCGGTTTGCGAGGCCCACAGCTCGGGGTTGCCGGGTTCGATCACGGCGATCTCGCGGCCACCTGCGGATGGCATGGTGACGCGCGCCTCGATCTGCATTCCGTCAGACGTCGGGGTCAGGTGGCACCGCGCGTTGGCGACCCGGGCTTCTTTGGCGGAATAGGGACGCTTGGCCAGTGCCGCCGCGATCGTCGGGTTGCGCTCTGCTTCGGCGTTCAGGGTATGATCGAAGCCCAAACGTTCCGGGATGCAGACGTCTTTGCAGACCCCCAGATCCACCGTGCCTTTCAGCCGCACGGGTTTGGCCGGGTTCTTCGGCGAAATCTCGACCGGCAGGACCATTTGATTTTCGTATCCAATCGACTGCAGGCCATTCTGGTCAAAGACATCCGGCGCGGGCCATGTGATCGACACGCTGCCGACATTGGTTGATCTTTTCCAGTCGAACTGTGGCGGAATACCCGCATCGCCCGGCGCCCGCCAATAGGTCTTCCAGCCGTCCTGCAGGGTCACCCGCAGCGCCCCAAGATAGGCTCCATTTGCTGTGCGCCCGCCGTCCAGGATATCCAATTCGGCCACCGAGCCGACCACTTGTGCAGATGCCGGTCCAATCGCGCCAACGGTCACGGCAAAGGCGGCTGCCAGAAATGTCTTGTGAATGTTCATACCCTATAAATGCGTGGTCTCGAGGCGAATTCCAAGTCACGTTCGGGTCACTCGAATGAAATCTAGCGAAATCGCCGCTCGTCCCTTGCCAATACCGGGACTGCGGGGGCATTGTTGATGGGAGCTCAGCAAGAGATGTCGTCTTATGGATCTGACCGGTAAACTGTTGATTGCGATGCCTGGGATGGGCGATCCGCGTTTCGATCATTCGGTTGTCTATATTTGCAGCCATGGCGACGATGGCGCGATGGGTCTGATCATCAACAAACCTTCGGATTTACGCATAAAGACGCTGCTGGGTCAGTTGAACATCGCTTGCCGTATCCCGATCGTGGGTGAGCGTCTGGTGCATTTCGGCGGCCCGGTCGAGATGTCGCGCGGATTCGTCCTGCACAGCGCCGATTATGACGCGAACCTCCATTCCCTGCAGATTTCGGACGATTTCAGCATGACTGCAACGTTGGACGTGCTTGAAGACCTGGCCTCGGGGCAAGGACCGCTGAATTCTATGCTGACGCTAGGGTATTCAGGCTGGGGACCCGGGCAGCTTGAGGATGAGATCGCGATGAACGGATGGCTCACAACCGAGGCGGATTCGAAGCTGGTGTTCGATGTCCCCGATGATCAGAAATGGGAGGCGGCGCTGGCAACGCTGGGCGTCGATCCTCTGACTCTGTCGGCCAGTGCAGGGCGCGCCTGATCAACTGTCACGCGGTGCTGCAGCCCGGCGCAACCGGTCGTTGATAGCGGCGCCCAATCCGTGGTCCGGAATAGGGGACACGGCAATCGGGCGTCCGGTGCTGTTGAGCTTGTGCAAAGCGGCAAAAAGATTGGCCGCTGCCTCGGTCAGGTTACCATCAGCGGACAGGTTCAGGTCGCATTCGACCGGTCCAAATCCCAAGAGAATCTCGTCACCATGTGTAGTCTGCGCGTTCAACCGGACCGCCACGTCCGGGGCGTAATGCGACAGCATCTGTCCGGGTGCTGTTAGCGTGTCGCCCGATTGGTGTAGATGCAATGCCGTACCGAGAGCTGCCTCGATCTGGTCCAAAGCCACCCCTCCGGGGCGTAGCAAAGCGGATTCTCCAGCGAGGCCGACAATAGTGGATTCCAGCCCGACACCGCAGGGACCGTCATCCAGAATGGCAGCGATGCGCCCGTCCAGACCGGCGCGGACATGCGCGGCTGTTGTCGGGCTGATCTGTCCCGAAGGGTTGGCCGAGGGCGCAGCGACCGGCCCGTCGAACATCTCGAGAATAGCCCGGGCAGAAGGATGCGCAGGCACCCGAACCGCCAATGTATCCAGCCCGGCAGTGACAAGCGACGATACACCGTGCCCTTCCCGCAGCGGCAGAACCAGAGTCAGCGGGCCGGGCCAGAACGCCTGTGCCAACGCCTCGGCCTGATCTGACCATTCAACAAACCTGCGCGCGGACTCTACCGATGCGACATGCGCAATCAGAGGGTTGAAACTGGGTCGGCCCTTGGCGGCATAGATGCTGGCGACAGCCTCTCCGTTGCGGGCATCCCCACCCAGCCCATAGACCGTTTCAGTCGGGAAAGCGACCAGCTGTCCCTGCCTCAGAAGATCCGCAGCCTGAGCAATTCCCGCCGGGTCGGCTGACAGTTCGAGTGTACCGTTAGAGATCATTGTGAGTGACGCCGCGTTTTGATTGCTTGTAGCATAAGGATGGGTACGTAATCGTTCAAACCCAGATGAATAACGGCGAGTCAGCGGATTTCCAACCCCGGCGTCGCGGACCGTTCAAGACAGCCCCGAGGTAATATTATGCCCTATCGCGCACCAGTTGCAGATTACGAATTTCTGTTCCGCCATGCGGTTGATTTTGATCGTATTGCAGCGACCGACAAGTTCGCGGAAGCAAGCGAAGACGTCGTCAGCGCCATCCTGACCGAGGCTGGAAAACTCTGCGAAGAGGTCATGGCGCCGCTTCAGCGGAACGGAGACCTAGAGCCCGCGCGTCTGGAAAACGGCGTGTTGCGTACCTCGCCAGGATTTAGCGACGGTTGGAACGCTATTGCCGAGGGGGGCTGGATCGGCATGAGCGCCGATCCCGAGTATGGTGGTATGGGGCTGCCGATGACCTTGACCACTGCCGTCAACGAGATGATGTCTGCGGCCTGCCTGTCACTGCAACTGGCGCCGCTGATGACGCAGGGCCAGATCGAAGCACTGGAGCACCACGCAAGTGATGAGCTGAAGAACCTGTACCTGCCCAAAATGATCGCTGGTGAATGGTCGGGCACGATGAACCTGACCGAGCCGCAGGCGGGATCGGATGTGGGTGCGCTGACGTCGAAGGCAGAACCGAATGGAGATGGCACTTATTCGGTGTCTGGTCAGAAGATCTTCATTTCCTGGGGTGACAACGATTTTGCTGAAAACGTGTGCCATCTGGTGTTGGCACGCCTGCCCGATGCAGTTCCCGGAACCAAGGGAATATCGCTGTTTCTGGTCCCCAAGCACCTGCCGGACGAGAATGGCAATCCAGGTGTGGCAAATGACCTGAAAGTGGTTTCGCTCGAGCACAAGATGGGCCTGCATGGTTCGCCAACTTGCGTGATGCAGTATGATGGCGCCAAAGGTTGGCTTGTGGGTAAGGAACATGGCGGAATGGCTGCGATGTTCACCATGATGAACAACGCGCGACTGGGCGTCGGCGGACAGGGTATCGGTGCCGCCGAAGGCGCCTATCAGCAGGCCCTGGAATATGCGCTTGAGCGGAAGCAAGGCAAGACACCTTCGGGCACAATCCTCGATCACGCCGATGTACGCCGGATGCTGATGAGTATGCGTGCGGATACTTTTGCTGCGCGCGCGATCATGCTTGCAAACGCAGCCGCGATTGATATGGCCAATGCAACAGGCGACGCGGACTGGGTTTCGCGCGCGGCCTTGTTGACGCCGATAAACAAGGCCTTCGGTACCGAAACCGGTATGCGGGTTTCGGAAGAAGGCGTGCAGGTCCATGGCGGTATGGGCTTTATCGAGGAGACCGGCGCGGCACAGTTCTATCGCGACGTCCGTGTGACCGCGATTTACGAGGGCACCAACGGCATTCAGGCCATGGACCTTGTCGCACGCAAGATGATGGATGGCGGCGAAGCGGCGTCCCGTTTGCTGGACGAAATCGAGGATCACGCCGAACGCGCGCGTGGGTCAATGCCGGAACTGGCGGGTCCTGTCTGGGAGGCCACGGAAAGCCTGCGTGAAACGACCGAGTGGCTGATATCGCAGCCCGACATGAACACGCGATTTGCCGGCGCCGTGCCCTATCTGAAGGCATTCGCCCGCGTTCTGGGCGGTCACTATCACCTCAAGGCGGCCCTGGCCGAGCCAAACGGCACCCGTTTCAAGCTGGCACGCTTTTATATCAATGCACTGTTGCCTGAGTTTTCGGGGCTTTTGGTTCAGGCGCAGAACGGTGCGGAGGACGTCTTTGCTCTCAGCGCCGAGGAAATGGTAGCTGCCTGATGGACGGTGATACACATTTGACGATACGCTATCCTTGGCCCGAGGCTCCGACCCTGGGTGAAGCCGTTGAAATTGCCGAAGGCGTGCTTTGGATGCGGTTGCCGCTGCCTATGGCGCTGGATCACGTCAATATCTATGCGCTGGATGATGGCGACGGATGGACGGTGATCGACACTGGCATGTCCTCGAACAAGACGCGCCGTATTTGGGCGGACCTGATGGCGGGACCGCTGGGGGGCAAACCCGTGACGCGCGTGGTGGTGACCCATCACCATCCCGATCACGTTGGCAATGCTGGTTGGTTTCAATCTGAACACGGGGCCGAGCTGGTCACGTCGCGTACTGCATGGCTGTTTGCACGGATGCTGACGCTGGATGTGCAGGAAAACTGGCCGCAGGAAACGCTGGATTACTACCGAAGCGCCGGGATGGATGCCGATTTCCTTGCCAAAAGGATGACAGAACGGCCCTTCAATTTCTGCGACACGGTCTATCCGATGCCGCTGGGCTTTACCCGGATCAAGCAGGGCAGCGTCATTCGTATGGGCGGGCGCGACTGGGATGTTCATATGGGCAATGGCCACGCTCCCGAACATGCAACTTTTTGGAGCCGTGACGATAATCTGGTGATCACGGGCGACCAGGTTCTCAGCTCGATCAGCCCCAATCTAGGCGTCTATGTTACCGAGCCCATGGCGGATCCAGTGGCGGAGTGGATGGAAGCCTGCGAGCGCCTGCAGGACCTGGCGCGCCCGGATCATATGGCGCTGGGCGGGCACAAACTGCCCTTTACCGGCCTGCCGGTCAGGATGAGGCAGTTGATCGACAACCACCACAGCGCGCTGGACCGTCTGCAGAATTATCTGGACCAGCCCAAAACCGCTGCTGAGTGCTTTGTGCCCTTGTTCAAACGCCAGATCGGTGAAGGAGAGTATGGGCTTGCTCTGGTCGAAGCAGTTGCACATCTGAACCATCTCTACCACATTGGTGCTGTTACCCGAACGCGGCGCGCGGACGGGGCGTGGGAGTTTCAGCGCAAAGGGTAGAAGGCATGGACAAGATCGAAACCTCAGCCGAGGCAGCGGAATCAGCAGCATTGCCCCGATGTTACGAGGTGCATGCCAACCCGGATGCGAAATCCGGCGCCAAGGACCTGCCCGGCCAGTTGCAAAAGCCCGTAGCCACCAAAAGCTCGGCGCAATGGGCCTATGAACGGTTGATCCTGTATATCCAGAATTTCGAGAATACGCTGGATGCGGATCATGAGGTCGCCATGGGATTTACTGGCGGTGATGCCGGGGTAATGCGGATCGAAGGAATGGGCTATTTCGACCCTGATATCATCACTTTTTACGGCGCAGATGGGTCCGGGGCGCGAACCCAACTCGTGCAGCATGTCAGCCAGTTGAATGTAATGCTGCGAGCGCTGCCCAAATCGGTCGAGGATAAGCCCGCCAATCGCATCGGATTCCGACTGGCGGCTGATCTGGAAGAAAACTGATAGCCTGACTTGCAATTCTCGTCTGCGCAGCCTTGAATGAATCAATCATTTGGGGGGCGCAACGTGGCCACTTTCTCTGCCGTTACAAAAGCATACAAGGGCGCGTGGGCACGCCGCCGGGTCTTTGTGCCGATCTATGTCGTCGTGCGCCTGTTGCTGATTGCGCTGATTGCGCCGGGCGTGGCGATTGCGGTGAACCTAGCGGTTTCGCTCTCCAGCCAGACCGCCCTGACGGATCAGGATATTGCCGCGTTCATCCTGTCTCCGCTGGGGTTTGCGGTCGCAATCGCAATGCTCAGCCTGTTCCTGCTGGCCGAGATCTTTGTCTTCTCGGTCATGGCCGGGTCGCTGAGGATGGGCGAAAGCGATCCGTGGCGCGCGGGGAGCGCGGCGATCAAATTGATCCTGTCGCGCCTGCCTGCGCTGTTTGGATTTGCTGCACGCCTGGTTCTGCGGATCATCCTGTTGATCCTGCCTTTCGCCGCTGTCGCTGCTCTGATCGCCTGGTGGACGCTGACCGAGTATGACATTAACTATTACCTGACCTTCCATCCGCCGTCTTTCTGGATCGCCGTTGCGCTGATCGGAGTTGTGGTGCTGGTCATGGCGTGGGTGCTGATCCGCAAGCTGTCCGCATGGGCGCTGGGACTGCATCTGGTTCTGTTCGAAAACCTGCCACCGGCTGATGCTTTCAAGGTCAGCGCGGATCGGATGGAGGGCAAGCGCGGGCGGCTCAAGATCGCACTGGTGTTCTGGCTGGGGCTGAGGGCAGTTCTTGCCGCGCTGATCGCTTGGGGCGCGGGATCATTATTCGCGTTGGTGCCCCTGCAGGGGGCAGAGCATCTGCGGCTGGCGCTAGTTTACAGCCTTCTGGTCGCCGGGCTCTGGTCGTTGGCTGGGCTGGTTTTGGCAGCCACCGCGCTGGGAGCACTTGCGGTTTTGCTGGACGGTTTTTTCAAGATCCGGACCTCTGAACCACCACATCCCGCGCCAGGCAATCTGCGCATTGGTCTGCTGAGTGCTGTTGGCATTGCGGCGGTGGCGGTATTGGTCGGGCTCTGGTTCGGTCAATCCCTGCTGGAACGCGTTCAGGCCCCTGACAGGGCCGAGGTGATCGGCCACCGTGGTGCCGCTGCGTTACGGCCGGAAAACACCATGGCCTCGGTTCTGAAGGCGATTGAGGACGGGGCGGACTGGGTTGAAATCGACGTGCAGGAAACGGCGGATGATGAGATAATCGTCGCCCATGATAGCGATTTCATGAAGCTGGCCGGGGTGAACCTGAAGGTCTGGGATGCCACGATGGAAGACGTGGCCGAGATCGATATCGGCAGTTGGTATGACCCGGAATATGCCGATGAACGCACGCCAACGCTGCGCGACGTGCTGGCTGCGGCCAAAGACAGGGCCAAGGTGATCATCGAGTTGAAATATTACGGTCATGACGTCGATCTGGAAAACCGCGTTGCGGCCTTGGTCGAGGAATTCGGCATGCAGGATGACATCGCTACCATGTCGCTGAAATACCCTGCCGTGCAAAAGATGAAGGCTCTTCGTCCCGATTGGCGCGCGGGGGTTTTGGCGGCAACCGCTGTTGGCGATCTGTCGGGTCTCGAAGGGGATTTTGTGGCTGTCAACGCCGCCATGGCCACGCCGGGGCTGGTACGTTCGGTGCAGGCCGCGGGCAAGGATATCTATGTCTGGACGGTGAATGACCCGTTGCAAATGTCGGCCATGGCCTCGATGGGGGTGGATGGGCTGATCACGGACCGACCGGCAATGGCCAAAGAAGTCTTGCGTATCCGCGCTGAAATGGGGCCGGCAGAACGTCTGATGCTGTGGCTGGCAACGGTGCTCGGCATGGCCGTTGATACCGATGCGATGCGCGATGAAAGCCCGTAATCTGGCCGTTTCTCTGGCGCTGATCGCGGCGCCAGTCGGGGCGCAGGACTTTATGCGCAGTCTTGAGATGCCCGCCCATCGCGCGCTGATCGCACAGCGGGGCGCTGCGGAATTGACGCCATTTGAAACGGATGGCTGCTCGGGCGGGTTGTCAGCCAGCTGGCGCTTTGTGGCTGACAGGTTTCCCAGCTTTCAGGCCCTGTTCGAGGCGCATCCCCCATGGGAGAGTTGCTGTGTCAGCCATGACCGGGCCTATCACCACGCGGGCGCAGGCCTGCGCCCCGAAGACAGTTATGACGCGCGCCTGTCAGCCGATGACAGCCTGAGAGCCTGCGTGCGGCAACACGGGGATGAGAACGCCGAAATTTACGCCGAACGCTATGACATGACTTCGGATCAGATACGATCCGCCCATGCCATAACCGCCGAGGCCATGTATGGCGCGGTGCGATTGGGCGGGGCGCCCTGTTCGGGCCTGCCCTGGCGGTGGGGGTTCGGATATCGCGGGTGTTCGGTCTTTGATTCCGTGTCACCTGCGCCCGAATGACGTGGTGACAGGCCCGGGATTTTCGATTATCCAACGTATCAAACACGCGAATTAGGATTCTGAAAATCATGGCTGAACATAAGCACGGCGAAATGGACATCACCGTTCAAACCAAAACCTTCAACGGTTTCGTAAAAGCGACCACATGGTGCGTGGTGGCGATTGCTTTCCTTTGCCTGTTTCTGGCGGTTTTCGCCGCTTAATCCCGGGCGAGGCTGACCGCCGTGATCAGATTTGTGATTGCCTGCCTGCTGGCAGCAACAGTGGCTGGCTGTGCCGGTTCGCAGCGTCCGCAGGCCGATCAGACCGAAGTTGTGGCCCGTTCCTATCGTGATCCGGGGCCATCAACATTGACGCTCTATACCATGATCAGCACCCGGACCGGTTCGGGGGCGCATACCTCGCTGATGATAAGCGGCAGCGAAAGGGTGATCTTTGACCCCGCAGGCTCGTTTCGCGCCGATGTGGTGCCGATCCGAAACGATGTTCTGTATGGCATCACGCCGAATGTCGAACGCGCTTATCGCAGCAGCCACGCACGCGAAACGCATTATGCGCGTATCCAGACGATTCAGGTGACACCACAGCAGGCCGAAATTGCCCTGCAACTGGCCAAGCAGATGGGCCCTGTATCCGAAGCGTTTTGCGCCAACTCAACCTCGCAGCTATTGCGGCAGGTGCCGGGTTTCGAGCAGATCAATACGACCTTCTACCCGGTCAAGCTGTCCGATCAGTTCGGTGAACTCCCCGGCGTCGTGACCACCGAATACCGCGAGAATGACGATGCTGACCTGCAGGCCGGTTTGGCCTCGAACAATGCGCGCCTGAACCAGTTGGAAGCGGCTTCAACCCAATAGGTACAGCAAGCCATAGAGCGTGCCCGCCCCGGCAAAGATGGCAATGACCACGTTTTTTGTGATGACACCAACCGTCAAAGCAACCGCTGCGGCGGCCATGCGCGGCACGTCGGGCTGACCACCCGTCGCGGTTGGCCAGACCACCAGCGGCGCAATCAGGGCCGGGACGATGGCAACGGCGGTATAGCGCAGGTGGCGTAACAACCAGGGTGGCATCGGGCGGTCTCCGACGATGCCGATAAAGGTAAAGCGTAGCGCAAAGCTGCCAATCGCCAAGCCAACGATAATGCTCCACATGGTCACCGGATCAATCTGTGTCATGGCCTATTCCGCTCTAACATCAATTCGGCCTGCGCCCCTGCGATCATCCCGGCGGTCCCGGCGATCAGCAGGCCCAGGTTGAACGGCACGCCTACGGTCAACAAAGCAACGGTTATGGCGACTAAGGCGGCGATGACATGGGCAAGCGTCCTCATCATCGGCCCGATCATTGCCAGGAATGTGATCGGAAGTGCAAAATCCAGCGCCCAGCTTTCTGGAATCTGTGCGCCCAAAACTGCGCCCAGATAAGTTGCCAAAATCCAAAGCGGCGTGATCGGTGTGACCGAGCCAAAGAAATAGGCCATGCGCTGCGGCACGGTCATATCGGGCTCTTTTTCGAACTGTACAATGGAGCAGGCATAGGACTGATCGACCGTCAGATAGGCGGCACAGGCCCGTTGCCACAGGGGGGCCGCACCAAGATAAGGTGTCAGTGAGGCCGAATACATTGCCACGCGTAGGTTAACCGCCAGGGCCGATGCCAGAACGATCAGGCTGGGTGTGTTGTCCTGCAACAGCTGCAGGGCGGTGAACTGGGCTGCCCCGGCAAAGACAGCCGCCGAAAAGGCGATTGTCTGGATAATATCCAGCCCAGCCTCGGTCGCAAATACGCCGAAAAGGGTGCCGAACGGAATTGCCACAAAGATAAACGGCGCTCCATCGCGAAAACCCTTCCAGAAGTATGACTTGGATGTGGTGTAAGCCATGGCAAATTCCTATGGTATCGCCAACAGCAGTAGCGATCTTGGGAAAGGGTTGCAATTGGCCACGAAACCGGATGCCACCGACTACATCATCGCCCCTGATCCCGGCGCGGTTCGCCTGACCCGTGCGGTTGACGGCATCGACCAGAATGGCGCGGTCAGCCGGATCTCGGTCGTTGAGGAACGCCCCCTGACGATATTCCTTAACGCTCAGGAAATCGTGACTGCAATGACAATCGGCGATTACCCTGAATATCTGGCGCTGGGGTTCCTGCGCAATCAGGGGATGCTGTTGGCCGATGATGACATTACCGGCGTGGATTACGATGACGATCTGGAAACCGTGGTGGTGCGCACCGCGCGCGAAACCTCATATGAGGATAAGCTGAAGAAAAAGACCCGGACCAGCGGTTGTGCGGTAGGCACTGTGTTTGGTGACATGATGGAGGGGCTGGAGGATGTGCGCCTGCCACAGGGCTCGGTGCGCACATCGTGGCTGTATGATCTGGCGGCCAAGATCAACCGAACCCCTTCATTGTATCTTGAGGCTGGTGCAATTCACGGCACGGTCCTGTGTCGGGAAAACCGACCGTTGGTCTACATGGAGGATGTGGGACGCCACAACGCGGTCGACAAGATCGCCGGCTGGATGCTGTCCGAAAACGTGGGTGCCGAGGACAAGATCCTCTACACCACAGGCCGTCTGACCTCGGAAATGGTCATCAAGACTGCAATGATGGGCATCCCGGTTCTGGCGTCACGATCAGGGTTCACCGCTTGGGGTGTCGAAATCGCGCGTGAGGTTGGCCTGACGCTGATCGGTCGTATGCGGGGGCAGCGGTTCATGTGCCTTGCGGGCGAGGATCGACTGGTGCGGGATGTGGACCCGTCGACAGTGGCGGTCGAAGATAAAAAGCATAGACGGAAGAGTGCGGAATGATTTTGGAAGTCTTTGGTTTATTTATTTTATTCGTCGCGACATTGGGCTTGCTGCCATTGATGGTCTATGTGTTCTGGCTCCTTGAGCGGTCGAAACGCGCGATCATTGAGGGTATGGCGCAATTGGACGTCAACCTGCGTAACCGTCTGGGGTGGGCGCCAGAGGAATACATCAGCATTTGGAACATCGCCGCCCCCTTTCGGCTTGGTTGGCAGGCATGGGGGGAGTTGTCTCAAAAACAAGCACTCGTGCTTCAGCGGGTTTTGATGCACGGTCTGCCTGAGTTTGCCGGGATACCAGATGAGGTCAGAAAGGCGGTGCGCACGTATCGGTGCTGTTTTGGTCTTATCTTTGCTGTTGGAGCCGTCTTAGTGTTTTTGCCAGCCCACTATAGCCTGAGTCACAAGGCGGCCGAATTGACGGGGTGGCCTGCAATTATTTGGTTTACAGCATTCGGATTGGCCGTCGGTCCATTGCTTTTCCTGCCCACCCAGAAATTCAGGAAATGGCCCGCACTTGAGGAGATCAAATGACCCGCCCCCTCGGCATCATCCTCGCAGGAGGCCTTGCCACTCGGATGGGTGGTGGCGACAAAGGCTTGCTGACAGTCGGTGGGCAGAGCCTGCTGTCTCATGTCATTGACCGGTTTGGCCCGCAGGTGGTCGGTCTGGCGCTGAATGCCAATGGTGATCCCGAACGGTTCGCCGACCTGAACCTGCCGGTTCTTCCCGACACGATTGAAGGTTTCGCCGGGCCTCTGGCGGGTGTGCTGGCGGGGCTCGATTGGGCAGCAGAACAGGGGGCCGACAGCATCGTCACCGCCGCTGCCGACACGCCGTTTTTTCCGCGCGATCTTGTGGCGCGCCTAACGGATGCTGCTCAAGGGCAAACCCATCCGTTGGTGCTGGCGACTACGCCTCGAACCGGGGATGAAGCACTGAAATCCGGCGGCGGCAAACGGGTCGACCGGCATCCGACATTTGGCCTCTGGCCTGTCGCGTTGCGAGATGATTTGCGAGATGCCTTGAATGACGGGCTGCGCAAGGTTGTGCTGTGGACAGATAAACATGATGGGCGTGAGGCGTTGTTTCCGGCGGAGCCGTTTGATCCCTTCTTCAATGTCAACACGCCCGACGATCTGGCGCGGGCGCAAAAGCTGCTGGAGCAGGCATGAAGGTCTATGGCGTCACCGGCTGGAAAAACGCGGGCAAGACCGGCCTGATGGAGCGTTTGGTGGCCGAGATCACCGCGCGTGGCTTTTCGGTTTCGACCGTCAAACATGCCCATCACGCCGCCGATGTCGACCAGCCCGGCACGGACAGTTTCCGCCATCGAGAAGCCGGTGCGTCCGAGGTGCTGTTGGCGTCCGGCAAGCGCATTGCGATGATGCAGGAACTGCGCGGCGCACCGGAGCCGCCTCTCTCTGATCTGCTGGCACGCTTGGCTCCGGTTGATCTTGTGCTGATCGAGGGGTTCAAACGCGAAGCCCACCCCAAGGTCGAGGCGTATCGGGTGGCCGCTGGAAATCCGTTGATTGCGGCCGAGAACGAAACTGTGCGCGCGGTTGCCAGTGACACAGAGCTGAACTTCGACCGTCCGGTTTTTGATCTGGACGACACCGCAGCCATCGCAGGGTTCATTCTGCAAGAGGTAGGATTATGAGCAAACCGGACATTGCCCCACCGCCCCTGCGAAACGATTGTTTTGCCTTGCCTGCGGGCGTGAGCTGGACGCCGGTTGACGAGGCGTTGGCCCTGCTGCGCGACCGCCTTTCGGTCGTGATGGGGGCTGAAACCGTTCCGTTGGCACAAGCCGCAGGTCGGATTTTGGCCGCCGATGTATATGCCCAACGTTCGAACCCGCCGCAGGCAAATACGGCGGTAGATGGCTATGGCTTTGCCGGTCCGGTTCCGGATGGGCCGCAGGTGATGCCGCTGCAAGACGGGCGTGCGGCGGCTGGTGTTCCCTTTGATGGTCAGCTTGCGCCCGGCCACGCCATACGGATTCTGACTGGTGCGGCCCTGCCCGATGGGGTGGACACCGTTATTCTGGAAGAGGACGTGACAGTTCAGGATGGGTATATCGCCTTTCGCGGCCCCCTGAAACAGGGTGCCAATACCCGCAATGCGGGCGAAGATGTGGTTGGAGGTGATCTGGCTTTGCCCGCTGGACGCCGGTTGACACCTGCCGATCTGGCCCTTCTCTCGGCGACGGGTGCTGGTGATCTGCTGGTTCGCAAAGCTCTGCGGGTGGCCGTCCTGTCAACGGGGGATGAGCTAGTCGAGGCGGGTGAGGTTGCTGAGCCAGGGCAAATCTACGATGCCAATCGCCCAATGTTGCTGGCTCTGATCCAGCGAATGGGATTCCAGCCACTGGATATGGGCCGCGTTGCCGATGATCGTGAAACCCTGCGCGAGCGGCTGAACGAAGCTGCGAAAGAGGCGGATGTTGTTCTGACTAGCGGCGGCGCGTCGGCAGGGGACGAAGACCATGTCTCCGCGCTGTTGCGGCAGGCCGGAGCGATGCAGGAATGGCGTATTGCCCTGAAACCGGGGCGACCTCTGGCTTTGGGGATTTGGGACGGAGTGCCGGTTTTCGGACTGCCCGGCAATCCAGTAGCGGCATTGGTCTGCACCCTAATCTTTGCCCGCCCGGCGCTGGGCCTGATGGCTGGCGAGGGCTGGCAGGACCCGCAGGGGTTCGATCTGCCAGCCGCCTTTGATAAGCGCAAGAAACCCGGGCGGCGGGAATATCTGCGGGCCCGTATCCGAGACGGAAAAGCCGAAGTTTTCAACTCGGAAGGGTCCGGGCGGATCAGCGGGCTAAGCTGGGCCGAAGGGCTGGTCGAGATCGAAGACGGCGCGCGCCACATCCAACCGGGTGATCTTGTCCGGTTCATCCCCTATGGAAGTTTCGGAATCTAGTCGAAGGTTCCAGCCACACGCCCCAGCAACATGAAGGCCCGCGCGGTTCTTGTATCACCCAAAGCGGTCAGCTCTGCATCGCTGGCACGGGGTTCAAACTCGATGATCATGTGATCGAACCGGCGCAGAAAGTGATGGGCGGCGTCCCGGAAAATGGGATCCTGCTTCATCCGGGCCGAAGTCAGCGCCAGCGAGGAGCGGTCGCGAATGCCGCCCAAGGCCGCGACAGCCCGTCCGCGCCCACCCTGCGCAAATTGCCGCCAGATCTCGGGGCGGGCCATGTCAGGGCGCAGGTCATCCATATAGATGCCCTCTTGGCTGAGCAGGGTCAGCACGTCCTGAGAGGCCTGTACAAGCTTGGCTGTCTTGCGGTCCTTGAGCGCCAGCCGTAGGGCATCAAAGCCTTCGGTATCTTCCTGTGTTTCCGGAAAATTCAGCGCACGGATAAAGATGTCGGTGCCAAGCGGGGGCACGATATCCCCAGCTTGTGTACCCAGTTCCAGCGAAGTCTGATCGCCGTTCCCCACGGCTGTCGGTTGCTGTGCGGGTTCCCTGCGCTTGGTTGAAAACGTGGCCAGCGCGCTTTCGGCTTTCTTGGCCGTTTCCGCGATCTGATCCAGCTTTTTGGATACGGCTGGCTCATAGGTGCTGGAAGATCGCTGTTGCTGAGCGATATATGCGTTTCGGATGGCGTCAATCGAGGTTTGTAGTCGTGCGCTTTCCTCGCGCATGATCCGGCTGGCGCGCATGGCCATTGCCGCGACCCAGATCATCGCTACCGGCATGAAGACCGCCAGCAAGGTCACGACAAAGCCTCCGCCGTCGACCTCGTCGGGCAGCACCAGAAAAACAACCGAGACGATCAGCCAGATCACGCTGAGGGCGACGGCTGCAATTTCGATCTCGGTTATCGAAGGCTTGGTTGGCCTATCATATATGCCCAGTGAGGTTGGCCGATTGGCTTCCTGCTCTGGCGTGGGCTCGGACATTGGGAACGCTCCGGGGCTCAGGCGTAAGTGATACTCAGGACTTCATAAGAACGTACACCGCCAGGTGTGCGTACTTCGACACTGTCGCCTTCGTCCTTTCCAATCAGGGCGCGGGCAATAGGGGATTTGATGTTCAGCAGGCCGGCTTCGATATTGGCCTCATATTCCCCTACAATCTGCCAGGTCTTTTCCTCGTCAGTGTCTTCGTCAACAAGCGTGACCTTGGCGCCAAATTTGATAGCACCGGACAGTTTGGCAGGGTCGATCACATCGGTCAGTGAAAGGATGCCTTCCAACTCTTTGATGCGGCCTTCGATAAAACCCTGCTTTTCCCGGGCCGAATGATATTCGGCGTTTTCTTTCAGGTCACCCAGTTCCCTGGCCGAGGCGATGGCTTCGATAATAGCTGGCCGCTCGACGGATTTTAGGTTCTTGAGTTCGGCCTGAAGCGCAGCATTGCCCGCAGGCGTCATGGGAATTTTTTCCATATTCTTGTCGTCCACGCTGAAATTGTAACGCCCCGCCGCATGGAACCAGCGTCGGGGCGATTTGATGGGTTGGCAAATACCTGACCCAAATGATGCGTGAAATGCAAGAGGTCAAAGAAGACAGCAAGCTGGATTTGCGACTTAACGCCGTTGGATTGTGCGCCGTGGGCACCTGTTACGCTGTCCAAACAGCTGACCGCGCTGCCATTTCCAGGTGGTTGAGGCCATCCAGAGTGTTTCAAGCATATTGCACCACCTCAAACTCGATGCCGTTCTCATCATCGAAATAGAACCGCCTGCCGGGCTCGTAATCTGCATGCGACTTGGGGGTGAAACCTGCTTTGACCACCTTGTCTTCGGTTGCGTCGATGTCTTCGACCAGAACGCCGACATGATTCAGCCCCCCGATGATGTCATAGCTGCTTTCACCCGAGGGTTTGGGATCGCTGGGTGCATAAAGCGCCAGGTAGGTATGTGCGCTACCGACATGCACGGTATAGCCACCCGCGATTGCAGGGCCTTCCCAGCGGGTTTTCCAACCGAAGACGTCCTGCATCCATTTTGCCGAAGCCTGCGGGTCGCGGACAGTGAAATTGGTGTGTTCAAGTGTCGCCATCATGGGATCTCCTATTCAATTTGAGGCTTGTCCCGACTCACCGTAATTTCTAAACCTAACTTTAGGTCAAGGAATTTTTTGAGGGCGAGATGGCGATTTCAGAGGGGCTGGCAATAGGCGCTTTGGCCCAGCGCACCGGGCTGGCGGTTTCAGCGATCCGATATTACGAGGCGCAGGGTCTGATCGCCCCATGGCGCAACGCGGGTGGGCAGCGGCGATATCAGCGCGCCGACATAAGACGGTTGAGTTTTGTGATGATAGCGCAGCAATTCGGATTAACCCTGCCCGAAATCCGAGAAGTCCTGTCCGGCTTGCCCGGAAATCGTACACCAACGCCGCAGGATTGGAAAAACATCAGCAAGGATCTGCGGTCGCATTTGGATCAGCGAATCGATACGTTGATGCGCCTGCGTGACAATCTGGACGGATGCATTGGCTGTGGGTGCCTTAGTTTGCCCAAATGTGCTCTTTACAATCCTGATGACCGTGCCAAATCCAAGGGAAGTGGCCCCAGATACCTGATGGGTGACACTCCGGACACGTGATCTGCCGCATAGCGGCATAGTTACGCCGTGTTTCGATTGACCTGTGGCTTTCCCAGCATGTAATCAGCCGTGAAACAAAATTGCGCCGACCGTGCGTTAGATGCGCCAATTCGGAAAGTTAGCGAAGGAGCCCGCAATGGCCGAGATTGAACGCGAAGCGATGGAATATGACGTGGTGATCGTGGGCGCCGGCCCCGCGGGACTGTCGGCGGCCATCCGTCTGAAACAGCTGGATGCCGATTTGAACGTCGTCGTTCTGGAAAAGGGCTCGGAGGTGGGTGCGCATATCTTGTCAGGTGCGGTGCTGGACCCGTGCGGCCTGGATGCGCTGATACCGGACTGGAAGGAAAAAGGTGCGCCGCTGAACACGCCGGTTACCGAAGATAACTTCTATATGCTGGGTGAGGCCGGAAAAATCCGCATTCCGAACTTCCCGATGCCGCCGCTGATGAACAACCACGGCAACTATATCGTGTCGATGGGCAATGTCTGCCGCTGGATGGCTGAACAGGCCGAAGAGCTGGGCGTGGAAATCTTCCCTGGCATGGCCTGTTCCGAGTTGGTCTATGGCGACAATGGTGAAGTCAAAGGCGTTGTTGCCGGTGTCTTCGGCCTTGAGGCCGATGGCTCCTACGGCCCGAACACCGAGCCGGGCATGGAGCTGCACGGCAAATATGTCTTCTTGTCCGAAGGTGTGCGCGGGTCGCTGTCCAAGGAAGTGATCGCGAAATACGATCTGCAAGCCGGAAAAGAAGTCCAGAAATACGGCGTCGGCATGAAAGAGATCTGGGAGATCGACCCGGCCAAGCACAAGGAAGGCACCGTCACCCATACGATGGGCTGGCCCCTGGGCAGCAACGCGGGCGGCGGGTCGTTCATCTATCACCTGGAAAACAATCAGGTCTATGTCGGGTTTGTGGTTCACCTGAATTACAAGAACCCGCACCTGTACCCCTATATGGAGTTCCAGCGCTTTAAGCATCATCCGATGGTGGCCGAGCTGCTGAAAGGCGGCAAGCGCGTGGCTTATGGCGCTCGTGCGATTACTGAGGGTGGATATCAATCGATGCCCAAGCTGGTCGCGCCAGGCGTGGCGCTGCTGGGCTGTTCGGCGGGCATGGTCAATGTGCCGCGCATCAAGGGCAACCACAACGCGATGCTGTCTGGCAAAGCTGCGGCCGAGGCGGCATTTGATGCCATCAAAGCCGAGCGTTCGGGCGATGAATTGAATGTCTATGAAGCAGATGTTCGCGAAGGTGCCATCGGCAAAGACCTCAAGAAAGTGCGCAACGTCAAACCGATGTGGTCAAAGTGGGGTCTGATGCCCTCGCTGGCGCTGGGCGGTTTGGACATGTGGACAAACACTCTGGGCTTTTCGCTGTTTGGCACTCTGGGCCACGGTAAGAACGACGCGGAATCGACTGAAGAAGCCAGTAAACATAAACCGATCGACTATCCAAAGCCGGATGGCACGCTGTCCTTCGACCGCCTGACCAACGTCTCGTTCGCGATGACGAACCACGAGGAAAGTCAGCCTTGCCATCTAAAACTCTCGGACCCGGCGATTCCGGTCAGTGTCAATCTGCCCGAATTCGACGAACCTGCGCAGCGCTATTGCCCGGCGGGGGTGTATGAGATGGTCGAGGATGAAAATGGTCCGCGATTCGTGATCAACTTTCAGAATTGCGTTCACTGCAAGACCTGCGACATCAAAGATCCCAGCCAGAATATCACCTGGACCACGCCGCAGGGAGGGGATGGCCCGAACTATCCCAATATGTAAGCGAAAAATGGGCAATGGCGGCGTCGTGAAGGCTCTGCCATTGCCTCTTTCTGGTCAAAGCCCTAGCTTATTGCGCAACCGACAATCGCAAGGCAGGAATTTGGTGACTTTTCTCATTCGTCGCACAGCGTTGGCTGTGCTGTTTACCACGTCATTCGCCATTCCGGCTTATGCCGACACTGGGTTCGGTGCGTATCTTGCCGGGCGTCAGGCGATTTTTCAGGACGACTATACGGCGGCTGAGAAATACTTTGCGCAAGCATTGCGCGCAGATCCTCAAAACGACCGGTTGCTGGAGAATGTCGTCGTTGCGCGCTTGTCGCTGGGCGAGGTTAAGCGCGCTTTGCCGATTGCCCAAACCATCGAAGAGTTGGGCCTGCCCAACCAGCCCGCGAAAATGGCGATTGCCGCTAATCTGGTGGCTGAAGGCAAGCTGGATGAACTGCTGGCCCGCGACCCCGAAACGCAAGGTGTCGGGCCGCTGGTTGACGGGTTAATATTGGGCTGGGCCCATATGGGCCAGGGCGCGATGACCAGCGCGCTGGAGCAGTTTGACCAAGTTGCTGCGCAGGAAGGTCTGCGCGAGTTCGCGCTTTACCACAAAGCTTTGGCACTGGCCTCGGTCGGAGACTTTGAAGGCGCCGAGGCAGTCTTTGCGGCCGATAACGGTGTTGTGGCGCGATTTACCCGCCGCGCAGCGCTGGCACGGACCGAGGTTCTGTCGCAGCTGGACCGCAATGAGGATGCGCTGCAGTTTCTGGATGACGTGTTCGAGTCCGGCTCTGATCCCTCGATTGAAGGGTACGAATCGCGTCTGAGCGCTGGCGAAACGCTGCCCTTTACTCATGTCCGCACATCGCAGGACGGTATCGCAGAAGTGTTCTTTTCCGTGGGAGCCGCGCTCAGCAGTGAGGCGGCTGAGAATTACGTCCTGCTTTATGCGCAGGTCGCAGCCTTTCTGCGCCCGGATCACGTGGACGCAATCTTGTTGAGTGCCGAACTTTTGGACGAGTTGGAGCAATACGATCTTGCCGTCGAGGCCTATCGCAAAGTGCACGCGAGCAGCAGTGACTATCACGCTGCTGAACTGGGCCGAGCCGAGGTGCTTGTCACGGCAGGCAAAACCGATGCGGCGGAAGAAGTCTTGCAGACCCTTGCGACGCAGAGACCGGATCTGCCAAGTGTTCACGTGGCGCTGGCTGATTTGCAAAGACGTGAAGAAAACTATGCAGCGGCTGTCGAAACCTATAGCACAGCGATTGAATTGATTGATGCTGATGGTGGCGGCAACTGGTTCCTGCACTACGCCCGTGGTATCTCGTACGAGCGACTAAAGCAGTGGGACAATGCTGAGGCCGATTTCCGCCGTGCGCTAGAACTTAACCCCGACCAACCGCAGGTCCTGAATTATCTGGGTTATTCGCTTGTAGAACGGCGCGAAAATCTGGACGAAGCGCTTGGCATGATCGAACGCGCCGTCGCCGCACGCCCTGGTAGCGGCTATATCGTCGACAGCTTGGGATGGGTTCTGTTTCGACTGGGCCGCTATGAAGAGGCGGTCGAGCATATGGAGCGTGCCGTCGAGCTGATGCCGGTAGACCCAGTGGTGAATGATCACCTGGGTGACGTTTACTGGGCCGTGGGCCGCGCACGCGAAGCCGAGTTCCAGTGGAAGCGGGCATTGTCTTTCATTGACCTCGAAGACGCCGATGGTGAGGCCGACCCCGAGCGTATTCGCCGCAAGATCGAGGTCGGGCTGGACGAGGTTCTGATCGAAGAAGGTGCCGCGCCGCTGAAGGTCGCCAATGAAGGCTAAGGCTTTCGCGCCCGCCAAGATCAACCTTACCTTGCACGTCACCGGCCAGCGCGTGGACGGCTATCACCTGTTGGATTCGCTCGTGGTGTTCGCCGATCTGGGCGATACGCTGCATTTCACCGCAGGTGAGGCGCTGTCGATCTCTGTCACCGGCGAACATACGGCGGGTGTGCCAAGCGATAGTCGCAATCTGGTGTGGAAAGCCGCCGAGGCTGCAGGCTGGACTGGGCATATTGACCTGAACAAAGTGCTGCCGCATGGAGGCGGGATCGGTGGCGGTTCTTCCGATGCCGCCGCAACTTTGCGGATGATCGAGGGCCAGGGTGGGCACGTCCCGCCGGGAACTGCGCTGCGCCTAGGGGCGGATGTTCCTGTTTGCACGGCGGCCAGTCCCAGCCGTATGCGCGGCATCGGAGAACGTTTGGACCCAGTCACGCTCCCGCATCTACCGGCCTTGTTGGTCAACCCGGGCGTAGAGGTTCCAACCCCTGCTATTTTCGCGGCTTTGCAATGCAGGGAAAACCCGCCCATGGCAGAGGATATCCCGGTATTTGAGGGGCCTCAGGATTGTGCCGAATGGCTGGGGAAACAGCGAAACGACCTGGAAGATCCAACCACATTGCTGGCCCCCGAAGTCGCGCAGGTGCTGGATGCGCTGAGCGATACAAAAGCGGCGTTGTTGGCGCGCATGTCGGGGTCAGGATCGACCTGTTTCGCGCTGTATCCGACGATGAAAGCTGCCCATTTCGCCGCCTATGAGATTGGAGCAGCCCATCCCGACTGGTGGTGCCGTGCGGTTCAGCTTAACTAAGGCGCGCGACAACGAAGTCTGCCAAATCGCTCAGCAGGGTGCGGATCTCATGTTCGGGCAGGATGGTCAGCGACGCCTTGGCCTTATTGGCCCAGCCAAGCGCATCTTTGCGCGTCGCAGCAAGCGTACCGTATTTGCCCATAAGACCAAGAGCGGTTTCGAGATCACCGCTTTCCTGACGACCCTTACCTATGGTGCGCTGCCAAAACGCGCGTTCTTCAGGCGTGGCCTGCGCCACGGCCTTGATCACCGGCAGCGTCAGCTTACGCTCGCGGAAGTCGTCGCCGACATTCTTGCCGGTCGCTTTGCTGTCGCCCTGATAATCCAGCAGGTCATCAGCGATCTGGAAGGCAATCCCCAGCGCATCGCCATAATCGAAGAGCGCCTTGACCTGGGCTTCTGACGCTTGGGCGATGACCCCGCCCACCTCGGTTGCGGCTGAGAACAAGGCTGCGGTCTTGCCGCGCACAACCTGAAGATAGATGGCCTCATCCGTGCCCAGATCGGTTGCAGCAGTCATCTGAAGCACTTCGCCCTCGGCGATCGTGGCAGACGCATTGGCAAGGATGTCCAGAACCCTAAGAGACCCGGTCTCGACCATAAGCTGGAAGCTGCGTGAGAACAGGTAATCCCCAACCAGAACGCTGGATTTGTTATCCCAAAGCAGATTCGCTGTTGGCCGTCCGCGCCTTTGTGCGCTTTCGTCGACAACATCGTCATGCAACAGGGTCGCGGTGTGGATGAACTCAACCGTTGCCGCCAGACGCAAATGATGGTCGCCAGCATAGTCGAACAGCCGCGCCGCGGCCAGTGTCAGCATCGGACGCAGGCGCTTGCCACCCGCTTCGACCAAATGTGCGGTGACTTCGGGAATGCGAGGCGCGTGTTCTGAGGCCATGCGCGTGCGTATCAGGTCATTGACCGCGTCCATTTCACCCGAAAGAATCTCGGCCAGCCGCTCATGCGGTTTTGAGACTGTGCTGATGTTCATCACACTCCTGATACAAGGCTCGACTTCCGCCTCACCTTGCCCTTACATCCATCCCCATGAAAGAACTTTTGCGCAGCACCGATCCGACGATCCTAGCCTTTGCATCCGCCCTTCTTCAGGGCGAGGATATAGACTGCTTTCAGATGGACGTAAATATGAGCATCCTAGAAGGCGGCATTGGTATTTTCCCCCGGCGCCTTATGGTGCGGACCGATGATTTGACCCGCGCTGAACGGGTGATGCGCGACAACGAGATCCCGCTGGGCCGATGACGCAATTCACTGACCCAGAGCTAAGTTTGAACGACTTTCTGAATGGGCGCGTTCGGCTTTGGCAGCCCCTGTCCGGCTATCGCGCCGGGGTCGATCCTGTCTTGCTGGCGGCAGCGGTACCGGCCAAGGCTGGGCAATCCGTGCTGGAGCTGGGATGTGGCGCTGGTGCCGCCATCTTGTGCCTGATGGCGCGCGTGCCGGGATTGAACGCCACGGGTGTTGAGCTGCAATCGCCCTATGCCGATCTGGCCACCCGCAACGCGGATCAGAATGCGCAGGCGCTGACAGTGGTGCAGGCCGATCTGAGCAAACTGCCCGCTGAACTGAAACAACAGCAGTTCGATCATGTGATTGCGAATCCGCCCTATTACTTGGCCGGTGCCCACAGCCCTGCGGCGGACTCGGGTCGCGGAATTGCCTTGGGCGAGGATACACCGTTGCGCGATTGGTTCGATTGTGCGGCAAAGCGCCTTGCACCGCGGGGCTATCTGCACATGATCCAAAAGGCCGATCGGTTACCCGACATGCTGTCAGCCTGTGCGGGGCGGCTTGGCTCAGTCGAGGTTCTGCCTCTGGCCGCGCGGGCAGGTCGGAAGGCTGAATTGGTGATCATTAGGGCCAGAAAAGGCGGTCGGGCTGCGTTTCAACTGCATGCCCCGCTGATTTTGCACAAGGGTGTGCGCCACGAAAAAGACGGCGAAAGCTATACCTCTCAGATATCGTCCGTTTTGCGCGACGGTGCTGCGCTGAACGGGTTTTCGGATCAATAGGCGCCAACCAGCCGAATTTGTCAGATTTATTATAGAATCTGTGCGTCTGCAGCGTGACAGGCTGGAAACGATGTGCTCAACTTCCTACGTTATTCAGAGACACCAATGAAGGAGTATCGCCATGAGCGTGAGCGCACATCTGACGGAACTGAAGAAGAAGCACGAAACTCTCGGTCTCGAAGTAGAACAAGCCCAGCGCGCGCCAGGCATCGACGATCTCCATATCGCTCAACTCAAGAAACAGAAGCTAAGGCTTAAGGAAGAGATAGAGCGACTTTCCAGTTAACTTTTAAGGCTGGCGCGCGCGGCGATGGCCGCGCCGCCGGTGACCAGGACGGCTGCGATTGCCAGGCCCCAGGATGGGGCTGCGATCCCGGCAACCACCAAAACGACGGTAGACAACAGGGGCGCTGCATAAGACGCGGTGCCAAGAATCTGAATGTCGCCTTGTTTGACCCCGATATCCCAGACATAGAACGCCAGACCAACAGGCCCCAGCCCAAGTGCCGCGATCGAGGCCCAGCCAAAGGCCGTGTCCGGCCAAACGGTTTCTTCGATGGCTAGATGCAGACCACCCGAGGCGATGGCGGTAAAGATGCAGAACACAGCGACAGAGCTTGTGGGCGTATCCCCAAGACGACGGGACATAACGGAATAGCCCGACCAGGTCAGAGCACACAGCAGCGCCAGCCCGTAACCGGGTAGGTGGCTGGCCTGAAATCCTGCGCCACCACCCCCGGCGATGATCACAGCGGCCCCAGCAAAGCCCAGGCAGGCTCCGATCAGGTGCCCTGCACGCAGATGCTCGCCCGGTAGCAAGCCTGAGAACAGCACAATCAACAGGGGCCAGAGATAGGCAATCAGCCCGGCCTCGGCTGCAGGGGCCATGCGCAGGGCCGAGAAGTAGAGTGCGTGATAGCCAAACAACCCGATGGTGCCAAACAGATAGGTGGTCCAACGCACGGTCCGCAGCTGCCCCAGCCCGCCATTGGCCCAGGTCCAGATCAGCCCCAGCGTCCCCCCGATCGAGAAACAGATCGTATTCAGCAAAAGCGCAGGAACGGGGGCTGAGCCGACGGTGAACAGGGCCAGAAGGGACCAGAGTAAAACGGCGACAAAACCGATAGTAGTGGCGCGGTTTCGGGTCATGCGGCTGACAGGTCCTCGACTGGAATGATGTCGAACTCATCGGATATATGTGCGGTCTTTTCAATCTCGGCCAGAAACCAATCCCGAAACGCCGCAATCTGAGGGCGGTTCTCGGCCCCCGAGAGGCACAGGAAGCGAAAGCGCCCCTTTGTTTCGATGGCGGTCTTGAAAGGTGCGACCAGCGTGCCTTCGGTCAGATCTTTCAGGATCATGGCCCGGCGGCCAAGCGCGACGCCAACGCCCGCAACAGCCGCGTCAATTGCGTGATCGGCGTTCGAAAACTCGGCACCATGGGTCGGGGTATGTGCGATGCCCACGGCCCTGAACCAGGCGGGCCAATCACTGGGTGGGGTCAGAAAGCGGATCGAGGCGTCATGGATCAACGGTGCATCCCGCAGGCTTTCCGGCGTGGTGAACTGGCGGGCGAGCTCGGGCGTCATGACCGGCGTCAGCCATTCCCGGCGCACTGGCACGGAATACAGCCCCTTATCCGCACCTTCGCCAAATCGGATGGCCACATCCACATCATCCCGTTCAAGGTCGATGATGCGTAACGTGGCCGAGAATTTCAGATCTATTTCGGGATGTGCGCGGGCAAATTCGTACAGGCGGGGCGCCAGCCATTTGGCCGTCAGGGCAGGGCCCGCTGTGACGGTCAGGCTAGTGTCGTCACCCTGTCTGCTCACGGCGCGCCATGCGGCTTGTAACGTGGCAAATCCATCCGCGGCGCCCGGGGCCAGGGTGCGCCCAGCCTCTGTCAGCTCCACCGCGCGGTTCAGGCGGTGAAACAGAGGGCGGCCCAAATGCTCCTCAAGGGATTTGATCTGAAAGGACAGGGCCGCAGGCGTTACATGCAGCTCTGCCGCGGCTTTGGCAAAAGACATGTGCCGGGCGGCGGCATCAAAGGCACGCAAAGCGGTCAAGGGCGGCAGGTAGTCGCTCATAGTATAGAAATTCTTAACTGAATGTTCAAAAAAGCTCGTTTGCGGCTTTGCCAACTAGAGTTCATATTGCTCATAAGTCAAGGAAAACTGTTTTGAACTGAGAGGCTGCCATGATTGAGATGACAACAAATCCAGCTGCACAATCGGCGATTCTGCGCGCGCATGAGGCGCGGGGCAAAGCGGTTCTGAATGTGTTGAAGTGGATTTTCGGTTCCCGCTGATCGCAGCGCGCGCGGTCTTACGGGATAAAAGAAGGGCCGGTTCTGCTAAGAACCGGCCCGCTTGCATTTTGACAGCCAACTTAGGCGAAGAACTGAGCACCATTGGCCGAGATGGTCGATCCGTTGATGAATTGCGAGTCTTCAGAGGCCAGGAAAGCAACGCAGCGTGCGATCTCTTCCGGTTCGCCCAGTCGGCCCGCCGGAATCTGGCTGATAATGGAATCACGAACCTTCTCGGGGACAGCCATGACCATTTCGGTTGCGATATAGCCAGGGCAGATAGCGTTGGCGGTGATGCCCGCGCGCGCGCCTTCCTGCGCCAGCGACTTCACGATTCCCAGGTCACCCGCCTTGGTTGCGGCATAGTTCACCTGAGCGAACTGACCCTTTTGACCGTTGATCGAGCTGATGACGATGACACGGCCAAACTTGCGCTCACGCATGCCAGGCCAAACCGGGTGAACGGTGTTGAATACGCCGGTTAGGTTGGTGTCGATCACCTGATGCCACTGCTCGGGTGTCATTTTGTGGAATGGGGCGTCCTTGGTGATGCCGGCATTGGCAACAACGATGTCGATCGGGCCAATCTCGGCTTCGACCTTTTCGATGCCCGCTTTGGATTCGTCATAATCCGCAACGTTCCATTTGTAGGTGGCGATTCCGGTCTCGTCGGTGAAATTCGCGGCGGCTTCGTCGTTCCCCGCGTAGGTGGCTGCAACATTGTACCCTTCGGCCTTAAGCGCCTTGGAAATTGCTGCGCCAATGCCGCGGGAACCGCCGGTGACGAGTGCTGTTCGTGCCATTTAGGAATCCTCCAATTTATGTCGTCTTGGTAATGCTGTTACTATTCCGAACCAGCCAGCGCAACAATATTGCGCAGGCAAGTTGCCGCAGCGCTGGGGTTTTTGGTTTCGCCTCAGGGTAGTGTGAGGCCACGATCTTTACCCAATGCACGGCAATAGTCGATCCAGTCCCTATTTTCCTTCAGCAGAGCCAAATTGCCAAAGCGAACGTGCCATGTCTCGGACAATCGAACCTGCGCGGACTGGATGTGTTTGTAGGGGTTCTTAATGCCTTCCATTGCGGCCTGATCACGAGCTTCCACAACGAATAACGCCGCGCTGGCAAGCGCGGCGTCTGTGGTTGTTTGGTCCTTGTTCCGGCGTGCTCTCAGCTCGGCCAGCTCTGTAAAGATGACGCTGCACTCCGTCAGGCTGGTCGAAAGCGGTTGACGGTTCTGTGCGTCTGCGGCCCCTGCAAAGCAAATCACAAGGGCCGAAATAAGAGTGGGCCGAGAAGGCATTGTTAGATCAGTCGCGCTCGACACATAGGGCGACGCCCATGCCGCCACCGATGCACAGAGTCGCCAGACCTTTTTTCGCGTCCCGCCGCTTCATTTCGAACAACAGAGTGTTCAGAACGCGGCAGCCCGAGGCGCCGATCGGGTGACCGATAGCAATGGCGCCGCCATTGACGTTCACGATGGACGGGTCCCAGCCCATGTCTTTGTTCACTGCACAAGCTTGTGCTGCAAAGGCTTCGTTGGCTTCGATCAGATCCAGATCGTCAACCGACCAGCCCGCCTTTTCCAGCGCCTTGCGCGAGGCATAGATCGGGCCGACGCCCATAATCGACGGGTCCAGACCAGCGGTAGCATAAGATGCAATCCGCGCCAGAGGCTCAATCCCGCGCTTTTCGGCATTTGCCGCCGACATCAGCAGGGTCGCAGCCGCGCCGTCGTTCAGGCCCGAGGCATTGGCGGCGGTGACCGATCCGTCCTTAGCAAAAGCCGGGCGCAGTTTGGCCATGGCTTCCATGGTTGCGCCGTGGCGGATGTATTCGTCCTTGTCCATCACGATGTCACCCTTGCGGGTCTTGATGGTAAAGGGCGTGATCTCATCGGCGAATTTGCCTGCCTTCTGCGCAGCTTCGGCCTTGTTCTGACTTGCGACGGCGAATTCATCCTGCATATCGCGGCTGATCTGCCACTTTTCAGCAACGTTTTCGGCGGTTTGACCCATGTGATACCCGTTGAACGCATCCCACAGTCCATCGCGGATCATTGTGTCGATATACTTCATGTCGCCCATCTTTTGTCCGGCGCGCAGAGCGGCGGCATGGGGCGACAGGGTCATGTTCTCTTGTCCGCCGGCAGCGACGATATCAGCATCGCCCAGTTGGATATGCTGTGCGCCCAGTGCCACGGCGCGCAGGCCGGATCCGCAGACCTGGTTGATGCCCCAGGCCGCGCTTTCTTGCGGCAGACCGGCGTTGATATGTGCCTGACGCGCCGGGTTCTGACCCTGGGCTGCGGTCAGAACCTGACCCAAAATTGTCTCGCTGACTTCGCCTTTTTCGATTCCGGCGCGTTCTACAACGGCTTCAAGAACGGCTGTGCCCAAATCATGGGCTGCGGTGTTCGCAAACGAACCACCAAAGCTGCCGACGCCTGTACGTGCGGCGGATGCGATAACTACATTGGTCATTATGATCAGTCCTTTACCGTCATGGTCCGGCGGAATGTCTGACGGCGCAGGTCGAGAGGTTCCCCCCGCAACAAGAGCGCCCCGTAATCCCCCGCTCAAGTATCACTGCAATAGCGCAATGCTGCATTTGCAGCAACGGGCAGCTTGTCTCAGGACCCAAGGTCCCTAGTTTTTTGGGGTTAACCCGCCGATTTCTGTTCGTTTTCCGTTTTCCAGGGCGCAGAAACCGTAGGTGCGCCGAACAGAAATCCTTGCAGACAATCGACGCCATTGGCCGCCAAAAACTCAGCATCCGCCTTGGTTTCGACCGATTC
This sequence comes from Ruegeria sp. YTSA219, assembly GCF_059609985.1. Classification (NCBI taxonomy): domain Bacteria; kingdom Pseudomonadati; phylum Pseudomonadota; class Alphaproteobacteria; order Rhodobacterales; family Roseobacteraceae; genus Ruegeria; species Ruegeria sp. YTSA219. Next base: position 125,930 of record NZ_JBXWMT010000003.1, read on the forward strand.
GGCCGTGACCAGAATCTCAAATTCCCTTGCAACTGCGATCAGGGCACGAACCAGCGCCTGATTATCCGGGTTTTCACTGATGCCGCGGATGAACTGGCCATCAATCTTGGCGGCATCAAAAAGAAACTCGCGGAAATGGCGGAAGCAGAAATTGCTGGCCCCAAAATCATCCAGCGCAAATGCAACGCCACGTGGTTGCAACCGGTCCATGAAATCGACCACGAGTTCCGGCACGGTCATGGCCGAACTTTCGGAAATTTCAAGGATCAGCCTTTCACCGATACTGGCATCTTTTTTCATGAACCGGTCAAGAACACGCGACCAACGTCCATATCCGATCGACCGTGCGGACATATTGATCGACATGCGGATGTCCGGGGTGCGTGCCAATGTGCGCAGGCCCATTTCAAGCGCGATGCAGTCCAATTCGCGGCCAATCGGGGTGTTTTCAAGCTGAGGCATAAACTCGCGTGCCGGGATGACACGACCGGTTTCGTCCAGCACCCGGATGAAGCCCTCGTAGAAGGCGATACCATGTGGCGCGTTAGCCTGCATGACCGGTTGAAAGGCCAGTTTGCACTGTTTGTGTTTGACAGCATCCGTAGCCATCTGGATCGTTGAGTTGTCGCGCGACAGCACAGCCGCGTTTAACGGGCTGTCTGATCCTTCGGGTAAATCTGCCAGTTTCCTGTCCCGCATGATCGAAATCGCTTCCCTACCGTCGTCGGTCAGGATCCAATTTCAGGGCAAAGATGTGAATCTGCGGTTAATGGAAATGAAAATGTCAGCGGGCTGCGTCCAGAACACGTCCCAGAGATCTCGCGGCACCAATAACTGCACCCGTAAAACCCAGCACCATCATGGCCAGTCCAAACGCGATCAGCGTTGCGGTCCCGGCGGCCAGCGCTGTCAGCATTGCGACAAGCAGGCCTATCAGTCCTAAAACTGTGGAAAATGTTGTCCAACGGGTCATGATAATCTCCGGTCACTCGTAATGCACATCGTTTGGATATGTGCAGGCTAAGCTAATTTTCAACAAAATCAGCACATGACCGGCGGATTCAAGCTTGTTTTGCTTCGGATTTGTGCGTTTCGGTCTCAAAATGCTCAAATCCAGGCGTCCCTCGATCCCTGGGGTTGCGCGAGATATGCTTGGCTTTGATCTGCTCCGAGCTATCCCGGCTGCCGTCATGGCTGTAACCGGGTGGGGCAAAGCAATAGGCCAACCGCTGGCGCAAAGTTAGCCCCGATTGCGTGGCATCCTGCCAGATTCCGACCCATTCGTGAAAAGCGACGCGCAACGGGTTGAAGGTTCCGATATTGTGAACCAACCCATAGTCGACCTTGTCATCGACCTGCTCTGGCACAAAGGTGCCGAACATCTTGTCCCAGATGATGAACACGCCAGCATAGTTGCAATCCAGATAGCGCGCGTTGCGGCCATGATGGGCGCGGTGGTGGCTGGGGGTGTTCATAACCGCCTCGAACCAGCGGGGCATCTTGCCGATGGCCTCGGTGTGAATCCAGAACTGATAGATCAGGTTCAGACCGCCGACAAACAGAACCATTGCCGGATGAAACCCCAGCAGGATCAGCGGCGCGCGCACGACCATCATGAAGGTGAATGTATAAGTCCAGGTCTGACGCAACGCTGTGGTCAGGTTGTAATGCTGAGAGCTATGATGGTTCACATGGCTGGCCCAGACCCAACGGATGCGATGCCCGAACCGATGCACCCAATAGTAACGCAAATCGTCCAGCAAAAAGCACAGGACAATCACCGGGATCGAGGTGCCCAGGTTCAGCGGAGTAATCTGCCACAACCACATAAAGAACCCGTAGGCGATGAAACCGAGCAGAAACCCCGAGGCAATATTGCCCGCGCCCATGATCAGCGAGGTGACCGCATCCCGCGTTTCATAGCGCCCGCCCCGGCCTTTGAAAGCGATCCAGACGAACTCGGCCAGAATTGCGGCAATAAAGAACGGGACTGCCCATTGCACGGCATCGGGAAAGGAAATCTGGTCGGTCATGCGGGCTCCATCAGGTGTCGCCAGTGGGCGCGTTCGATGTCATCGAGGTGGATGCGGGTTGAGGGGGTTCCGAAATCATGAAACTGAACTTCGAATCCGTCCGGATGCTCGATCCAGTCATAATCCTGCAGGTGGCGGGCCACGGTATCCGCGCCGAACGACCACAAAAGGCCCGAACCGGTTGTGGTTCGGATCAGCGCGGAACGTTGGTCATGCGCTACGGTTACATCTGCGATCACGTCATCTGGGAAATGGCGCGACCATTGCGCGCGCGCCAGATCAAGTGTCAGGGCAAACTGCCGCGAACGGCCAGTCAGATGCAGCAGAATAGTAATTCCGCCTATCCCCCCGATGACCAGAACTAACAATATCTCCAGCGGCATGACTTCCTCCTGACCCACAAACTGCAAAGCGGAGGCTTGGCTGTCAAAGGTGGCGTCGCGTAAGCTGAAATTCGACCTGAAGCACCGGTTGGGGATCACGGTACCCGTGCAAAGAGGTCAGTTGGTAATCGTATAGGTCCCCCCGGGATCACCCTTGCCCTTGTTGCGGGTAAAGGTCACCTGGTTCCCTTCTATCGTTACTTTCTGGCAATCCTGCGGGATCTGATTTCCGCCAACAACAAGCGTTCGGCACCAAAACCTTTTGTTCCAGGCCCATGCGCCCGAGAATTTGACCTTGTCGCTGGTTTGCCCGGAAATCTTCCCGTCGGGTGAAATAAGCACCCAGGTGCCGCCATCCACCAGTTTCTTACCGGCGACAGCATTCAGAAAATCTTGTTCTTTCTTGATGTCTTTGGCCTCGGCAACCAATGCCGAGCCCAAAACCAGACAGGCAGCAATGGCCAGAGTGAATACGTTCTTCATAAAGAAAGCCTCCTCGTTACAACGACGGGGAGGCTATCATAAATTCAGGACTTCAGGAAAACGACCTTAGCTTTCTTCCGCGACCAGTGCCGCAATAATCGCCTTGGCACTGTCTGAATTCCACTCGGCATCCCCGATCAGGCGGGCGACTTCATTGCCATCGGGGTCAAGAATGACCGTGATTGGCAGGGCAATGACACCGAACTCACGTGCCACGGCCGAGCCCGGATCTTGATGGCGCGGCAGGTTCTCGATGTTGTTTTCCTCGAAAAACTTCTTGATCCCCGCGGGTGAGTTGCGCCCGGTGGCCAATGTCAGGACTTCGAATTTGTCACCCCCGAATTCCGCCTGCAACTCGGCGATCTGAGGCATTTCCTTGCGGCACGGTGCGCACCATGTGGCCCAAAAGTTCAGCAGGACGTATTTGCCCTGATAGTCGGCAAGCGTTGCGGTGCCACCGTCATCTTCCAACTGAAATTCGACCAAGGTGTGCGGTTTGGGCTCTTTGTGCAGGATCAACCGCTTCAGGGTGCCTTCGCGCAGCGGACCCAGTGTTTCCGCATCTGTGGCCAAAGCCGCGTTTGCACCTAGCGCAAGGGCCATATAAAGGGGGATCAGACGAAATAGGCGCATATCAACTCCGGGTTTTCTTACATGACCGATCAATCTTCGAACCAGATGTGGGGCGGCCGCTTTGCCGCCGGTCCAGACGCGATCATGGAGGCAATCAATGCCTCGATCGGGTTCGATCAGCGGATGGCAGCCCAGGACATTGCAGGCTCGCGCGCCCATGCCGCCATGTTGGCTGCCACAGGCGTTATAACTGATAGTGATGCTGAAGCTATTCGGGAAGGGCTGCTCACCGTATTGTCAGAAATCCAGAACGGCGCGTTTCAGTTCTCGACAGCTCTGGAAGACATCCACATGAACGTCGAGGCGCGCCTGAAAGAGATCATTGGCGAACCTGCGGGCCGTTTGCACACAGGCCGGTCGCGCAATGACCAGGTGGCGACCGATTTCAAATTGTGGGTGCGTGATCAGTTCGATGCCGCCGATGCCGGTCTGCTGGCCCTAATCCGCGCGCTTTTGGCGCAGGCAGAGGCCGGGGCGGACTGGGTCATGCCGGGCTTTACCCATCTGCAAACCGCCCAGCCTGTGACCTGGGGGCATCACATGATGGCTTATGTCGAAATGTTCGGGCGTGATCTGTCCCGCGTCCGCGATGCCCGCGCGCGGATGAACGAATCCCCACTGGGGGCTGCCGCGCTGGCTGGAACCTCGTTCCCTATTGATCGGGTCATGACCGCCGAGGCGCTGGGCTTTGACCGTCCCGCTGCCAATTCGCTGGACGCCGTCAGTGACCGCGATTTTGCGCTGGAATTTCTGTCAACTGCTTCGATCTGTGCAATGCACCTGTCGCGCTTTGCCGAAGAACTGGTGATCTGGTCTTCTGCCCAGTTCCGCTTTGTCACCCTGTCTGACCGTTTTTCGACTGGCTCGTCTATCATGCCGCAAAAGAAGAACCCGGATGCGGCAGAACTGATCCGTGCCAAGGTCGGGCGCATTTATGGCGCCAACACCGCGCTGATGATGGTGATGAAGGGCTTGCCGCTGGCCTATTCCAAGGACATGCAGGAAGACAAGGAACAGGTTTTTGACGCTGCCGATAACTGGATGCTGGCGCTGGCAGCGATGGAAGGCATGGTCAAGGATATGACCGCCAACCGCGAAAGCCTGGCTGCGGCTGCAGGGTCGGGTTTTTCGACCGCGACTGATCTGGCCGACTGGCTGGTGCGCGTTCTGGGCCTGCCGTTCCGCGATGCCCATCACGTCACCGGATCGCTGGTTGCGATGGCCGAGAGCAAGGGCTGCGATCTGCCGGACCTGACGCTTGCAGATATGCAAACAGTGCATGCGGAGATCACCGATGACGTCTTTTCTGTCCTTACGGTGCAAAATTCGGTAAACTCGCGCCAGTCTTACGGCGGCACGGCACCGGATCAGGTGCGGGCTCAGGTCAAGCGATGGAAGGCGTTGGTGTAATGCGAATTCTGACTGCGGCTCTGTTGGTGCTGGCAGGGGTAACCCTGGCCGGATGCGGTGCGGATGGCGAACCGATCCAACCAACGATGAGCGCCAATATCGGCGTCGGCACCAGCGGCGCCTATGTCGGGGGCGGCGTTGGCCTGCAACGCGGCCCCCTGAGCGTTTTTCTCGGACGGTAGTGTTTCCCGAGTTGCAGTTTCAGCACTCAGTTCCCATTTCAGGCCGATCAATGGCGCTCGGCCGTAAACCTTGGAAAAAGAAATGAATATGAAGATTTTAGGCCTGTTCTTTGGCCTCGCCATTCTTGCGGCTTGCGACCCATCCTATAAACCGCGACCCGATCCCGAACCCCAATCCGGCGGATCTGGAATTTCGATATCCGGTTATGGGCGGGTCGGCGTTTCGCATATTGAATGACGCGACACCCCTGTTTGCGTAGAATCCATTGATCCGCTGGGGCATTCTGGTCTAAGCGCGTCTTTATGGATCACTTTCTTTACCGCGACGGCGCGCTTTACGCCGAGGATGTCCCGATCTCCGAAATCGCAGCTGCGGTTGGGACACCCTTTTACGTCTATTCGACGGCGACGCTGCTGCGTCATTTCCAGCTGTTCGATGAGGCGTTGGACGGGACCGACCACCTCGTATGTTATGCGATGAAGGCCGCCAGCAATCAGGCGATCCTGAAGACGCTGGCCGAGGCAGGCGCGGGGATGGACGTTGTTTCGGGTGGGGAATACCTGCGGGCCAAAGCTGCCGGAGTGCCCGGCGATAAGATCGTGTTTTCGGGCGTTGGCAAAACAGCCGAAGAAATTCGCACTGCTCTGACCGGTGGCATTCGTCAGTTCAACGTGGAATCCGAACCCGAGATGGAGGTGATCAACGCCGTTGCGCTTGATTTGGGCGTCGTTGCTCCGATCACCGTTAGAGTAAATCCGGATGTGGACGCCAAGACCCACGCCAAAATAGCCACCGGAAAATCCGAGAATAAATTCGGCATTCCGATCGCCCGTGCGTCAGAAGTCTATGCCCACGCTGCCAGCCTGCCCGGGCTGAAGGTCATTGGCATCGACGTCCATATCGGCTCGCAACTGACCGAGCTGGAGCCTTTTGCATTGGCCTATCAGAAGGTTGCTGAGCTGACCGAGACGCTGCGCAGTGAGGGCCACAATATTCGCCGCCTTGATCTGGGTGGGGGATTGGGCATTCCTTATGCGCGCTCGAACGAAGCGCCGCCGCTGCCTTTGGAATACGGTGCGCTGATCAAAGACACTCTGGGTCATCTGGGATGCGAAATCGAAATAGAGCCGGGCCGCCTGATTGCCGGTAATGCTGGTTTGATGGTCAGCAAAGTGATCTATGTGAAATCCGGCGAGGGCCGGGATTTCCTGATCCTCGACGGTGCCATGAACGACTTGATCCGCCCGGCCATGTACGAAGCCTATCACGATATCGTACCGGTGATCGAACCCGTGCCGGGCACGGAACAGCAACCCTATGATATCGTCGGTCCGGTTTGCGAAAGCGGCGATACATTTGCCAAGCAACGGCAGATGCCGCCACTGGGTGCTGGTGATCTGGTCGCTTTTCGCAGCGCAGGGGCCTATGGCGCGGTCATGTCCAGCGAATACAACACGCGACCCCTGATACCCGAAGTTCTGGTGCACGGAGATCAATTTGCCGTAATTCGTGAACGTCCGAGCTTTGACGAAATCATAAACCGCGATACCATACCCGAGTGGCTCTGACGCAATAGGCGCGCGGGCCGGTGAACGGAGGCCCGACTTGACCGCAAGAGAAACCTTGCCGATCCCCAGATTGTCTTTGCTGCTAACGCAGGTGGGGATGCTAAGCGAGCAGGTTTGGCGGTCTTTCTGGCCGTTTTTCTCAATTTCCATGGCGCTGTTGGCCGCGCTGATGCTCGGACTACAGGACCATGTCGGGGTAGAAACCGTTTGGGCCGCGGGGTCGGCGGCATTGATTGGGCTGTTGGTTGCACTGATCCACGGCGTGCGGCGGTTCCGTTTCCCAACACGAAACGAAGCGTTGATCCGGATGGATGAGACCCTGCCAGGGCGTCCTATCCAGGCTCTGATGGATGAACAGGCCATCGGCGCGATGGATGCTGATTCTGTGGCCCTGTGGCGGGCTCATCAGGCGCGTATGGCTGAACGTGCCGCGCAGGCTGCGCCGGTAAAGCCCGATCTCCGACTGGCCGACCGCGACCCCTATGCTCTGCGGTTCATAGCTTTGCTGGCGCTGGTGATTGCCGTGCTTTTCGGCTCATTTTGGCGCATAGGATCCGTGACAGAGATGACACCGGGTGCAGCTGTTGCCGGGCAGGGACCAAGTTGGGAAGGCTGGGTCGAGCCGCCACGCTATACCGGCTTGCCAACGCTTTATCTGGCAGATCAATCCGACCCGGCACTTTCGGTCCCGCAAGGCAGCCGCATCACATTGCGATTCTACGGCGAGGTCGGTGCGCACAGCTTGACCGAAACCTCGACACCGCTGGGCACGGAAGCGGTCACCGACCCTGAACAGGAATTTGTCGTCGAACGTTCGGGCCGAATGACGATAGACGGGCCTTCCGGGCGCGATTGGGCGTTGGAAGTGATCGCAGATATGTCTCCGCAGATCACCGTGTCGGACGTTGCCAGATCCGAAGCGGGCGGCCAGATGAAATTGCCCTTTGCGGCCAAAGATGATTACGGTGTGATAGCAGGCTCTGCCCTGATCGAACTGGATCTGGATGCAGTTGATCGGCGCTATGGTCTGATGACGATTCCAGAACCGCGTGAGGTGATCGAGGTTGAGTTACCGATGCCCATTACAGGCGAACGGGCCGATTTCACCGAGAATCTGATCGAGGATTTCTCACAACATCCCTGGGCGCATCTGCCAGTAAAGATCACTTTGATGGCGCGTGATGCTGCCGATCAGCAAGGGCAGTCTGAACCCTATACAACAGCGCTTCCGGCGCGTCGGTTCTTTGATCCGCTGGCGGCTGCAATCGTTGAACAGCGGCGCGATCTGCTGTGGTCACGGGACAACGCGAAACGGGTATCTCAGATTCTGCGGGCGGTATCGTATCTGCCCGAGGACCTGTTCCGCTCGGATACGGCCTATTTACGCCTGCGGGTGACACTTCGGCGGCTTGAGACATTTACCGAATACGGGTTGAAGCCGACGCAGCAGGAAGAAATCGCGGCCTCACTATGGAAGCTGGCCGTATTGATCGAGGACGGTACGCTTGCCGACGCTCTTGAGCGGATGCGCCGGGCGCAGGAGCGCCTGACGGAGGCGATGCAGAACGGGGCAAGCGACGAAGAGATCGCTGAGCTGATGCAAGATTTGCGCGAGGCCACCCAGGACTATCTGCAACAGTTACAGCGGTTGGCAGAGCAGAACGGCGAAGAAGGTCAGCAGGGGCAAGACGGTGAATCCTTGCAAATGACGCAGGATGATCTGCAACGGATGATGGATCGAATTCAGGATCTGATGGAGCAGGGCCGTATGGCCGAGGCGCAGCAGGCGCTGGAGGAATTCCAGCAGATGATGGAGAACATGCGCGTCACGCAAGGTCAGGGTCAAGGTCAGCAATCCGAAGGCCAACAGGCGATGGAGGGTTTGGCAGAGACATTGCGCGATCAACAGGGGCTGAGCGATCAGGCTTTCCGCGATCTGCAAGAGCAGTTCAATCCCGGTGCGCAGACTGGTGAAAACCAGGGCAATCAGGGCCGCAATGGCGGTCAGGGCCGTGGGCAGAGCCACGAAGGCCAGGGCGGACAGGGGCAGGGTTCGGACCAGGCTGATGAAGGTCAGCAGGGTCAGGGTTCGCTGGCCGATCGTCAACAGGCCCTGCGCGATGAGCTGGGCCGCCAGCAACAAAACCTGCCCGGTGCCGGTACCCCGGAAGGCGAAGCCGCCCGTGATGCGCTTGGGCGCGCTGGCCGCGCCATGGATGAGGCTGAGCAGGCTCTGCGGAATGACGAGCTGGCTGATGCTATCGACAACCAGTCCGAAGCGATGGATGCGCTGCGGGAAGGGATGCGCTCGTTAGGTGAGGCCTTGGCCCAGAACCAGCAGAATCAACCAGGTCAAGGCAGCCAGGAAGGTGATATGCAAGCCAACAACCGCGATCCGCTGGGCCGCAACCCTGGGGCAAACGGGTCGATGTCAACCGATGAGAGCCTGCTGCAGGGTGAGGACGTTTATCGCCGTGCCCGCGAGTTGCTGGACGAAATTCGCCGCCGGACCGGTGAATCCGAACGTCCCGAGATTGAATTGGAATATCTCAAGCGCCTGCTTGAACGGTTCTGATCAGTTCTGAGAAGCGCCAGCCTGGGTATCCAGCCAAAGCCGGGCTTGATCCACCAAAGACACATAAGGTTTGAGAACTGCATCCGCCTGAGGAACAGCCTCACTGATTTGCGGAGCATTGCCGTAGATCAGGAACAGGATCACACCAAGTATCAAGATCAGAGCGAACCCACGCAGAAAGCCACCGGATTTGCGGGGCGCAGGCGCTGATACCTCGGGCGCATCTGCAGAGGCGTCGCCGCGGAATCCAGAATTGATCGTCTCGACATCGGGCAGGGCGTCACCTTGCCCGGAATCTTTAGCGGTTTCTGTAGCTGTCAGTTCCTTGACCGCCTGTTCGGGGTCTGGTTCCGGCTCGGAAGGTGGATCAAGAGCAAGATCAGGCTGGCTTTCAAGACTGCTACCTTCCTGGGCCCGCAATTCGGCTTCACGTGCGGCTTCTTCCTTCAGAATATCGGCGACCGAAGGATCCACATTGCTGACCGGCGCACCATCCTTTGGTGGGGTTTCGGGCTCGGGCTCGGTCTGGTCGGCGGTTTCTGACTCCGCCGGTGGAACAGCCTTATCCTCGGCAGTCGTTTCATCTGCAGGTTGCTCAACGGCTGGATCCGCCGGATGTTTGGCCTGGAACCACGTTTTCTCGCAATTCGAACACTGAACATCGCGGCCTTCCTCTGGAATGACCTCGTCTGGCACCTCGTATTGGGCACTGCAGTTGGGACAAGTAAGACGCATGCTGCCTCCGGGCCGGGGGTTGGCCTGATAATAGTTTTTTTAAGAATGATATTCCGTTAGAACCAAACAGCAAAGCGCGTTTTCGGTTTCGCGGGCCAAGTGTCACCATTTGGACCCGGTACGGGCATTGAAACCTGAACCGCGCTGGGGCAAGAAGAGCGGCACAAAAATTGGGGGCCCCCGTGATCGAGCTGGACCATGTCAGCTACACCTATGGTGGAGGTGAATTGCTGAGCGACGTATCGCTTAAGCTTCAACCGGGGTCGTTTCATTTCCTGACCGGGCCGTCCGGTGCTGGCAAAACAACCCTGTTAAAGCTCTGCTATGGCGCATTGCTGCCCACATCGGGAAGGCTGAGCGTGTTCGATCAGGATATCGCCCGCCTTAACCGCGATCAGATGGCCCTGATGCGCCGCCGGATAGGTGTGGTGCATCAGGATTGCCGGTTTCTGGATCACATGACTTTGGCCGAGAATGTCGCTTTGCCGTTGATGGTATCCGGTAAGGCGGAAATTGCCGAGCAAACAGATCTGTCAGATCTGTTAAACTGGGTCGGGCTGGGTGCGCGTCTTGACGCGCTGCCACCAGAGCTGTCAGGCGGTGAACGCCAGCGTGCGGCGCTGGCCCGTGCGGTGATGCTGTCGCCCGATGTCGTGCTGGCCGATGAGCCGACGGGCAATGTGGATTGGGAAATGTCTCAGCGACTTTTGCGCCTGCTGGTCGAGTTGAACAAGATGGGCAAGACAGTCTTGATTGCGACCCATGATCTTAGCCTGATCCGTGCGGCGAAAAGCCAGGTGCAGGCGCGTGTTTTGCGCATCTCGCAGCGCCAAATTCAACTGGCGGGGGCGGATCTATGAACGTGGAAACTTTCCGCAACCTGTTGAAACGTGATGGTCGTGCCGACCGGGTTGTTCCGCCCACTGGCTATACTGCACATCTCACACTGTTCGTGTCCGGTGCGATGGGCTTTCTTGCGGTGTTCGCGCTGGCTCTGTCATTGGCGTCGGGGCGAGTGGCAGACCGCTGGGCAAGCGAACTTGCCGGCGCTGCCACGGTGCGGATCAATGCCCCGGCCGACCAGATGGCCGCCCAGACTGAAACCGCGCTGACGGTGTTGTCGCAAACACCCGGTGTCGCCTCTGCCCGGGCGTTGACCATCGAGGAGCAGATTGCGCTGTTGTCGCCCTGGTTTGGCCCGGACTTGCCACTGGACACGCTGCCCGTGCCGCAGTTGATCGAAATTGTCGAAGGTGAGCCAGGTCTGGATGCAGCAGGATTGCGCCTGCGTCTTGGAGCCGAGGTGCCCGGAGCCGTTCTGGACGACCACTCGCGCTGGCGCGAACCTTTGGTTGATGCGGCCCGCTCGCTCCGGAGGCTTGGCTGGGTCTCAATCCTTCTGATTGGCGGAGCGACCGCCGCCATGATCACATTGGCGGCCAATGCGTCGCTGGCAGCCAACGCGCAGATTATCGAAGTGCTGCGTCTTGTCGGGGCCCGGGATCGATTTATTGCCAATGCGTTTGTTCGCCGCTTCACCTACCGCGCATTTTTTGGCGCGATGGTTGGTGTGCTGTTCGGAATGACAGGTGTGTTGTTGCTGCCCGAGGCATCGTCGGACGAGGGCGGCTTTCTGACGGGCCTGGGCTTTCAGGGGGCAGGGTGGCTGTTGCCAGCCCTCATCCCGGTACTGGGTGCTGCGGTGGCCTTTCTAGCCACATGGACTGCGGCAAACCGCAAATTGAAGGAGCTTTCGTAATGGCCACTCCAATTCAATGGATCCGCTCACTGGTCTTCATGATCGTGATCTACATGTGGATGCTGGTCCTTGGCCTCGTGTTTGCTCCTTACGCCATGTTTGCAAAGCGCGGAGCGCTGCATGCATGCAAGACCTATGCGCACACAACCATGTGGCTGGCGCGTTGGATGGTTGGTATTCGATGCGAAATTCGCGGGACTGTGCCAGTGGACGAGGTGGTTATCGGGGCCAAACACCAGTCTTTCCTCGATATCATCATGATCTTTAGCGCGATTCCTCATGGCAAGTTCATTATGAAGCGCGAATTGCTGTGGACGCCAGTCATTGGGCTTTACGCAAGCCGCCTAGGGTGCATCCCGGTCAATCGCGGCAAGAAGGGCGCCGCTGTGGCCAAGATGGTCCAGGATGTGGCGAAGGAATTTACAGAACCTGGCCAGTTGGTGATCTATCCGCAAGGCACCCGTGTCGCGCCCGGCGTTCACAAACCGTATAAGGTTGGAACTGCCGTCCTGTACGAAGGCTTGGGAATCCCTTGCGTACCTGTTGCAACAAATGCCGGAGTGTTCTGGCCCCGCAGCGGCGTGATGCGCAAACCCGGCCTTGCGATCGTCGACTTCCTTGATCCGATCGAACCCGGCGTCGAACGTGTGCGCTTTCTGGACCGATTGGAAGATGTGATCGAGACGCGCTCGAACGCTTTGATGACAGAAGTGGGGTTTGATCCTGATGCAGTTCTTTGACGATATCGAAACGCTCGAGAGACATTACGGCGCACCGGGCGCCCCATCATTGCGTAAAGTAGCGCACCGGTTGACGCCTCTGTACCGGCAATGGGTCATGGCTTCGCGGCTATGCGTACTCAGTACGGTTGGGCCCGAAGGGGTCGATGGCAGCCCACGTGGCGATGATGGTCCGGTGATTCTGGAACTGGATCCAAAGACATTGGCGATGCCCGACTGGCGCGGGAACAACCGGCTGGACAGCTTGCGCAATATCGTGCGCGATCCGCGTGTGTCATTGATGTTCATGGTCCCAGGGTCGAACAATGTTGTGCGCGTCAACGGGTCGGCCCGACTGACAGCGGACCAAGACCTTCGAACCCGGTTCGAAAAACAAGGCAGGCTTCCGGCCACCGTGATCGTCATCGACATTACAGAGGTCTACACTCAGTGTGCCCGTGCGCTGATGCGTGCGCGGACTTGGAGCAGCGGGGACGAAGCCGCCATATTGCCGACAATGGGTGAAATCCTGGCCGAAGCGTCAGACGGCGAGGAAGGTGGCACGCAATATGATGAGGCCTGGGGGCAACGCGCCGCAAAAACGATGTGGTAGCCTGTTTACTTATCAAGGTTTGGTCAAAGAATCGTCACACGGGTAAGTAAGTAGATAACCGTGAGGCAAATACAGAATACAGGAGCCGTCAATGGAGCAGCTTAGTTCAGTTTGGGATTCTTTCCTGAACCACGCCCGCTATGTGTTTACGTCTCCTTTGGATCCCACGAACCGGATTTTCTATGTCTATGTCGGCAGTTCTCTGCTGATTGCCTTCGCCATCTATGCCGTGAAGCGCAGAAACGCGTCACATGTAGACGGAGAGAGCAGCTTTCTGGGGTTCCTGTTTCCCCGCAAGGTCTGGAACCATCCTTCTGCATGGCTCGATATCCGCTATTTCTTTTTCCACAAACTGATCGGGCATTTCCTGATATTGGGTCTGCTGGCCGGATCAGCCGCCTTGTCCTATCAATGGGCAAGCGGTGGGCTTGACCCCAATAACTCACCCCGGGCAGAGCCCTTGGTTGGCTGGTTGGGGGCTTTGGCTACCTTCACCTACATGCTCATTCTATTCCTGATTATGGATTTCATCGGCTACGCAGCCCATTACCTGCAGCATAAGGTCCCGCTGTTGTGGCAATTTCACAAAGTTCATCACAGCGCCGAGGTGATGCACCCGTTGTCGAATTTTCGCGAACATCCGATAGACAATATCCTCTACAATGTTGCGATTGGGTTTGGTGCCGGCGCAGTAACCGGGTTTGCGTTTCGACTGTTAGGGTACCAGCCGAACATGCCGGCATTGCTGGGCGTGCCGGTGCTGATGTTCTTGTTCAATGTCGGAGGCTATAATCTGCGACATTCCCATATCTGGTTGCGTTGGCCGGGTGTGTGGTCGAAAGTTTTTCCCTCGCCTGCGCATCACCACGTGCATCACAGTTGCCACCCGGACCATCTGGACAAAAACTTCGCCTTCATGTTTCCGTTCTGGGATGTGTTGTTCGGCACCTACATCATGCCCGAGGATAACAGGGACGTGAAATTCGGCGTGACCGAGAAGGACAAGGGTCACGAGATGGACACCTGCATGAAGCTCTATTTCCTGCCGTTCAGAGATGCGTGGCGTATTCTGAACAAGAAACGGCGGCCATCGTCTTACCAAGCGCCCGATGCAGATGCCGCCAGTCGCCATTCGGTCAAATAGCGAGCATCTGCGGTGGTTGCCGGCCTGACGTGATCCGCTGATCGCCTGTGCCCGGCAACGCCTTGGCGGTGGTTTCGGCTGGGCATAGTGACGCAAACGCCCTCAAGCTGCGGCGGCTCCGATCTTGGCGATCTTGCTGACCCAGCGGTCCACGTGACCCGGTTTGGGATAACTTGCCCCGGCAAAATAGGTGAACCGGGTCGGCTTGAAGCCAACAAATCCCAATATCTGATCGCGTACCTGGCGGATCAGGGCCTGGCGATAGATCAGGCGCATGAACCAACCCGGCGTATCTGATGTCAGAATGACGCGCGCGGTGCGTCCGCTCAGCATCGGGGCGGGCAATCCAATCTTCGTGGTGTTTCGCGTGTCAAAGGTGCGTCCGGGGATGAACATCCGGTCGATCAGACCTTTGAGCTTTGCGGGCAATCCGCCCCACCACATTGGCGTGGTCAAGACCAGGTGCTCGCTCCATTCGAAATCTTGCAATACCTGCTCAAGAACCGGTTCTAGCGGTTTGAAATCGTGATAGTTGCCCTGACCAAAATCAAAGTCGAATTGCATCTCGCTTAGATGGACCAGACGCACGTCATGTCCCTTGCCTCGGGCGGCGTCGGCATAAGTTTCGGCAAAGGTCCGCGACAGGCTGCTATCGGCGGGGTGTCCGTCGAGGACAAGTATTTTCTTCGGTTGCATGGGGCTCTCCTGAAAATGACCGTGGTCACTTATAGAATCGAAAAGTGACCACGGTCAATAAAAATTTGACCATGGTCAAAAAACATGCGAGCTAACCATATGCAAAAACCACCCCAGAAACGAACTCTCAAAACTCGGGCCCGGCTTTTGGCGGCTGCCGAGGCACTCATTGAAAACAGCGGATACGAAGCGCTGAGGGTAGAAGAGGTCGTCCAGAGCGCTGGGGTCGCCAAAGGGACGTTCTTCGCGCATTTTCGCGACAAGGATGCCTTGATGGAGCTTCTGATCGCAGATCGGCTGAATGCCTGCCTCGATCAGGCCGAGGCTGGGACCGCGCCCAAATCGGTGAATGATATCATGACCGCCCTGCAACCGGTTCACAGCTTCATGACATCCGAACGGTATGTCTTTGACTTGTTGATAAGATATTCGGGGGCGACGGCTATCGCCGATATCGGACCGATCGCATATTGCTTTGAGCGCTACTTTCGTGTGGTGATGATGTGGCTTGACGCTGCGGATGTCCGACAGGACATTCCGACCGAGCTGTTGGCCGAAGGTGTTCAGGCCTTTGCCATTCAGGCCATGTCCCTGAAGTTCTGCGCCTTGCACGCCTCGACCGGTTTTACCGACCGGTTGAGGGTCTATCTGGATGCATGGTTGACCCCGGCGACCTAGTCACCGGGGTCCTTTTGTTAGCTGTGAATTGGCCCGTCACCACAGGCCAGGGCCGCCTCACGCACCGCTTCGGAATATGTCGGATGCGCGTGACAGGTCAGCGCCAGATCTTCGGCCGAGGCGCCGAATTCCATCGCCACGCAGACTTCGTGAATCAAATCACCCGCAGCCGGGCCAATGATATGCGCGCCCAGAATGCGGTCGGTTTCCTTGTCTGCCAGAATCTTGACGAATCCATCCGAGGCAAAGTTCGCCTTGGCGCGGCCATTGCCCATGAACATGAACTTTCCGACCTTATAGGCACGGCCCTGTTCTTTGAGTGTCGCCTCGGTCTCGCCGACATTGGCGACCTCGGGCCAGGTGTAGATCACGCCCGGAATGACGCCATAGTTCACATGCCCATGCTTGCCCGCAACCTGTTCGGCGGCGGCCATGCCCTCGTCTTCGGCCTTATGCGCCAGCATCGGGCCTTCAGTCACGTCGCCGATGGCATAGACGCCCGGCACGTTAGTCTGCCAATCGGCGCCTACCTTGATCTGACCGCGGGGTGTCATTTCAACACCCAAAGCGTCCAGCCCCAAACCATCCGAGAACGGTTTGCGCCCAGTAGCGACAAGGACGGTATCGGCGTCAATCACATGCTCGCTGTCATCCTTCAGCAGCTTATAAGTCACCTTGGCCTTGGTCTTGGTGGCTTCGGTCTTTTGCACCGCAGCACCCATGACAAAGTTCAGGCCCTGTTTCTTGAGGATGCGCTGGAAGGTTTTCTGAACCTCAGGGTCCATGCCCGGGGTGATTTCCTTGAGGAATTCGATCACCGTGACTTCGGAACCCAGACGGCTGTAGACCGAGCCCAGTTCAAGCCCGATCACACCTGCGCCGATGACGACCATCTTTTTCGGGATTTTTCCCAGCGCCAACGCACCGGTCGAGGTCACGACAACCTTTTCGTCCACTTCGACACCAGGCAGTGCGGATGGCTCGGACCCGGACGCGATGATGATGTTCTTGGCTTCATGCACCTCGTCACCCACCTTGACCTGCCCAGCGGCCGGGATTGAACCCCAGCCTTTCAGCCAGTCGATCTTGTTCTTCTTGAACAGGAATTCGATGCCCTTGGTGTTCCCGTCAATGACTTCGTCCTTATAGGCCTGCATCTGCTTCCAATCGACCGAAGGGCTTTTGCCCTTGAGGCCCATCTTGGCAAAGTTATGTTCGGCCTCGTGCAGCTGATGGCTGGCATGCAACAGCGCCTTGGACGGAATGCAGCCCACGTTGAGGCAAGTGCCGCCCAGCGTCTCACGCCCTTCGACCACGGCGGTTTTCAACCCCAGCTGCGCGCAGCGGATGGCGCAGACATAGCCGCCGGGGCCTGCTCCGATTACGATGACGTCATAGTTTGCCATTTGTCCGGTCCTTGTATTTGGTGGGGTCGGATGCGCTTGTCCGCGCAATGCACCCCCATTGAATAATCTATGCGGCAGCTCGAATCAAAACACAGCTGCCAACAGCATTGCAGTGGTCGCCAGCAGCCCGATCATCCAGATCACCGTACGCCATGGTGTCCAGCCAAATGCATAGGCCGGAACATAGGAAGCGCGTGCGATCAGGTAGACCCAACTACAGGCGGCAGTAAAAGCGCTGGATTGCCCCGAGGTCGTAATGACCAAAGATGCGATAGAGAACAAAACCAACCCTTCGGAATGGTTGCTAAGTGCACGGTGCAGACGTCCCATTGCAGCAGGTTTGTCAAACGGGGTATCACGAGGTCCCAACGCGTGCAGCACATCGACCTTACCGTGGCCAGAGATCAAATAGGCGACAAATTGAGCGACCCAAAGAAGGGCTGCCAGCGACAAGACGGTCAATTCCGTGGTCATTCAGTTTGTTTCCTCGCACTAGGAACGGATGCGATAAATCGGTTTAAACTGGCGTCAGAAGCTTCACCTGAATATGCGCGATCCCGCCACGTTCGTGATGCATGGCCAATTCCTCGGAATCAAAGAAACTCAGGGCCTTTTCAAGATCAACCACCTCAAACATTGCAACGGCATGATCACGCTGATCGGGGTCTTTCCAGATGTGGAGGTCGCGGATACCCGCGGCCTCCCGCATTGGCTTGTCTTCGCGAAACACTTTCAGCCAGACATCAAAATCGGCAACGTCAGCCTGCCAGAGAACATGAGTTGCCATGGTCATAGATCCATCAGCAAGCGGCGTGGATCTTCCAGTGCCTCTTTCACGCGCACTAGGAAGGTCACAGCACCTTTGCCGTCCACGATCCGGTGGTCATAGGACAGAGCCAGATACATCATCGGGCGGATCTTGACCTCACCGTTGATGGCCATCGGACGGTCCTGAATCTTGTGCATACCAAGAATACCCGACTGCGGCGGGTTCAGAATCGGCGAGGACATCAGCGAGCCATAGACGCCGCCGTTCGAGATGGTGAAGGTGCCGCCCTGCATCTCTTCCATGCTCAGCTTGCCGTCACGGGCGCGCCTGCCCTTTTCGGCGATGGCCTTTTCGATCGCGGCAAATGACATCGAATCCGCATCACGGATGACCGGAACAACAAGACCGGTCGGCGTGCCCGCGGCGACACCCATATGCACAAAGTTCTTATAGACAATGTCGGTGCCATCAATCTCGGCATTCACTTCGGGCACTTCTTTCAGTGCATGACAGCAGGCCTTGGTGAAGAAGGACATAAAGCCCAGACGGACGCCGTGCTTCTTCTCGAACTGGTCCTTGTACTGGTTACGCAGGGCCATCACCTCTGTCATGTCCACCTCGTTATAGGTGGTCAGCATGGCGGCGGTGTTCTGGCTGTCTTTCAGGCGCTTGGCGATGGTCTGGCGCAGACGGGTCATGCGCACGCGTTCCTCGCGGCTGGCATCCTGTGCGGCAACGGGTGCGCGTGGTGCTTGGGCCGCTGGTGCAGGTGCCGCCGCTGCGGCCGCCGGGGCGGCGACTGCCTTGGCTACGTCTTCTTTCATGATACGACCGTCGCGACCGGTGCCGGTGACCTGATCAGCGGACAGGCCAGCCTCGGCCATGGCTTTTTGGGCCGAAGGCGCATTGGCGACGTCCTTGCCACCAACGGAATCCCCGCCGCTCGCCGGAGCGGCTACGACCGGAGCGGCTACTGCCCCTGCTGCTGAACCCGAGATCACCGCCAGCTTGGCTGCGGCGTCTACAGTTGCGCCTTCAGGGGCAACGATTTCTGCCAGAACACCCGCCGCAGGGGCGGGAACCTCGACCGAGACCTTGTCGGTTTCCAGCTCACACAGCATCTCGTCCTGTGCGACGCTGTCACCGACCTGTTTGAACCAGGTCGAGACCGTCGCTTCGGTCACGGATTCGCCCAGCGTGGGCACCATCACATCAACGCTGCCGCCCGAGGCTGCCGGTGCTGCGGCAGGCGCAGGTGCGGCGGCTGGGGCCGGGGCGGCACCTTCTCCGGCGACGATTGTTGCCAACAGGGCATTGACGCCTACGGTTTCGCCTTCGGCGGCGACAACCTCACCCATCACGCCAGCGGCGGGCGAGGGGACCTCGACCGTGACCTTGTCGGTTTCAAGCTCGCACAGCATTTCATCGACCGCGACTGCATCACCGGGTTTCTTGAACCAGGTGGCAACGGTGGCTTCGGTAACGGATTCGCCCAGCGTGGGAACACGAACTTCAATGGACATCATTACTTTCCTTCAATGCTCAGCGCTTCGTTCACCAGCGCTTCTTGTTGGGCTTTATGTTGGCTGGCCAGACCCGTTGCAGGCGAGGCCGAGGTGGCGCGGCCGACATAGACCGGGCGGGTATTCTTGGCGCCGATCCGGGTCAGGACCCATTCGATATTGGGTTCGATAAAGGACCACGCCCCCTGGTTCTTGGGCTCTTCCTGACACCAGATGATTTCGGCTCCCTTGAACCGTTCCAGTTCATTGATCAGCGAATGCGCGGGGAACGGATAGTACTGTTCGATCCGCATCAGATAGACATCGTCGATGCCGCGCGCGTCACGCTCTTCCAGCAGGTCGAAATAGACCTTGCCGGAACACATCACGACCCGTTTGATTTTGTCATCCTTGACCAGGGTTGTGTCCGAGTTACCCTTTTGCGCGTCGTCCCACAGCACCCGGTGGAAGCTGGAGCCGGTGGTGAAATCCTCGGCCGTGCTGATCGCCAGCTTGTGGCGCAACAGCGATTTCGGTGTCACCAGGATCAGCGGCTTGCGGAAGGTTCTGTGCAGCTGACGGCGCAGGATGTGGAAGTAGTTCGCAGGCGTCGTGCAGTTGGCCACGATCCAGTTGTCCTGACCACACATCTGCAGAAAGCGTTCCAGACGCGAGGACGAGTGTTCAGGCCCTTGCCCTTCGAACCCGTGCGGCAGCAGGGTCACCAGACCGGACATGCGCAGCCATTTGCTTTCGCCCGAGCTGATGAACTGATCGAACATGATCTGCGCACCGTTGGCGAAATCGCCGAACTGCGCCTCCCACAGGGTCAGAGCGTTGGGTTCAGCCAAGGAAAAGCCGTATTCAAAGCCCAGAACCGCGTATTCCGATAGCATCGAGTCGATCACCTCATATTGTGATTGACCAGCTCGGATGTTGTTCAGTGGATAGTACCGCTCTTCGGTTTCCTGATTGATAAAGCCGGAATGGCGCTGGCTGAACGTACCGCGCGTCGCGTCCTGTCCCGACAGGCGAACTGGATAGCCTTCGGTCAGCAATGATCCAAAGGCAAGCGCCTCACCCGTGGCCCAGTCAAAGCCTTTGCCGGTTTCGAACATTTGCTTTTTGTGGTCCAGCAGGCGGCCGACAGTTTTATGGAGTGCAAATCCCTCAGGGGCCCGGGTTAGCGATGCGCCAACTTCGGCCAGGGTTTCTGGTGCAATCGCAGTATCGCCGCGAACATATTCGTCTTTGTTCTTATCCAGATGCGCCCAACGCCCGTCCAGCCAGTCGGCCTTGTTGGGCTTATAGTCTTTGCCGGCTTCGAACTCATCATTCAGATGGGCCTGGAAGGCGGCTTTCATATCTTCGATCTCGCCTTCGGGGATCAACCCGTCCTTGACCAGCCGTTCCGTGTATAGTGACAGCGTGGTCTTATGGGTCTTGATCTTCTTGTACATGATCGGGTTGGTGAACATGGGCTCGTCGCCCTCGTTATGCCCGAACCGGCGATAGCAGAATATATCCAGAACCACGTCCTTGTGGAACTTCTGGCGAAACTCGGTCGCAACCTTGGCTGCGTGTACCACCGCCTCGGGGTCGTCGCCATTCACGTGGAAGATCGGGGCTTCAACCATCAGTGCGATATCCGTGGGATAAGGGCTGGAGCGCGAGAAATGCGGTGCGGTTGTAAAGCCGATCTGGTTGTTCACCACGATATGCATGGTGCCGCCGGTCCTGTGACCGCGCAGGCCGGACAGGCCGAATCCTTCGGCAACGACACCCTGACCGGCAAAGGCCGCATCGCCATGCAGTAGAATGGCCATGACTCTGGTCCGGTCGGTGTCGTTCAACTGATCCTGCTTGGCGCGGACCTTGCCCAGAACAACAGGGTTCACCGCCTCAAGGTGGCTTGGGTTAGCGGTCAATGACAGGTGTACGCTGTTGCCGTCAAATTCGCGGTCGCTTGAGGCGCCTAGGTGGTATTTTACATCGCCCGAGCCATCCACGTCCTCAGGCTTGAAGCTGCCCCCCTGGAATTCGTTAAAGATGGCGCGGTATGGCTTGGCCATTACATTCGCTAGAATGTTCAGACGTCCGCGGTGTGGCATGCCGATGACAATATCGCTTAGGCCTAGGGCCCCGCCGCGTTTGATGATCTGTTCCATCGCGGGGATCAATGCTTCGCCGCCGTCCAGACCAAAGCGCTTGGTGCCCATGTATTTCACGTGCAGGAACTTTTCGAACCCTTCGGCCTCGACCATCTTGTTCAGGATGGCCTTGCGGCCCTCTTTGGTGAACGCGATTTCCTTGCCATAGCCTTCGATCCGTTCCTTCAGCCAGGCAGCCTCTTCCGGGTTCGAAATATGCATGTATTGCAGCGCGAAGGTGCCGCAATAGGTGCGTTTCACGATCTCGACGATCTGGCGCATGCTGGCCATCTGCAGGCCCAGCACGTTGTCGATAAAGATCGGGCGATCCATATCGGCATCGGTAAACCCATAAGTCTTGGGGTCCAATTCCGGATGCGTGCTGGCAGCCCGCATGCCCAACGGGTCCAGATCGGCGGCCAGATGACCCCGAATACGATAGGCCCGGATCAGCATCAGCGCCCGCAGACTGTCCAAAACTGCGCGTTTAATCTGGTCTTCGCTGACGGCAACACCTTTGTCGGCGGCTTTTTCCTTGATCTTCTTGCCCGCCGCCTTGGCGTCGATCTCGGCCCATTCGCCAGTCAACGCACCGGTCAGATCATCCGTCGGCATCGGCGGCCAGTCGGACCGCGCCCACGAAGGTCCCTCGGCCTCGCGCTGGACATCAGGCGAGGCGTCGCCCATGGCCTTGAAGAACTCGGCCCAGGCGGCATCCACCGCGCCGGGGTTCTTGGTATACTGGGCGTAGAGCTGCTCCAGATATTCGGCATTATGCCCCTGCATAAAGCTTGAGGCGTGGAAGGCAGAGTTGGGCGAATGTTCGGTCATTGTAGGACCTCAAATGCGATTTCGGATTTGGTAGGATTTAGTCTTGCGGATCTTCGGGGTAGTTTCCGGCCTCGAATACCCAGGTCATTCTTCGTCGAACGATGTCTATCGTATCTGCGTCGAAATAATCGGGCACTGGAATGCCTTTTCGTCGTTCGGCCATCGACTTTTCGTGCGGCAATTCAAAGCTGTCTTCCGGCAGCCCAAAGGAGCGATAAATCTCTTTCAGATCTGACTGCAGGTTTTCCTTGCGGACGAACTTGTCCACGATCAGCTTGTTGTTGATCGAGACTATCTCCCAGTTATTGCCCCAGGCCTTTGACCGGATGAACTCTTTGAACTGAGCAATTTCGGTCTGCGGGTCTTCCGAGGGCAATCCTTGCTGATGCTTCTGAAAGTGGTAGTCGGATACAGCACGATCGAACGGATTTCGTACGTTGGCGATCTTTGTATAGGAATCAAAGGTCTTTGACCCAAGATTGGCTCGAACCTGTTTCGCAGGCATATGGTTGCGCCATGCGTATTTGCGCCAAAACTGCCATTTTGGCCGGACCAAACCTGCAGTTTTCCCACGAGCACCGACAATACCGTATTTCGATACGCGGATTTGCCCATTTTCAAGCCGCGGAAGACCGGGTTCTTCGCATAAAGGCTGAAGCGCTATCTCGGTAGAGGTTCCCGCAGTCTTCGTCGTCTTGAGATAGATGAATTTGTGCTCATGGCAAACCAAAACCATGTCAGATGGCCTTTCTGGCCACAGGGGCCGCTTGTATAGAGTTTACGCTCAGCAGGTTCATTGAGGGACCTCTGAAGGATTGGGACCGTATTGGTTGGTGCCTGGCTGGCTGGGGCGGGTCAGCCACCATAGGACCAGGAGGGGCGACACAAACAGGATCAGAAGCGTCGGAATGACGATCAGCAGCGTGGCGCGGGTGAACAGGATGTCCAGATTGCCGCCATGCTGGAAATGCGAGGCGAGGCCGATGCCAAAGACCAGTACGGCCCCGGCGCCAAAGAACAGCAGGATTGGCAGCAGCGCATACAGCCCGCTGCGCCCGGTATCATGCATCCGCCGCCATGCGACGGCCAGATGCGGGAAGAACACGATTAGACCAACAATGCCCTGCACAGGCTGCGAAGACGTGACGGACACGGATCTGGACGTCTCGGTCTCAGTCACAGCGACTTGCGTGAAGAACTGCGCGTCTATGATCCCGGCAATAATGCTCCAGATCAGGATGAACAGGAAAAAGAACCAGTATTCGGGCCTCGAGGCCCTCCCTGAGAAGGTGAAGAACTTGGCGAAACAGGTGCGGATGGCGTCAGAGAAGGTCATGGTTGTTGTTTGGCTCATGCCTTGCCCCTAATTTTGGACCGGGCAGTCGAAAACTGACTGGCGGCGTTCAAATAGCAGAAGTGAGCTGCCGACCGAAGTATCGGAAACAAGTCTAGCGGATCCTTCAAATTGCGAGCACCAAAAATCGGCAGCTGCTTGCAACTCTTCATCGTCGACACGAATGCTCAAATAAGTAAATGAGATGCGGTCATCGCCCAATGTTTTTGTCGAGCCACCTGTGACGCCAGGAATGGCGCGAACGATGAATTGATCCATCGGTGCTTCACTAGATGCGTCGGCGCTGGCTAGGTTACCTAAGCAGGCGACCGCTACAACGAGTCCTGCCCAGCGGCATCGCCGGGCAGCGTCCGTCCACCCCGTTTTGCCGAAGGCAAACCAAAGAATTGACGGGCAGGTGCTTCGCACCCACCCGCAGTTGGGCGCCGCCCTCAGCTCATATGGGCAACAGGGAGTCACAGCTCACCCAATCGCTTCCAGCACAGCCTCACCCAGCTGCGCCGGGCTTTCGGCCACGACGATACCGGCCGAGCGCATGGCTTCGATCTTGTCCTCGGCACCGCCCTTGCCACCGGCGACAATCGCGCCCGCGTGGCCCATGCGGCGGCCCGGAGGGGCCGTGCGGCCTGCGATGAAACCGGCGGTCGGCTTGGAGCGACCCTTCTTGGCCTCATCCGCCAGGAACTGCGCGGCTTCTTCTTCGGCCGAGCCACCGATCTCACCGATCATGATGATCGAGTGGGTCTCGTCATCGGCCAGGAACCATTCCAGCACGTCGATATGCTCGGTCCCTTTGATCGGGTCGCCGCCGATGCCGACGCAGGTGGACTGACCCAGACCCACATCGGTGGTCTGCTTGACGGCCTCATAGGTCAGAGTGCCCGAGCGGGACACAACGCCGACCGAGCCGCGCTTGTGAATGTGGCCGGGCATGATGCCGATCTTGCAGGCGTCGGGCGTGATGACACCGGGGCAGTTCGGGCCGATCAGGCGCGAGTTCGAACCTTCCAGCGCGCGCTTGACCTTCATCATGTCCAGAACCGGGATGCCTTCGGTGATGCAGACGATCACTTCCATCTCGGCATCAATCGCCTCAAGGATCGAGTCCGCCGCGAAGGGCGGCGGCACATAGATCACCGATGCATTGGCCTCGGTCACATGCTTGGCCTCGTGGACCGAGTTGAACACGGGCAGGTCAAGATGTGTCATCCCGCCTTTGCCGGGGGTCACGCCGCCGACCATCTTGGTGCCATACGCAATGGCCTGTTCAGAGTGGAATGTGCCCTGCGAGCCGGTAAAGCCCTGACAGATCACTTTGGTATTTTCGTCGATGAGGACTGCCATTTTTAGGAGTCTCCTATTTCAGTTTCTCTGCGGCGACAGAAAAGAAGCCCGTCGCCTTATCGAATTCTTGGATGCGCCAACCATGGTTTGCGCGCTGCGCGGGCAACCAAGGATCAGCAGCGCCATATCCTTGTCCGGGAACACCATTGACTACGATCACATCTACCCAACCATCGAACTCCGAAACTGCACGCTCAACGTGATTTGCGCGTTTTTTGTGTCCGGGTTGGTTTTCCCAATCAGTTGAGCCAGGCGTCCCCCGTGTCCAAAGATCAAGACGCGGAGGTACAGGGGTCCATTGAACTTCGGATTTCCAGAGTGTGATGCAGACTCCATCATCTTTCTCGGCGCTCCAATCCTGACGTGGATTTGGAACTTCGTACCCAAGTGAATTGAAGGCTTCTACATATTGCATCACATACCCCCGGGGCTCCGCCCGTTCGTGCCTCAAACGCACCGCTGGAGCGTTTGCCGGGGCAAAAGCCCCGGATTGGCCCTCACCCCTTAACCGCCTTCACGATCTTCTCGGCACCGTCTTTCAGGTTGTCTGCCGCGATCACGTCCAGGCCCGAGGTGTTGATGATCTCTTTGCCTTTCTCAACATTTGTGCCTTCCAGACGCACAACAAGCGGAACCTGCAGGCCGACCTCTTTCACTGCGGCGACCACGCCCTCGGCAATGACGTCACAGCGCATGATGCCGCCGAAGATGTTGACCAGAATGCCTTTGACCTGCGGGTCGCTGGTGATGATCTTGAACGCCTCGGTGACTTTCTCTTTGGTCGCACCGCCGCCGACGTCGAGGAAGTTGGCAGGCTCAGCCCCATAGAGCTTGATGATGTCCATCGTCGCCATCGCCAGACCGGCACCGTTGACCATGCAGCCGATCTCACCATCCAGTGCGATGTAGTTCAGGTCGTATTTCGAGGCTTCCAGTTCCTTGGAATCTTCTTCGGTCGTGTCGCGCAGCTCGGCGATATCAGGGTGGCGGTACATCGCGTTGCCGTCAAAGCTGACTTTGGCGTCCAACACTTTCAGGTCGCCGCTGTCGGAGACGATCAGCGGGTTAATCTCCAGCATTTCCATGTCCTTCTCGACGAAGGCGGCATAGAGCTGGCTCATCAGTTTGACGCACTGTTTGACCTGCGCGCCCTCCAGGCCCAGCGAGAAGGCGATGCGGCGGCCATGATAGGGCTGATAGCCTGTGGCTGGGTCAACCGAGAAGGACAAGATTTTCTCAGGCGTGGCTGCGGCCACCTCTTCGATATCCATGCCGCCTTCGGTCGAGCAGACGAATGAGATGCGGCTGGTCTGGCGGTCTACCAGCAGGGCCAGGTACAGTTCGCGTTCGATGCCGGAACCGGCCTCGATATAGATGCGGTTGACCTGTTTGCCCGCAGGACCGGTCTGATGCGTGACCAGTGTGCGGCCTAGCATCTTTTTTGCTTCTTCAGAGGCTTCTTCCACCGACTTGGTCAGACGGACACCGCCCTTTTCACCGGCATCGGCCTCTTTGAAAGAGCCCTTGCCACGGCCACCCGCGTGGATTTGCGCTTTGACGACCCAAAGAGGTCCGTCCAGTTCACCGGCTGCGGTTTTAGCTTCCTCGGCGCGCAGGACCGCGCGACCGTCGGAAACCGGGGCGCCATAGCTGCGAAGAAGCGCTTTGGCCTGATATTCGTGAATGTTCATCGAAACTGTCCCGTCTGACTACGATTGACCGATATAGGCGTGTCTAAGGGGTAAGTTTAAAGGCTTTTTTGACGTAAAGGAGGTTTTTCACGAAGATTTTCATTATTTGTGATCACAGCTTTTCAGGGTGTGATCACAAAACTTGAGCTGGTATTGAGCGTTGATTCGGCAGGAAATTCACCCAATAGAATATGACGTTTTCAAGCTAGCGCTAACCTATCCGCGTCTGAGGCGGACGATACCCTTTTTCACTGACATCACCAGTTTGCGCAGTTTGCCCAACAAGCCTTTGTCGGCCAGTGGTCGGACTTTTTTCGACGCGCCGGGCGTGAGCTGTGCGTCGGCTTCGATAAGGCTGTTGATATGACGTTCGAGATCGGGCCCTACCAAACCGGCGACAGTTCTAGCGCTGTCCAGCCGCTTGTCATGACGGCTGTGAAATTTGTAGTGATGCAGCAGGCGCGGGGCGCTGTGCAGAAAACCGAACATCTCGGCCTGACGATAATCGAGGAAGTTGTACTCGGGTGGCAGAACTGCCAGTCGCAACGCGCTGGCAAACAGCTTTTCGCGGATCAGCGCCTGATCTGAGGTCAGGTTTTCCGAGATGATAGTCTCTTGTACATCTTGCAGGAAATCCAGCACTGCGTCCGAAGTGCGAATTCCAACCAGCCCGCCATTGAGATGGGGAAATGCGTTGGGCAGCGGAGTTTTCCAAACACGTTGCGCATGGGCCGAGTTGCGCAAAGGGTCATGGACCATCGCGATATCAAACTGCTCTAGGACGGTGAAGATATCCGACATATCTGCCAGACAGCGCACATCGGCATCCAAATAGACCGTCTTTTCGAACCGGGACCGCACAAGGCTTTCGAACTTGGGTCGGAACCAGCTTTTGTCCAGCATGTGGATTTGGTCAAACACTTCTGTTCCCGGGATGTTTTCGAGGTCGGTGAACAGGTCGACCGGTACATCCGGCATGGCGACCTTTAACGACCGAGCCGCTGCCACCGCTGTTTCGATGTAATCCTTACCGCTTGCGGCAATGACAAATCCCTGAGACGACATGGCAATCTTCCAAAAAATGACCCGGCCCACCATGGGTGAGCCGGGTTCTGTTTAACCGTATAAGACGGATCAGGCCAGAGAGCTGTCGATGCCTTTGCATGCTTCGATCAGGCCCTTCACGGCGTTGACCGAATTGTCGAAACCGGCCTGCTCTTCTTCGTTGAGCTTGATGTTGACGATACGCTCGATACCGCCTGCGCCGATCACGGTGGGGACGCCGACATACATGCCTTCGACACCCAGCTCTCCGTCGCAATAAGCGGCGCAGGGCAGGACGCGTTTCTGGTCTTTCAGATAGGCTTCGGCCATTTCGATTGCCGATGTGGCAGGCGCATAGAAAGCCGAACCTGTTTTCAGCAGGCCAACGATTTCAGCCCCGCCGTCTCGGGTACGCTGCACGATTGCGTCCAGTTTCTCTTGTGTGGTCCAGCCCATCTCGACCAGATCGGGAAGCGGGATGCCCGCAACGGTAGAATAACGAACCGAAGGAACCATGGTGTCGCCGTGGCCACCCAGAACAAAGGCAGTGACGTCGCGCATGGACACGTTGAATTCTTCCGACAAGAAGTGGGCAAAACGGCCCGAGTCCAGTACGCCCGCCATGCCGCAGACTTTGTTGTGCGGCATGCCCGAGAATTCACGCAGAGCCCAGACCATCGCGTCCAGCGGGTTGGTGATGCAGATGACAAAAGCATCGGGCGCGTTGGCGGCGATGCCTTCACCGACCGACTTCATGACTTTCAGGTTGATGCCCAGCAGGTCATCACGGCTCATGCCTGGCTTGCGTGGGACACCTGCGGTGACGATGCAAACGTCGGCGCCTGCGATGTCCTCATAGGACTGGGTGCCTTTTAGCTTGGCGTCGAACCCTTCGGAAGGGCCGGATTCTGCGATATCCAGCGCCTTGCCTTCCGGAGTGCCCTCGGCGATGTCGAACAGCACGACGTCACCGAGTTCCTTCATTGCTGCGAGGTGGGCGAGCGTGCCGCCGATCTGACCTGCGCCGATCAGCGCGATCTTGGGTCTGGCCATTTGGAAAATCTCCGGTCGGTATTGAAATCGCGGTTTTGCTAGTCCTAAAACCGGCGCTGCGCAAGCCTTCTGCGGCGCGGCATGCCACCGCATACCGTTTGCATGTCTCCTACCGATTGCGCTAAACCGCCTGTGACTCATGCATATTTACGGGACGCCGCATGTTCGAGATGGACCTGATGTTTTTTGCCGTGGCGATCCCTGCTGTGATCTTCGCCGGCATCTCGAAGGGTGGGTTCGGCTCGGGGGTGGCGTTTGCCGCGTCATCGATTCTGGCACTGATCCTGACACCGGGACAGGCGCTTGCACTGATGTTGCCAATTCTGATGGTAATCGACGTCGCTACGCTGGGCCCCTATTGGAAACGCTGGAGCTGGCCGGATTCACGCCTGCTGATCGTGGGGGCAGTGCCGGGTGTGGCTGTGGGCGCCTGGCTGTATCGCGCCACGAATGACGACCTTCTGCGCCTGCTGATCGGAGGGATTTCAGTGGGGTTCGTGATCTGGCATGTGGCCCAGAGAAAGGGCTGGATCCGCGGCTTTGCCAATCGCCTGCCGCCATTTGCGGGAATTCTTGCGGGGTTGGTCGCCGGATTCACTAGCTTTGTCAGTCATGCGGGCGGCCCACCCGCCGCCGTCTATCTGATCTCGCAGCGTCTGTCTAAAACCGAGTTTCAGGCGAGCACAGTGCTGGTCTTCTGGGTCATCAATGTCGCTAAATTCATTCCGTATGCCTATCTGGGTCTGTTCACATGGCACACTGCGCTGGCCGACTTGTTGCTGGCTCCATTTGCCGTGCTTGGTGCATGGCTAGGTGTGCGCGCGCATTTCATGATATCCGAACGCCTGTTCTTCGGTATTGCCTACGTTTTGCTGATGCTGACCGGAACAAAACTGATCTGGGAGGCCCTGAGCTAGACATTGGGCGGCAGCGCTTCGGCCATATCTTCGTAGGACTGGCCCGAAGCCACAAGGCAGGTCATTCCATCCGGTAATGTCACCGTAATAGTCCAGCTTCCGCTTTGATCAGAGGCAAAGACTTCCATCACCGCACCTTGTCGGGCGATGCCAATGCTCTTACGCGTTTCGCCATAAGTCTCGGCCAGTCGAGTTATGACCTCGTCGCGGGGGGCGCAGCTTTGAGCCTGCACCTGCTGGGCGGCCAGAACCATGATACCCAGCCCCATTGTCATATTGAACAGCGTCTTGCTCATCGGTGAACCCTTTTGATTGCGATCTGCCAAGACGGTGACCGGTGCAGACCGAAATACGGTTAAAGGAACGCACGTTGCGTCGTTAATGCTGCGGTGCGGCAAGTTTACGCTTGAACTTTCCTGCAGAAAATGCCCCATTCTGCGCAACATTATTTCAAGAGGCCGAAGCCAATGGACTCCCGTCAGCGACCCTACCGTTCCGTATTGTACATTCCCGGTTCCAAAGACCGGGCGTTGGACAAGGCCCGCAACCTGCCTGTTGATGCGGTTATTTTTGACCTCGAAGATGCGGTCGCGGCGGAGGAAAAAAACAACGCGCGCGAAACGCTGGGGGCTGCCTTGGCTGCTGGCGGTTATGGGGCGCGGGTCAAGATCGTACGAATCAATGGCCTAGATACCGAATGGGGCCGGGCCGATGCCCTAGCCGTGCGGGACATGGACGTGGATGTGGTTCTGCTGCCCAAAGTGAATTCTGCCGCAGATGTGGATGCGTTGGCCGCAATAACCGGTGAGCTGCCGATATGGGCCATGATGGAGACGCCGCGCGGGATGCTGAACGCCGCCGAAATTGCCGCGCATCCGCAGATGGCGGGCTTCGTCATGGGCACCAACGATCTGGCTAAGGAATTGCAGACACGGTTCCGCCCAGACCGCCTGCCGTTGCAGACGTCGCTGGGCCTGTGCCTGTTAGCCGCGAAGGCCGAGGGGCTGATCATCGTAGATGGCGTCTATAACGCCTTCAAGGACAGCGAAGGCCTGGCGGCCGAATGCGCGCAGGGCCGCGATATGGGCTTTGACGGCAAGACCCTTATCCATCCCGCACAGGTCGATGTCACCAACGACGCCTTCGCCCCATCGGATGAGGAAATCGATCTGGCCCGCCGCCAGATCACCGCCTTTGAAGAGACCGAAGCACAAGGGCAGGGCGTCGCGGTCGTCGATGGCAAGATCGTGGAAAACCTGCACGTTGCAACCGCCCGTGAAACTCTGGCAAAAGCAGAGGCGATTTCAGCTTTGCAAGCGGGGTAAGCCAGCATGGGCTTTGTTCTTCTGATTCTTGGTGTGGCGCTCTGGTGGGCCGCACATCTGTTCAAACGCGTGATGCCGGACCAGCGCGCGGCGATGGGCAAAGGCGGTGCGGGCGCGGTGGCGCTGGCGCTGCTGGCGTCAATCCTGTTGATGATCTTCGGTTATCGCATGACCGATTTCATCCCAATATGGTCGCCGCCGACCTTTCTGATCCACGTCAACAACCAGCTGGTGCTGATCGCTATCTATATGATGAGCCCCGCAGGCCAAAAGGGTCGTCTGCTGAACAAGCTGCGTCACCCGATGCTGGGCGGCATGAAGCTCTGGGCCTTTGCGCATTTGCTGGTCAATGGTGATCTGGCCTCAATCGTCCTGTTCGGCGGCTTGCTGGCCTGGGCGGTGGTCGAAGTGATCGTGATCAACAAATCCGAGCCGGACTGGACACCGGGCGAGCCGGGCACTTACGGCAAGGATGCGATGTTCTTTGTCGCGTCGATCGTTCTGCTGGGCATTATCGGCTATATTCACGGGTTGGTCGGCCCGTCGCCGTTTGGTTCATAAAGGTTTGACAACATGGCAACACTCTATCGTCTGCTGACCGAGGAAGACACCGCAGCCTTCTGTCACAAAGTGTCGGACGCGCTGGCAAAAGGGTGGGAGCTGTATGGCGACCCGTCCTATGCCTTTGACACTGCAAACAACGTGATGCGTTGTGCGCAGGCCGTGACCAAAGAGGTTGCGGCCGACTATTCCCCTGAAATGAAACTGGGACAGCAATAATGGCAAAGACCAATCCGGGCCGTTTCTTCGAGGATTATTCTGTAGGGCAAGTGCTGCACCACGCGGTGCCTCGCACCGTGACCGATGGCGAACGGGCGTTGTATCATGCGCTCTATCCGGCGCGTCATGCTCTGTATTCCTCGGATGAGTTCGCCCGGAATTGTGGCCTGCCGCAAAGCCCGATTGATGATCTGGCGGCGTTTCACGTGGTGTTTGGCAAGACTGTCCCTGATGTATCGCTGAATGCAGTGGCCAATCTGGGCTATGCTGAGGGGCGTTGGCTGAAGCCGGTTTATCCCGGCGATACGCTGCGGTCGGAATCCGAAGTGATTGGGGTCAAGCAGAACTCGAACGGAAAAACCGGTGTGGTGTGGGTGCGAACCCGTGGCCTGAACCAGCGCGATGAGGTGGTTATTGAGTATGTCCGCTGGGTGATGGTGCGCAAATCGAACCCTGACGCGCCCGCCCCGGACACGGTGGTGCCCGAGTTGAAACAGGCGCTGGAGCCTCAGGATCTGGTAGTGCCACAAGGGCTGAACTTTTCCTCCTATGAATTTGTTCAGGCCGGTGAAGCGCATCGGTGGGGCGATTACGCGATTGGTGAAAAGATTGATCATGTGGACGGCGTCACGGTGGAAGAAGCCGAGCATATGCTGGCCACGCGGCTTTGGCAGAACACTGCCAAGGTTCATTTCGATCTGACCTTCCGCCCCGAAGGCCGTCTGATCTATGGCGGGCACGTGATCTCGATGGCGCGGACCCTGTCGTTCAATGGATTGGCAAATGCGCAGATGATCGTCGGGTTGAACGGTGGCGCCCATGCCAACCCTTGCTTCTCAGGCTATACCATTAAGGCCTGGTCTGAGGTGCTGGACAAAGCCGAAACTGGCATCCCCGGCGTTGGGGCGGTCCGGTTGCGGCTGGTCGCCACGAAGGGTGGAGAGCCATTCGAGTTGAAAAATGACGATGGCCGATATCTGCCCAACGTTCTGTTGGACCTCGACTACTGGGCTTTGATGCCAGTCTGACCCCACATTCATTTGAACGCAGCCTGCAATATTCGTGCTAGGCTGCAACCATGTCTCTGCTTCGCTCTTTCGTCGCCTGTTTCTTTCTGGCCCCGACCGCCGAGGCGTGTGATCTTGCTTTGGCTCTGGCCGTTGATGTCTCGGGATCGGTGGATTCGAACGAATACCGCATACAAATGGACGGCCTGGCCGCTGGATTGCGTGACCCCATCGTCTCCGAGGCGCTGGTGCGCGGGAATGCGCGGTTGATGCTGGTCCAATGGACCGGAGCCTCTCGTCAGAAGGTGACGATCCCCTGGACACATATGGATAGCTTTGAAGCCATAGATAGCTTCGCCAGACAGGTGGCTGCGGATGCCAGAGTCTGGCGCAATTTTTCGACTGCAATCGGTGAGGCGCTTGAGACCACAATGTCCAGTTTCAGCGAGGTAACCGAATGCAAACGGCACCTGATTGATATTTCGGGTGATGGGGTTTCCAACGAAGGGGTTGAACCGTCCGAGATTCACGATGTGTTGCGTGGGAAAGGTGTCACGGTAAATGCCATCGCCATCGAGGAAAGCGAACCCGACTTGACGGCCTATTTCTTTGAGAACGTCATTGTAGGTGAGGGAGCGTTTGTCGTTTCGGCGGCCGGGTTCGAGGATTATCCGGCCCGCATCCGAAAGAAACTGTTGCGGGAAGTGACCCAGCAAACGGCCGGTCTGAAATAAGTGTGGCAGGGATTCGGAGCTGCAGGCGCTAACATCTGTTTCGTCTTATTTGATTTGTGATCACAAGAATATTTTGTGTGATCACTTTATCGCTTAATCTGTCATTTTGCGCGAATTCTGAGCTTTTTTGCAGCTGCAGCACGTGACAGTGTCGCAAAAACCAGTAAAACCTTCGGAAGCCAACCGAAAAGGAGCCGCCATGAGCGATGTAAATCGGGGCAACCGCCCGCTCTCACCGCATATCCGCATCTACCGCCCACAGATGACGTCTCTGTCATCGATCATGGTTCGGATGACTGGATTGGCCGTGTTCGCAATCGCAGCACTTGTGGTGTGGTGGCTGTTGGCGGCGGCAACCTCTGAGGCGGCCTTTGCAGGCATAGACGGATTTCTGCGCAGCTGGTTCGGTGATCTTGTCATGACCGGAGCGGCCTGGGGTTTGTGGTACCACACATTGGGCCGCTTGCGTCATGTCTTTTGGGATTTCGGCTACTGCCTGGATGTTGATCTCTCTGAAAAGCTGGGATGGGGCATGTTCGTTGGTGCCACGATCCTGACCATCATCACCGTTCTTGTGGTTTAAGGAGACGTTCGATGCGATACCTGACTGACCGTAAACGCGCCGAGGGTCTGGGAGCGGGCAAATCCGGAACCCAAACACATTGGAACACAATGGTCCGGGCCATGATCCTGACCGTTCTGATTCCTCTCTTCATCTTCACATTTGGTGCCGGTCTGGGCGGAACCTACGAAGAGGTTCTGGCTTATTTCAGTCGCCCCTTCCCGGCGATCGTATGCGCGCTGACACTGATCGTTGCCCTGTTGCAGCTGATGTACGAAGCGCAGGAGGCCATCGAAGACTATATCCATGGTGTCGCCGAAAAAGTGACGCTGGTTGCGATGTGGGCGTTTGGCTACACGCTGATGGTTGCGGGGCTGTTCGCCCTGGTGAAACTCGCCCTGTGATGATGCGCGGTAAGGAATAAGAACAATGACAGCAGCATATGAATACGAAACCCACGAATACGACGTCGTTGTCGTAGGCGCAGGTGGTGCAGGTCTTCGCGCAACGCTGGGTATGGCGGAACAGGGTCTGCGTACGGCATGCGTGACCAAGGTGTTCCCGACCCGCTCACACACGGTTGCCGCGCAGGGCGGCATCGCGGCGTCGCTGTCGAATATGGGTCCTGACCACTGGCAGTGGCATATGTACGACACGGTCAAGGGCTCGGACTGGCTGGGCGACACCGACGCGATGGAATACCTCGCACGTGAGGCACCCAAGGCGGTCTATGAGCTAGAGCATTACGGTGTGCCCTTCAGCCGGACCGAGGAAGGCAAGATTTATCAGCGTCCCTTTGGCGGCCACACCACCGAATTTGGTGAAGGCCCCGCGGTTCAGCGGACCTGTGCCGCTGCTGACCGGACCGGCCACGCAATCCTGCACACGCTCTATGGTCAGTCGTTGAAAAACAATGCTGAGTTCTACATCGAATATTTCGCCATCGACCTGATCATGTCCGACGACGGACAGTGTCAGGGTGTCGTCTGCTGGAAGCTGGACGATGGCACCATGCATGTCTTCAACGCCAAGATGGTGGTGCTGGCGACCGGCGGCTATGGCCGGGCGTATTTCAGCGCCACTTCGGCCCATACCTGCACCGGTGACGGTGGCGGTATGGTGGCCCGCGCGGGTCTGGCGCTGCAGGATATGGAGTTCGTTCAATTTCACCCGACCGGCATCTACGGCTCGGGCTGTCTGATCACCGAAGGTGCGCGGGGTGAGGGCGGGTACCTGACCAATTCCGAAGGCGAACGGTTCATGGAGCGCTATGCGCCTCAGTACAAAGACCTGGCACCGCGCGACTATGTCTCGCGCTCAATGACTATGGAAATCCGCGAAGGGCGCGGTGTGGGTGCAGAGGGCGACCACATCCACCTGAACCTTAGCCACTTGCCTGCCGAGGCTTTGGCCGAGCGTCTGCCGGGTATTTCCGAAAGCGCCAAGATCTTCGCCGGTGTGGACGTGACCAAAGAGCCGATCCCGGTTCTGCCGACCGTGCACTACAACATGGGCGGTATCCCGACCAACTATTGGGGTGAGGTTCTGAACCCTACCGCCAAGGACCCAACCGCCGTGGTCCCGGGCCTGATGGCTGTGGGTGAGGCTGGCTGCGCCTCGGTCCATGGGGCGAACCGTTTGGGCTCAAACTCGCTGATCGATCTGGTGGTCTTTGGCCGCGCGGCGGCGATCCGGGCCGGCAAGGTTGTGGATGCCGATAGCGCCAACCCGGTTCTGAACCAGGGGTCGGTCGACAAAGCCTTTGATCGCTTTGACACCGTCCGTAACGCCAGCGGAGCGATCCCGACCGCCGATCTGCGGCTTGAGATGCAAAAGACCATGCAGGCTGACGCGGCCGTATTCCGCACCGCCAAAACCATGGCCGAAGGTGTTGAAAAGATGACGGCGATTGCCGCCAAGATGGACGACCTGAAAGTCACCGACCGCTCGTTGGTCTGGAACAGCGATCTGATGGAAACGCTGGAACTGACCAACCTGATGCCAAGTGCGCTGGCCACCATCGTCGGTGCCGAAGCGCGTAAGGAAAGCCGTGGTGCCCATGCGCATGAGGATTTCAGCGAACGCGACGACAAAAACTGGCGCGTTCACACGGTGTCCCGCGTGGATGGTAATAAAGTGAACCTCAGCTATCGCCCGGTGATCGTCGATCCGCTGAGCACCGAAGCAGAAGGCGGAATCAGTCTGAAGAAAATCGCGCCCAAGGCGCGGACTTTCTGATGTGATTGGGCAGTCCGCGACCAACCACCGGACTGCTCAAATTCTATGGGTCAGTAATATCTGTACTTAGCCAATCGGCTATGGCGAGATGAATGTTTCAATGTACTGATTCACATCGGCTTCAGAGATTTCCTGACGCTGTGCCAATATGTCGAGAATTTTCAGGCTGACATCTGTGAACCCAAAAACACCTTCGGTTAGAATTGCCAGTCGCTTTAGTATCTGGCTGTTCAGCTCTGCAGGATCAGACAAGTCCCTGAGATAGATAATGTCCCCGTCCAGCATTTGTGTCGATTCAAAGTCCGAAAGAACTCCCGACCATTTCGATACGACCAGCCTGTTCTCGATATGCGCAAAACTATGGGGCAAAAACCCCAATTTTCTGAGAAATGTGTCAACCTCGCCAAAACCTGGCTGATTCTCGTACAATGGAAAAAACGATACTTCGGTCTGTATGGCGGCGACATTTTTCAGCGTGTTTTCCGCCGAGGTAAACACCGAAAGTTCGGCACCCTGAATGTCAATTTTCAGAAAATCCACTGGACCCAAACCTGCGATATCATCCAGCCGCTGGGTTTGCATCTCCATACTGCCAATTTGCCTTGCAGCATTGCGTAGGCCACGTAGGTAAAGAAGTGTTTTTTCCCTTATTTTCAGCAAGGATGTCAAGCCCGAGCCCTTGTAGATATTCAACAAGGCCGGTTTGCCGTCTCCGACTGCAAAGTTGAAATACTCTTCATTTGCACCTTTATTGCGGACGACCTCTTTCATCGTGTCTTCCTGAGGTTCAAAACCGACGACATTGCAGAGGTCGTTCTTTAGCAAATCACGGTAAGGGGCGTCATGGCGCATTGGATTGGCGCCAATATCGGCAATGCGTACAAAACTGCTCAAATCCAGAAGATCGTACAAAGCAGAAATGCGGGCGCTGAAAAGATTATCCATTTCTTAGAACCGTAAGCGCTTCGGCCAACTTGCGGCTGATCCGCTCTGGCGCGCGTTCCTGAGCGAATTCGAAGCACGCCCTACGTTTTTCAGCGAGTTCTGAATCGGACATTTCCATCACCTTCATCATCATGCGGATCAGTCCTCGAGGGTTTTGTGCCGGATACAGTAGATCATGACAGGATTCCGGGGTCGTCTGCCGGTGGGGTTCAATGTCCGGAGCGACAACTGGCAAGCCGAAGGTCATGGCAAGCATTGCGGTTCCAGAGGTGAAGGTTTGTGTAGATGGCAAAACATAGGCGTGAGCTTGGGAAAAAACACTCGGAATAGCCTCATCTTCTACGCGTTCGCCTATCACGGTTACGTTTGAAATGGCGTCCAGCCGTCGTACCAATCGCCGACTGGGCCGGAAGACTCGGCCTACCACTGACATATGAAAGTCGAAACCCCTGTTGGTTAGCTTCCGGATGGCGAAATGAAGCCGGTCCAACTCGCGGTTTCCGCGCATCGCGCCAAAGGTCAAAAAATGGGTCTGATCGCGTGGTTGCATCAGGCGCGCAAGCGTGATTTCAGCGCTTTCATAAACGCCTAGATAGCTTGGGTGAGGGATCAGGCAAATCTTATTCGGTTCCGCGTCATATTGGGCGATCATATGTTGTCGCGCGTTTGGGGTATGGACATGGATCATATCGACCAGCTCTGCCAACTTGCGTCGCGCCGCGTGAAACCCATCGTTGCCCTCACGCGCTGAATGCGCGGCGCGATTGTGAATGGTCCAGATGACGCGACCACCGTTTGATTTATACAGCTCAAGTCCCGACACGGCATCTTGAAACAGAGCGTTGTTCGCGGGATCTTCACCATCCTTGATCGGAAACAGCCTGTCATCCCATTGGATATGCAGGATTCCGTGTTCGGTCTGAAACTCTGGTTTCGCAATCTCTGCAAAGTTCAGCTGTTTCATTGCAGCTAGAGAAAACTCTGGCTCGCATGCGCTGTACATCATGTTTTGGTAGGGGTTTTTGGTGCCGTAGGGAATATTCAATACTCGTGTCTGCATACGGCACTCAGCTTTTGCTTTCTCGGGTGCAGACTCCACGCACATAAGCTCAATGTAAAGGTGAAATCACCCATCTTTATTGACTGTTTTCAAGGCTAAATGGTTGGCTTTCGCACTTGCAGCGTGTATCTATACACGGGAATTTAGCGAGGTCGGAAATGGTACAACTCACCCTGCCAAAAAATTCTCGGATTACCACCGGAAAGACATGGCCCAAGCCAGAGGGCGCGACGAATGTGCGCAAGTTCCAGATCTATCGCTGGAATCCTGACGACGGTCAAAATCCCCGGGTGGATACCTATTTCGTCGATATGGACAGCTGCGGTCCGATGATTTTGGATGCGCTGATCAAGATCAAGAATGAGATCGACCCAACCTTGACCTTCCGCCGGTCTTGTCGCGAGGGCATTTGTGGGTCCTGTGCGATGAATATCGACGGGATCAACACGCTGGCCTGCATCTATGGCATGGATGAGATCAAGGGCGATGTGAAAATCTATCCTTTGCCCCATATGCCTGTGGTCAAGGACCTGATTCCGGACCTGACCCATTTCTATGCCCAGCACGCAAGCATCATGCCCTGGCTAGAAACCAAGACCAACCGGCCTGCGAAAGAGTGGAAGCAATCCATTGAAGACCGCAAAAAGCTGGATGGTCTTTATGAATGTGTGATGTGTGCCAGCTGCTCGACCTCGTGCCCAAGTTATTGGTGGAATGGCGACCGCTATCTTGGCCCGGCGGCTCTGCTGCATGCATATCGTTGGATCATTGACAGTCGAGATGAGGCAACGGGTGAGCGCCTGGATGAGTTGGAAGATCCGTTCAAGCTGTATCGTTGCCACACGATCATGAACTGCGCCAAAACCTGCCCGAAGGGTCTGAACCCCGCAAAGGCAATCGCCGAGATCAAAAAGTTGATGGTCGAACGCACGGTGTGAGGCGGACTTGATCCATGTGCCTGCTGTGTTGCGGCAGGTGCAATTCCCATTTGCAAGAATATGTGGTGTGAACGCCTGCAGCCTGTCCTATGTTCGGCTCAGGGAGGAGTGATTATGTCACAATGGGATCACTCCGATGAGAACCAAAACCAATTCCGCTGATGCCGCCGAAGCCCTGGAATTTCTGGAACAGGCATGGGCCTATTATACGCCAGAAACGGTAATCCCCACTTCAGAGCGGATGCCAGAGCTGTTCGAATACGCAAATGCTGCCTGATCTGCGATTGCAGGGCTTGAAAACAACCGACTGATCAGCAAAGCAGGAGAATGCCTGTTATTCTTCTGCTTCTTGCTGCCGCCGTATTCGCCTATTTTCTGTGGCGCGCCCGCACTTCGTCACTGACACGTGAATGCCGCTGGCGCCAGCACCGAAAAGAAGGGCAATGGGTCTGCTCGTTTTGCGGTGCTCAGACCGATGGGGCGGAAAGTCCCAAGCAGTGTTTAAAGGGATCGACCGGTGGATAGCCGATGCGGGACAGGGTCGACCCTGCCCCAACCCGTTTGCTAAGCCTTTGGAAACGCCGCCTGAAGTGCGATCTCAACCATGTCGCCAAAGCTGCTTTCACGTTCGGACGATGGCAGAGCTTCTCCTGTCAGCAAGTGGTCGGAAACAGTCAGCACGGCAAGGGCCCGGCACTTGTGGCGCGCGGCCAGGATGTAAAGTTCGGCGGCTTCCATTTCGACGCCCAGAATGCCGTGACGCACCATCTGTTCGTTCAGATCGGGACGTTCATCGTAGAACACATCCGAGGAATAAATCCCGCCAACATGAGTTGGTGTTCCTTTGTTTGCCGCAGCCTCAAAGGCGGCCTGCAACAGGCTCCAATCCGCGCAAGGTGCAAAGTTGAGCTCTTTCATGATCCCCCGAGACGGCGTGCTGAGCGTGGTCGAAGTCATCGCCAAAATGACATCACGAATGTTCAAACTGTCCTGCATCCCGCCACATGACCCAATACGGATCAAAGTTCTGGCGCCAAAATCGCGGATCAATTCATTCACGTAAATTGACAGCGAGGGCATTCCCATACCGCTGCCTTGAATCGTGACCGGATTACCTTTCCAGGTTCCGGTGAAGCCCAACATGCCACGCACGTCATTCACCAGTTTGGCGTTATCCAGAAAAGTTTCTGCCGCCCATTTTGCCCGGTAAGGATCACCGGGTAAAAGAACTGTTTCAGCGATTTCGCCTTTTTCGGCGCCTATATGAATCGTCATTTCGTTATCAATTCCATTCAGATTTCCATATCCGAAATATCCGCTCCGGCTTTCAAAGCTTCGTGTACCCAATGCGGCTTGCGACCGCGCCCCGACCAGGTTTGATCGTGGTTGGATGGATTTCGGTATTTTGCTTTTGTTTTCGAAATCTTAAGAGATTTCGAGGACCCATCAGAAAGTTCGGAAAGGGAAAACCCAAATTCCGCTGCGGCTTTCTGAGCAGCTTTCAAAGCCTCTTTCCTATCACGTCTTTCGGCTGCTTTCAGCGCCACATCTACATTGGCACGCAATTCCAACAGTTCATTGCGCGTCATCTTTTCGAGATTCATTCCCATTTACATTCCCCTGATGTTACCGAATTACAATGTCCCCGAAGAGTCACCGTAGTTCTAAAAGTATCCATTATCTATCCCTTTTGCGAAGGCGATAGATACGGGGAAAATGGGTGGCAAATCGGCGGTTATTCAGCGGCCAGGTTTTGCGGATCAACCAAGGAAACTATGTCGCCCATGATTGCATTCAACTCGAAGTTTTTTGGCGTGTAGATTTTGGCCACACCCATCGCTTTGAGTTTTTCAGCATCGTCATCTGGGATAATGCCACCGACAACAACAGGAACATCGTTCAGGCCCGCCTCGCGCAGACGGTTCAGAACGTCCTGAACCAACGGAATGTGACTGCCGGACAGAATTGACAGGCCGATCACATGGGCTTTGTCCTCGATTGCGGCGGCCACAATTTCCTCGGGTGTCAGACGGATGCCGTCATAGCTGATGTCCATGCCGCAATCGCGGGCGCGGAAGGCGATCTGTTCAGCGCCATTTGAATGGCCGTCCAGACCGGGTTTCCCGACCAGGAATTTCAGGCGACGTCCAAGCTTGTCGCTGACCGCGTCAACGGCCGAGCGCAAGTCCTCCAGCCCTTCGGTTTTGTTTGAGACCGAGCCGGAAACGCCGGTCGGGCCGCGATATGTGC
Organism: Ruegeria sp. YTSA219; assembly: GCF_059609985.1. Taxonomy (NCBI): domain Bacteria; kingdom Pseudomonadati; phylum Pseudomonadota; class Alphaproteobacteria; order Rhodobacterales; family Roseobacteraceae; genus Ruegeria; species Ruegeria sp. YTSA219. The sequence goes on from NZ_JBXWMT010000003.1 coordinate 167,442, forward strand.
CATAGACTTTGCGCATCTCTTCGGCCCATTCGCCGGTGGTGACGCCAGCCTTGGCGGCGACGATTGACGGCTCCATTACATTCGCACCGGATTGTGCGGCCTCACGCAAAGCGGCCAGCGCTGCTGCAACTGCCGCGCCATCCCGTTCGGTGCGCCATTCGTTCAGGCGGTTGATCTGTTCCTGCTCTACTGCCGGATCAACGACCATGATGCCGCCGTCTTCGGTTTCCAGGGGTGAGGGCTCGCCCTCGGTCCATTTGTTCACGCCGACCACAATGGTCTCGTTGCGCTCGATCCGGTTGAGGCGCTCTGCGTTCGAATCCACCAGGCGTGACTTCATGTATTCGATCGAAGCGACAGCGCCGCCCATCGAATCCAGGTTTGCCAGCTCCGCACGCGCGCCTTCTTTCAACTCTTCAACCTTGGCATCAACAGCCGGGTTGCCATCAAACAGATCGCCATATTCCAACAGGTCGGTCTCATAGGCCAGAATCTGCTGCATCCGCATCGACCATTGCTGATCCCAGGGCCGCGGCAATCCCAGCGCCTCGTTCCAGGCGGGCAATTGCACCGCACGGGCGCGGGCCCTTTTCGACAGTGTTACGGCCAGCATCTCAATCAGGATGCGGTAGACATTGTTTTCAGGCTGCTGCTCGGTCAGACCCAGCGAGTTTACCTGAACGCCATAGCGAAAGCGGCGGAATTTGGGATCCTCAACGCCATAGCGTTGTTGCAAAATCTCATCCCAAAGGTCGACAAAAGCCCGCATTTTGCACATTTCGGTAACAAACCGTATGCCGGCGTTCACAAAGAACGAAATCCGGCCACACAGCGCCGGAAAATCCTCGGCCGGTACCCGTGGGCGCAACTCATCCAGAACTGCAATCGCTGTTGCCAAGGCGTAGGACAGTTCCTGCTCGGGCGTCGCGCCAGCCTCTTGCAGGTGATAGGAACAGACGTTCATCGGGTTCCATTTTGGCACGTTGGTATAGCAATACTCGGCCACGTCGGCGATCATCTTCAGCGACGGTTTCGGCGGGCAGACATACGTTCCGCGGCTCAGGTATTCCTTAATCAGATCGTTCTGAACCGTGCCCTGCAGTTTAGAGACATCAGCGCCCTGTTCCTCGGCAACCGCAATATAGAGCGCCAGCAACCAAGGAGCCGTGGCGTTTATCGTCATCGACGTGTTCATCTGTTCCAACGGGATCTGGTCGAACAAAACCCGCATGTCGCCCAGATGGCTGATCGGCACACCCACTTTACCAACCTCGCCGCGTGCCAGCGTGTGATCGCTGTCATAGCCGGTTTGCGTCGGCAGATCGAAGGCCACTGACAGACCCGTCTGACCCTTGGCCAGATTCCCGCGATACAGCGCGTTGGACGCTTTGGCGGTGGAATGACCGGCATAGGTTCGGATGAGCCAGGGGCGATCTTTCTGCGTCTGCGTCATAACTGGGCCTCGTATTGCGGGTGGGCAAGAAAATTACGTTCATGGGTTCTAAAGCGCAATTTTCGGGACATGTCAATTCGCTGCGCCGCGGCATTTCCGGTTGTGCCGATTGTGGGATGCAGCGATTGGTGGCAGGGTGCATTTATGACACAGACCGTGGAACTTCCGCTTTGGCTGTTTTTGTTGATCCTGGTATTCGCCGCGGTCACACTGGCCTCGCATTTTCTGTTTCCGTCAGTGCGGTGGTTTTTTCGCCGTAGGTTGGAGCGCGCGGTCAAACGCCTGAACACGCGCCTGCAGCGCCCGATACAGCCGTTCAAGCTGGCCCGACGCCACGATATGATTCAACGTCTGATCTATGATCCTCAGGTAGGGCAGGCCGTGCAGCAGCACGCACGTGAAGAAGGCATTCCCGAAGCGGTCGCCTTTGAGCAGGCCCAGCGGTATGCGCGCGAGATCGTGCCTTCTTTTTCCGCCGTTGCCTATTTCAGTATCGCCATCCGGTTGGCGCGGATTCTGAGCAACGCCTTTTATGATGTACGGCTTAGTTATCAGGATGAAGATGCCCTGAAAGATATTGATCCAAATGCGACAGTTGTTTTTGTGATGAACCACCGCAGCAACATGGATTATGTGCTGGTCACCTATCTGGCGGCCCAGCAATCGGCTTTGTCTTATGCTGTTGGCGAATGGGCGCGTGTTTGGCCGCTCAGTCGGTTGATTCGTGCGATGGGGGCCTATTTTATTCGCCGCAAGTCCGGCAGCGAACTCTATCGTCAGGTATTGGCCTGCTATGTCCGGCATGCCACCGATGCCGGTGTTACACAGGCCATGTTCCCTGAAGGCGGGCTGAGCCTGACGGGGGCCATGGCACGCCCCAAGCTGGGGCTTTTGAAATACATAATCGATGGTGCCAGGGTGGATGGGGCGGATGTGGTGTTTGTTCCCGTTGCGCTAAACTATGACCGGGTTCTTGAAGATACGATCCTGACCAAGGCCGCACTTGGCAATCAAAGGCAATTTCGTGCCCGAATCGGGGTTATAACTGGGTGGATGTTGAAACAGATAGGCAGGCGTCTGACCGGTCGCTACCAGCGGTTTGGATTTGCTGGAGTGCGATATGGTCACCCTATCTCATTGAAGGAATTCCGCACCGCCCATGACGATGTGATGACTGATCTCGCGCGCGAACTCATGCAACGGATCAAAGAAGCGATTCCGCAGGCGCCTGTTCCTGCAGCGTGCTGGCTGGTTCGCACCAAAGGAGAAATGCCCGAAGACGAGCTTAAAAGCTTGATCACCGGATTTTTGCAACGTGACGGAACTTTGGGTGATCAGGATGAGTCCGCGGTTTCAGCTGCCTTGGATCAGCTGGTCGAACGCAGAATTCTGAAACGAGAAGGTGGGAAAATATCTCAATCCGGGCAAAGGGTTGATCTGCTCGACTACTATGCAGCCTCAGCCCCGATTGGCGACGGCTGGCCTGATGCTGCGGCAGCGAAAGAAGTTTCTGCAGGCGCTGGGTCATAAAATTACAAAAATGATGCAAAATCTATTGCATTATTTCCTTCAGGCCAATATCTCATCATCCAACGCAAGCGCTTCTGCATCGCGGCAAACAGGAATGAGAAATAAGGAGGCCAACATGGCTCTGGACACCGACAGCGGTATCGCAACTTACGACGCGCCGGAAAAAGACCTCTATGAAATGGGTGAAATCCCTCCGATGGGGTTTGTGCCTAAGAAAATGTATGCATGGGCAATCCGTAAGGAACGCCACGGGGAACCGGATACTGCGATGGTCCAGGAAGTCGTGGACGTACCAGAGCTGGACAGCCACGAGGTGTTGGTTCTGGTGATGGCGGCGGGCGTTAACTATAACGGCGTCTGGGCATCCCTGGGCAAGCCGATCTCGCCCTTTGACGGCCACAAAGCCCCGTATCATATCGCCGGTTCTGACGCTTCGGGGATCGTATGGGCCGTGGGTTCGAAAGTAACGCGCTGGAAAGTGGGCGACGAGGTTGTCATTCACTGCAACCAGGACGATGGCGACGACGAACATTGTAATGGTGGCGATCCGATGTATTCGGACAGCCAGCGAATCTGGGGTTATGAAACGCCGGATGGGTCTTTTGCACAGTTCACCAATGTTCAAGCCCAGCAGTTGATGCCGCGCCCCAAGCACCTGACCTGGGAAGAAAGCGCTTGCTATACTCTGACGCTGGCGACCGCGTATCGGATGCTGTTCGGGCACGAGCCGCATGATCTGAAGCCGGGCCAGAACGTTCTGGTCTGGGGTGCCTCGGGCGGTCTGGGCTCTTATGCGATCCAGCTGATCAATACCGCAGGCGCCAACGCAATCGGCGTGATCTCGGACGAAAGCAAGCGTGACTTTGTTATGGGGCTGGGCGCCAAGGGCGTGCTGAATCGCAAAGACTTTAACTGCTGGGGTCAGTTGCCCACAGTAAACACACCGGAATATGCGGACTGGTTCAAAGAAGCGCGCAAATTCGGCAAGGCGATCTGGGAAATCACCGGCAAAGGCAAGAATGTCGACATGGTGTTTGAACATCCCGGCGAAAGCACATTTCCGGTGTCGACCTTTGTCGTGAAAAAAGGTGGTATGGTTGTGATCTGCGCCGGTACCACAGGCTATAACCTGACTTTCGACGTTCGCTATATGTGGATGCATCAGAAACGCCTGCAAGGTTCGCATTTTGCGCATCTCAAGCAGGCTGCTGCCGCGAACCAACTGATGGTCGAACGCCGTCTGGATCCCTGCATGTCCGAAGTGTTCGCCTGGGGTGAATTGCCCGACGCGCATATGAAGATGATGCGGAATGAGCATAAACCAGGCAACATGTCGGTTCTGGTTCAGGCGCCGCAGACGGGCTTGCGCACGCTTGAAGAGGTTCTAGACGCAAAAGGCTGAGCCCCCAAAAAAAGAATATTAGCACCCGCGAATCGCATCGAGCGAGCGCGGGTGTATCTATTTCGAGGCATAAGGAAATAATTACAGTGGGTTACAGAATCGTGACCCGCTAGTTTTGGGGAGTAGAAACCAGTGAATAGGCTTAAAATCATCTCACATGTTATGGTTGTGTTAACCCTTCGTTAACCGTTTCGGAGAGACTTTAGATGGCGCATAATGAGTGGATACTGGACGTTTTGTCGGACCTCAACGCCTTCGCTGTTGAAAACGGTTTGACCGCACTTGCCGAGCAGCTTGATGATACCAAGTTGATCGCAGCGGCCGAGATTGCGTCCATGCAGGATAAGGCACAGGCGCTCGCGAATGGGAACACAACTCGACATGAGTCAGGTCCTAGAGGACTTGGAAAGCACCAACACGCTTGACGAGTTGGGCGGTGTAGCCGTTCGATTGCGCGACCGGCTGCAGGTTGAACATCTTATCTATCATTGGGTTGATGGTGCCGGGGATCAATACGGCTATACAACTTACCCGGACGCTTGGGCCGAGCGATACCGTGAGCGGAATTATCACCGCATAGATCCGGTGATCCTGGGGTGTTTCCAACGGTTCCACCCGGTTGACTGGAAATTGCTGGACTGGTCTGGAAAAGTGGCGAAAGCCTTTTTGCAAGATGCCCTTGAACATGGAGTTGGCAATCAGGGTTATTCGATCCCCATCCGGGGGCCGAACGGCCAGTTTGCCTTATTCACAGTGAATCACTCATGTGATGATGAGAAATGGAAGTCCTTCATCGAGGCCCATGGCCGCGAGCTGATTTTGATCGCGCATTACTTTAACCGAAAGGCTCTGGAGTTCGAAACCGACAGGCAGCCGGATACGACCCGGGGCCTGTCGCCTCGTGAGACGGATGCCATGACCTTGCTGGCGCTTGGATACAGCCGGGCTCAAGTCGCGCACTCACTGTCAATCTCGGAACATACGCTGCGTGTCTATATTGAAAGTGCGCGTGCCAAGCTTGGGGCGCAAAACACAACCCATGCCATCGCAACAGCACTCAGCCGTGGATTAATAGTGGTTTAACAAGCGTGCGCGCCAAAAACGGGAAATTAACCACGACTTTGTACCCCCTTCGTTCCTGCACGGGACGACAAGGGGAAAAGTCATGTTGCGCTATTTGTTTGCCGACGAACTACATAAGTTTCCGAATTTGGCCCAAGGGATGTTCCGGGATCGAGCGGATCAGTTCAAAACGCGGCTGGGCTGGGATGTTCACGTGGACGAAAAAGGAGAAGAGCGGGATCAGTATGATGACCTGAATCCGCTCTATGTCATCTGGGAAGAAGAGGATGGCAGTCATGGGGGGTCGATGCGGGTTTTGCCGACGACAGGACCTGTCATGGTGAATGAGGTGTTTGGGCATCTGACAGGAGGTAAGCCTGTCCACAGCCCGCTGATCTGGGAGGTGACGCGGTTCTGCCTGTCCCGAACGGCCAGTGCCCATACTGCCGGTGCCATCATGCTGAGTGGCGGCGAAATCATGGAAGGGTTCGGGCTGACCCATATTGCTGGCGTCTTTGATGCGCGCATGATTCGGATCTACCGTCTGATCGGATCGTCTCCAGTCGTTCTGGGGTCACAAGGGAAAGGGCGTGATCAGATTTCGGTTGGGCTCTGGCCCTATTCGCCCGAGGATTGCAATCGGGTGGCTGAACGGGCGGGCATCCCACGTGAGCTGTCCAGGATGTGGTTCAAAGCCGCGTTTGGCACTGTCCGGCAACACCGGTTTGCCCTGTCCGCCTGACGGGGTCTGAAAGCCAATTCCATATCTGGCGATAGCTGGCGTGGCCCTGTAGGGTCGCGCCATGTCTATACCCACAGTAACCTTTTCTGACGATCAAGCCGCCGCCTATGACAGCATTTCCGAGATGCTGAAATCTGCTGGTGTGGACCTGGATGATGATGCCCTGCTGAAAATGCCCGGCAATGGCGAATCCGGGGTGATGGCCGTGATCGGCAAGGCGGGTTCAGGGAAAACGCTACTGCTGGCAGAGCTTTACAAAGCATTGGCTGACGCGGGTCTTCAGATTGTTTCCGGTGATTTCGAAAGCCGCAAAGCGCGCGAGAAACGCAGCTTGGCCATTCTTGCGCCAACGAACAAGGCCGCCAGTGTTTTGCGCCTGCGGGGTGTGCCTGCGACCACGATCCACCGCATCCTCTATACGCCGGTATATGACCCGGAATATGAACGCATTGCCGAATGGCTGGCGGGCAACGATGAACGCCCCGAGGTTGAAGGGTTGACTGACGAAGCCCTGGACCGGGCCGCTGCTTTTTATCAGAACAACAAGTCGATCCCCGGCGCGCTGGCCGCTGCAGGCCTTCGTGGGTCCGACTTTATCACCGGCTGGAAGCGTCGGGAGGAGCCGCTGGACATAGGCTTTGTAGATGAGGCCTCAATGCTGGATGACCGGCAGTTCGAAGACCTGAAAGAGATATTTCCGACCCTGTTGCTTTTTGGCGATCCGGCGCAGCTCGCCCCGGTCAATCAGTCCGGCAGCATGGTATTCGAGACGCTGCCCGAGCCGCGAAAGCAGGTATTGCACAGGGTCCATCGGCAGACGGCAGACAACCCGATCCTGGACCTCGCGCATGCGCTGGCCGACCCTCAGATGGGGTTTGAGGATTTTGAACGGCTCGTCGAACAGACCGCCCGACAGGATGACCGAGTTGTTTGGGGGCAGCGTGTTGAAGTTGACCTGATGGCCCGCAGCCCGGTTCTGGTCTGGCGAAATGCCACCCGAATTCGCTTGATTCAAGCCTTCCGCAATGTTCACGCTGCACCCGACACCGAGCTTCTGGCGGGAGAGCCGTTGATTTGCGATGGAATCGAACTGCCGCTGAAGCACCGCAAGAAAAGGCTGGATCTTGAGGCGCGCGGGCTAATCAAGGGTGCTCAGGTCATCTATCTGGGGCCAGGACGAAAACCGGGGTTTTCGCGCCTGCATGTGATGGGGGCCGAGGATCCGCAGGTCAGCGCAGCGTCGATTGTCAAAATCGAAATGCCTGATGAGGAAGAACCGTTTATTCCATTTGCTGCGCGAATGGGGGCTACCTTTTTGCATGGCGCAGCAGTGACCATTCACAAGGCGCAGGGGTCGCAGTGGGACACGGTACAGGTGTTTGCTCCGGATGTATATGCGGCTGCTCGGATGGGGCGAACCGAGGCTGGGCAACCTTTGTGGAAACGTCTGGCTTATGTTGCGATCACGCGGGCGCAAGAAAGGTTGATTTGGGTGGTGCGCAACAGGCTGGCCAAGCCCACTTATCCGCTGCGCGTGGATGATTTGCGCGCGGCTCCGGCGGCGACGCTGACCCTGGAGGCCGAAGAGATATGAAATCCATCATCATCACAGGCGCCAGTTCAGGCATCGGACGGGCAACTGCCGAGCTGTTTTTGGCCGAGGGCTGGGCGGTTGGGCTGCTGGCGCGCAGCGCGGATGTGCTGAGCAAATTGGCTGAAAGGCACAAGAATGCGATCCCCTTGGTGACCGATGTTACCGACCCCACCGCTGTTTCGGGTGCTTTCGAGACATTCCAGAATGAGGCGGGACGTCTTGACGTATTATTCAATAATGCCGGAATCTTTGCCCCCGGAGGCACGATAGACGAAATCCAGTTGGAGGATTGGTACCAGAGCGTCAGCGTGAACCTGAACGGGATGTTCCTGAGCGCGCGCGAAGCCTTTCGCATCATGCGGCATCAGGCCCCGCAAGGGGGAAGGATCATCAATAACGGTTCGATCGCCGCGCATGTACCGCGTCCGAATTCGGTCCATTACACCGCTACGAAACACGCGATAACAGGCCTGACACGCAGCCTATCACTGGACGGGCGCGCCTTTGGTATCGCATGTGGTCAAATCGATATTGGCAACGCGCGAACACAGATGGTGCAAAACCTGGTTGAAAACGCCATCGCGGGAGGGCAGCAGCCCGACCCGACGATGGCTGTTGACGATGCCGCACGTTCTGTACTGCACATGGCGTCTTTGCCTGCAGAGGCAAACGTCCAGTTCATGACTGTCATGGCCACTACGATGCCCTATATCGGGCGTGGATAGGGCTTTAGTTCTCGCGCAATAGTCGGAAGGCTGTGGACGCTCCCCAACCCGCCGCGATGGCGATGACCAAAGACATCAGGCCGTACCAGACCGGCTGCTGACGGGACATGTTGTAGAGGAACCGTTCCAGCCCGACCTTCCGCACGTCGATTGTGGTCTCGAACTGGGAAACAACTTCTCGGCCGCGGGTCAGGTATATGCGCGCGAAATAGGCGCCTTCGGTCAAATCGGCTGGCATGTCGATTGATGTTCGGAACAATGTCTGCTCGTCCACCGCAACCGTTTTTTCGCGGATAGAATACAGGCCCTCATCCTCACGGATGCGAACGACGGCCTCGGCAAAATTCTGCGCGCCCCGGATATTCATCGCGGCACCCACTGATCGAATGGCCCGTTCAATCGAGATCCTGTACCGCAGGTCTTCTGTATCTGACAGGATTTCTGTAAGCGGAGCGCTGGTGGCAACCGCATAAAAACTGGGCGCAAGGTCGACCAAGACGCTGTCGGTGTTGACCCAGATACCCAGCCTGCGTTCTTTTCGCCGGACCGTCACTGGGCTCGAGGGGCCTGCAACGGCTACGATTACTTGAAGCGGTGGGCCGGAAGGGATCGGCGTTTCACGTTTCACGGCACCGAAAATAAGAATTTCCGAGCCATCGAAATTCGCCGTGATGGCAACCCGGTCTTGGCTTAGGCCAAGCACGACCTGTTCCTCCTCGGCGATGGCCGGGGTGACACAGAGGGCGAGTAGCAGGATCAACCGTCTCAGCATGATCAGTGCCCCCCTGCAACGCCGAGCGAATAGAGCTCGGAGGGTTCCAGAAGCAGATCCAGCGCCAGTTTGCCACAAACCACCAAGACCAGTGCAGCCAGCAATACGCGCAGCTGCTCGGCAGGCATTCGTGCGCCGATCACCGTTCCGATCTGCGCCCCGATCACGCCGCCGACCAGCAACAACACAGCCAGAACAATGTCGACTGTGTAGTTGGTTGTCGCGTGCAGCATCGTGGTGAACGCTGTTACGAAAATAATCTGGAATAGGGAGGTGCCGACAACGACTTTGGTGGGCATTCCCAGCAGGTAAATCATGGCAGGAACCATGATAAAGCCGCCTCCGACACCCATGATCGCAGAAAGGATACCTACGCTAAGCCCGACCAGGACGGGGGGGATGACCGAGATATAGAGGCCCGATGTACGGAACCGCATTTTGAACGGCATCGCGTGAATCCAGCCGCGCTGACGACGTGCAACAGGGGCGGCGGTGCCCTTTTTGGATTTACGCAGCGCGTTCAAGCTTTCGATGAACATCAAGCTGCCGACGACGCCCAGAAAGACCACGTAACACAGGGTTACGAGCAAATCGACTTGTCCGAGGCTTTTGAGATAGTTGAAGATCACCACCCCGAACGCAGCTCCGATCAGTCCCCCGACCAGCAATACCGTGCCCATCTTCAGGTCGACCGTCTTTCGGCGGAAATGGGCCAGAACACCAGAAAATGACGAGGCGACAATCTGGTTCGCTTCGGTGGCTACGGCAACTGCTGGTGGGATGCCAATGAAAAACAACAGCGGGGTCATCAGAAACCCGCCGCCGACCCCGAACATCCCTGACAGGATGCCGACCATGCCGCCCAACCCCAGCAGCAGAAAGGCGTTTACGGAAACTTCAGCGATAGGAAGGTAAATTTGCATGAGGTACTAGTAATTAGGGCCAGCTGCGTCGCGCAATGTGACACATTCGACTTCTGGAATTTGTGAAAGGGTTCGTATCTGACGCGCAGAATCACGCCCTTGGCGAGGCAGGGTAAAGCAGGGCTGGCGGCTTGGACCAGTCTGAAACTGTGCATCCGCAAAAGGCGTTTTGACAGGGAGTATCCCCTTAGACCAAGCGCAAGACCTAGCATCCGGCACCCCGGCGAGAAACTCTCTCAAATCAGCTGTCACTGGAAACACATCCATGCCCCTTTAGAGCCGTTGCGGCATGTAAAATCAACTCTACATGCCGCCACGCAGCGAACAGGACTGACGTGTGTTTCAAACTGGACCTATTACCGCTCTTTTACATAGGGTTCGCCACCGGCTTTCGGTGGAACGGCCTTGCCGACAAAGCCGGCCAAAATGACGACGGTCAGGATATATGGCAGCGCATCCATGACCTGCACAGGAATCACCACGCCACCCAGGTCAATATTTTGGAACCGCAACGCAACGGCTTGCAACAGTCCGAACAGCAGGCAAGCCCACATCGCGTGCCATGGCCGCCATTTTGCAAAGATCAGTGCCGCCAGCGCGATGAACCCGCGACCGGCAGTCATTTCCTTGACGAATCCAGCTTGCAGGGCCGTGGCCAGATAGGCACCGGCAATGCCGCAAAGCACGCCACAGATCGCGACGGCCGCAAAACGCAGCCCAACGACAGAAACCCCGGCCGTATCCACCGCGGCTGGGTTTTCACCCACCGCGCGCAGGCGCAGGCCAAAGCGGGTGCGGTACAAAACCCACCAAGTTGTCGGGACCAGAAGGAAAGACACATAGACCAGGATCGAATGGCCGGACAGCAGCTCGGAATAGATTGGCCCAAGAAATGGGACATCACTCACGGCATCCGCAAAAGGGAAGGTGATCGGTTCAAAGCGCCCTCCGCCGAACAGCGAGGGGGTACGCCCGCCCTGTTTGAACCAGCTTTGCGCGATCAGGACCGTCAGCCCAGAGGCCAGAAAGTTGATGGCGACGCCTGAAATCAGCTGGTTGCCCCGAAAGGTGATCGAGGCCACCCCATGCAGGGCGGACAGAACAAGAGAGGCCGCGATCCCGGCCAGCAATCCCAGCCAGACCGATCCGGTCACGGCGGCGACGGCGGCAGAAAAGAAGGCCGCGATCAGCATCTTGCCCTCAAGCCCGATGTCGAAAATACCGGCGCGTTCGGAATACAGACCGGCCAGACATGCCAGCAACAGCGGCGTGGCCAGGCGGACGGTCGAATCGAGGACCTGGATGAGGGTAACGAAAGTATCCATCGCTTAACCCTCCTTCCGCATGGCAAGGAACAGTTTCTCAAGCGGCATGCGGACCATGTTGTCAAGCGCGCCGGTGAACAGGATCACCAGGGCCTGAATGACTACGATCAGCTCGCGCGGGATAGACGTCCATAGCGCCAGCTCGGCCCCGCCTTGATAGAGGAAACCAAACAGCAGCGCCGCCAGAAACACCCCAAACGGATGGGATCGACCCATCAGCGCCACGGCGATACCGATAAAGCCAGCGCCCTCGGTCGAGTTCAGAACCAGCCGCTCTGCCTCACCCATCACGTTGTTCGTGGCCATCAGACCAGCCAGCGCGCCCGAGATCAGCATGGCGATGATGGTGATCCGAACCGGAGAAATACCGGCATAGACGGCACCGGTTTCCGAATGCCCATAGGCGCGGATCTCATAGCCCAGCCGGGTGCGCCAGATCAGCGCCCAAACGATCACACAGGCCAGGACTGCAACAAAGAATGAGATATTGGCAGGTGCGCCACGGAATACGACGTTTTCAGCGGTCGAGAACATCGACTGGAACGTCGGCAGATGCACCGCCTCGGGGAAGCGTGCAGTTGCCGGGTCTTGCGAGCCCTGCGGGCGCATGACGTTGACCAGCATATAGTTCAGCAAGGCAGCAGCGATGAAGTTGAACATGATCGTGGTGATCACGATATGGCTGCCGCGTTTGGCCTGCAGATAGGCCGGAATGGCCGCCCAAGCGGCCCCAAACACCATCGATGCGGCACAGGCGGCCAGCAAGGCGATGCTCCAATGCGGCCAGTCGATGTAAAGGCACACCACGGCCACGCCAAGCCCGCCCAGCATCGCCTGACCTTCGCCACCGATATTGAACAGCCGTGCGTGAAAGGCGACCGCCACAGCGAGTCCGGTGAACATGAAATTCGTGGCGTAATACAGCGTATAGCCCCAGCCATAGGTCGATCCCAGCGCGCCGGTGACCATCAGGTTCACCGCTTCGATCGGGTTTTCGCCAATGGCGAGGATCACCAGCGCCGACAGGATTGCAGCCAGAAGCAGACTGATCACCGGGATCAGAACGACATCGGCCCATTTGGGCATTTTTTCCATGTTACGCTGCCTCTCCCGCAACACCGGCCATCAACAGGCCAAGTTCTTTTTCATCAGTTTCATGGGGCAGGCGTTCGCCCATGATATGTCCGTCAAACATGACCGCGATTCGATCCGACAGCGAGAAAATCTCTTCCAGCTCGACCGAGACCAGCAGGATCGCCTTGCCCTGGTCGCGCAGATCGACGATCTGTTTGTGAATGAATTCGATCGCCCCGATATCCACGCCTCGGGTCGGCTGACCGACCAACAGCAGGTCCGGGTTACGTTCGATTTCACGCGCGACGACGATCTTCTGCTGATTGCCGCCCGAAAAGCTTTTAGCCGACAGCCAGGGGTTCGGCGGGCGCACATCGAATTTTTCGATCTTGGCTTCGGTATCGGCGCGCAGGGCGGCGTTATCCATGAAGAGGCCACGCTTATAGGCCGGGTCTCGGTGATAGCCGAAGGCCACGTTCTCCCAGGCGTGGAAATCCATGATCAGGCCTTCGCGCTGGCGGTCTTCGGGCACATGCGCAATGTGCTGCGCGCGCCGCGCCTGGCCATCTGACCCCGCCCCGCTGAGCGCAAGCGGCGTGCCGTTCAGTTTGATCTGGCCCTGGCCCGGGCGCATCCCGCCCAGAACCTCTAGCAGTTCGGATTGGCCATTGCCGGCGACGCCTGCGATGCCCACGATCTCACCAGCGCGCACGGTCAAGTCGATGCCTTTGACACGCTCGACGCCCGCGCTGTCGAAAACACGCAGGTTTTCAATCTCGAGGATGGGCTTACCGGGCTGTGCCGGAACCTTGTCGACCTGCAGCAGAACCTTGCGGCCCACCATCAGCTCGGCCAGTTCTTCGGGGCTGGTCTCGGCGGTTTTCACGGTGGCCGTCATTTGCCCGCGGCGCATGACCGACACGGTGTCGGTGTTTTCCATGATCTCGCGCAGTTTGTGGGTGATCACGATGATCGTCTTCCCCTCGGCCCGCAGCCGGTCGAGGATGCGGAACAGCTGATCCGCCTCGGATGGGGTCAGCACGCCGGTTGGTTCGTCCAGAATCAGGATCTCGGCCTTGCGATACAGCGCCTTAAGAATCTCAACCCTTTGCTGCATCCCCACACCGATTTCGTCGATACGCTTGTCGGGGTCAACGAACAGTTCGTATTCTTCTTCCAGCTCTTTCAACTCTTTGCGGGCTTTATTCAGGGACGGGGCCAACAGCCTTCCATCCTCGGCGCCCAGCACGATGTTTTCCAGAACGGTAAAATTCTCGACCAGTTTGAAATGCTGAAACACCATCCCGATGCCCGAGGCGATCGCGGCCTGGCTGTCAGGGATTTCGGTCTTTTGACCATTGATCCAGATTTCACCTTTGTCGGCTTTGTAAAAGCCGTAGAGAATGCTCATCAGCGTGGATTTGCCCGCACCGTTTTCACCGATGATCCCATGGATCGTACCGGGGGCGACGCTGATGGAAATGTCTTTGTTGGCCTGAACCGGCCCAAAGGATTTGGATATCCCTTTGAGCTCAATGGCGGGGACGGTCATGTCTTGTCCTCAGTTGCCGAAAGGACTGCCCGGTCATCCCGGTGCAGCAAAGTGGAATCGGGCCGGGAGCATCACCCCCGACCCGCGCGATATCAGAACTGCAGTGCTGGGCAGCTGTCGTTCTCGTAATAGCTGACAACTGAAACATTGCCGTCGATGATGTCCTGACGGGCTTTGTCGACTGCTGCTTTCATATCATCCGAAACCAGCGGAGCGTTGTTGTCGTCGATCGCATAGCCAACGCCGTCTTCGGCCAGACCCATGATATATACGCCGGTCTCAACGTTCTCGCCTGCGCTCATCGCCTCGTAAACAGCGACGTCCACGCGCTTCAGCATCGAGGTCAGAACTTTGCCCGGGTGCAGGTGGTTCTGGTTGCTGTCGACACCGATTGACAGGATGCCTTCGTCAGCAGCGGTTTGCAGAACACCAACACCGGTGCCGCCAGCTGCGGCATAGACCACGTCGGCACCCTGGCTGATTTGTGCCTTTGTCAGTTCCGAGCCCTTAACCGGGTCGTTCCATGCCGCAGGCGTTGTGCCGGTCATGTTGGCAACCACGTTGATATCGGGGTTCACCGCCTTGGCACCCTGAGCATAGCCGCAGCCAAAGTGACGGATCAGCGGAACATCCATGCCGCCGATGAAGCCAACAGTCCCGGATTCGGATGCCATCGCCGCCATCATACCAACGAGGTAAGACCCTTCGTGTTCAGCGAATCCAACCTGACGCAGGTTAGGCGCGTCCAGCCAGGTTACATCGACAACGACAAATTTCGTGTCCGGATAGTCGGCAACAACCGCGCTGAGCGGGTCAGCCATACCGAAACCCATGGTGATGATCGGGTTCGAGCCTGCTTCGGCAAAGCGGCGCAGGGCCTGTTCGCGTTGCGCTTCGGACTGCATTTCGATCTCGCGGTATGTGCCGCCCGTTTCTTCCGCCCAGCGTGAGGCGCCGTTATGCGCGGCTTCGTTGAACGATTTGTCGAACTTGCCGCCCAGATCAAAGATCAGTGCCGGTTCGGCCAGTGCGGCACCCGCTGTCAGTGCAACCGCCGCTGCGGCGCCCATCAAGGATTTCATCAGGGTCATTTGTTACTCCCGTTTGTTTTTTCGGTCGGAGCCAAGATAGCCCCGTTTACCCACTGTTAGCGAGCATAACCGTTGTGATGGCGGGAATTAAGGCCGTTTGCAACCGCCGCGGTCAACAGATTTTTGACCATTTGGTCCAAGAAAATTCGCGACCTGTCTCAGGTTAAATTGCATTCCATGACGATGGCATCAATTTTCTGATTATTTTCAACCGTATAGTAATTCTTGCGCGTGCCGCACACACGATACCCGCAATGCTTGTAAAGTGTAATCGCGGGCTGGTTGGCGATGGAAACATCCAGAATCGCCCGGATAGCGCCCAGTTTTTTGGCAGCCGCGTGCCATTCGACCATACGCTTCCTAGCCAGTCCCTGACGCTGAACTGTGGGATGGGTGGCAATCGTCAGCAGTTCGGCATCGTCAGCGATTGCCTGAAAAAGGGCAAAGGACTGGGTGTCGCCGACGATATGGGTAAAGCGATTCTGCAGCAGCTCTGCAAACTCTGTGGCGGTCCAGGGGCGCGCTTGCGTAAAAGCCGCCGCATGGGTATCGGCCAGGTCTTCCGGGGTCATCCGTCCAGCAACATCGGCGGTTGATCCTTGGAGGGCGCCGCGTCTGCGGGGCGTATGTATAGGGGGGCCGGTGCCTCGGTCGTAGTCTGCCATCTTTGCGCTGCCACGCGGGCAATAGCGCAGACCTGAGCCTTGGGGTTGTCGTTGAACATCAGTGTGCCCAGCGATTTTGCCTGATCAAGCTGGATCAGTGCCGGTTCCATATCAGGCTGAGAAACATAGACCTGATCTCTGGGCGCGCGAATCGCGGGCAACGCATCGCTGTCCAGGGTGGCAAGCGCGTCAAAGCCCGACACACCGATGGCCGGTATCCCCAGACCTAAGGCCAGACCCCGCGCGGCCGAGACCGAGATGCGGATGCCTGTGAAATTGCCTGGGCCTATTCCAACGCCGATCGCTGACAGGTCGCGCCATGAGCATTGTTCTGATGACAGCACCTCTTCGAGCAGCGGCATCAGACGTTCGGCTTGTCCCCGCGACATGGGCTCGACACAAGACGCCACAATCCGGTCACCGCGCAACAAAGCGGCCGCGCAATGCGCGGCCGATGTGTCAAACGCCAGAATGAGTGGTTCAGACGGCAACAGGGCGAACCTCGGTCACTTCGGGAATGTAGTGACGCAGCAGGTTTTCGATTCCCATCTTCAACGTCAGCGTCGAGGATGGGCAGCCTGCGCAGGCCCCTTGCATATGCAGGTAGACAATGCCGCGGTCAAAACCGTGAAACGTGATGTCGCCCCCGTCCTGCGCGACTGCCGGGCGCACACGGCTGTCCAGCAGGTCTTTGATCTGGTTGACCACCTCGGCGTCTTCGCCGCTGTGTTCAGCATGGCCCGAGGCCGTATTGGCATCCGCTCCCATGATCGGCTGGCCGGATTGATAATGCTCCATCACCGCGCCCAGAATGGCGGGTTTGATGTGGTCCCACTGAACGTCGTCCGCTTTGGTCACGGTCACGAAGTCATTGCCGAAAAAGACTCCGGTCACGCCACTCACAGCGAAAATGCGGTTGGCCAGCGGCGACTTTTCCGCAGCCTCAGCCGATGGGAAATCTGCAGTGCCCGCTTCCAGCACGGTCTGGCCGGGCAGGAATTTCAGGGTTGCAGGGTTCGGTGTGGATTCGGTCTGGATGAACATGGCGCGGCTCCGTATCTGTTGTCTCTGATATGCGGGTCCGCGCACTGGAAGTCAAGAATTGGAACGATTCTAAATTTATGCAGCCAAGCTTATCGCGTCGTCCAACCGATCATCGCCCCAGAACAGCTCATCCCCGACCAGAAAGCTGGGCGCGCCAAAAAGCCCTTTGGCCTGAGCGGTTTCTGTCTGCGAGATAAGCGCTGCTTTGATCGCCGGATTCTGGGTCTGGGACAGCAAATCTGTGGCAAGCCCGGCTGAGTTCAGGCATCCGGCCAGAACAGTATCATCTGCGATGTTCTGCCCTTCGGCAAATTCGGCGGAATAGACGGCGCGCACAAAGGCAGCTTTTTGCATCTGGTCGTCAATCGCCAGTGTTAACCTGGCCGCTTTCAGGCCGTTCTGCGGAAAAGGATCGGGCCGGACAAATGGCAAGCCGCGCTGGGCGGTCAGGCGTTCCATATCGCGCCACATGTACCGGCCTTTCGCCGGATACAGATTGAACGGAGAATTATCCCACCCTTGGGCGGCAAAGATCGGCCCCAGCAGAAAAGGCTGCCATTCAACCGACACGCCCTGGCGTGCGGCGACCTCTTCGATACGCATCGCGCTGAGATAGGAATAGGTCGAGGCGAATTCGAACCAGAATTGAATGCTGCGTTGCATCGGTGTGGCCTCAGGTAATCGCTTCGAGTTTTTCTTTGCTCAGATCACCAGGAACAATAGTGATTGGGATCGGCAGGCTGCCTGAGTTTTTGGTCAGTTGAGTCACCAATGGGCCAGGTCCCTTTTTGTCAGTGCCTGCACCCAGAACCAGAACGCCGATATCAGGATCGGATTGCACATGCTCGATGATCTGGGCAACGGGCTCGCCTTCGCGGATGGCCAGTTCAGGATCAACGTCTTGCTTGTCGCGCATCCATTTTGCGAAAACTTCAAAATGCGCATGGATACGCTCGCGCGCTTCTTCACGCATGACGGTGGCAACGCCGATCCAATGGTTGAATTCGTCCGGTGGGATTACCGACAGGATTGTTACGCCGCCGCCGGTATGGGCCGCGCGCATAGCCGCGAATCGCATCGCATTCAGGCATTCGCGACTGTCATCCAGAACCACTAGGAACTTGCGCATGGGTGTCCTCATTCATTTCCGGGGATCATGCCCGACTAGGTGCGTGCTGGCAACCAGAGCCTAACGCCCACTGGCGGCCCAGTCCCAATACAGGTCGCGTGCACGCCGGGCGACGGGCCCGACCTGAAACCGGGTGTCCTCCAGCGCGGTCACCGGGGTGATCTTGCTCATGTTGCCAGTCATGAATACCTCGTCGGCCCCGTAGAAATCCTCGAAACTCAGAACCGCCTCATGCACAGCCACGCCGTCGGCCCGCAGGTTTTTGATATGTCGTGCACGGGTGATGCCGGCAAGGAAGGTGCCGTTGGGGACGGGGGTAAAGACCTCGCCGTCGCGGACCATAAAGATATTGGCGGTTGCGGTTTCGGCTACGTTGCCCAATGCGTCAGCCACCAAAGCATTCGAAAACCCGTTCGCACGTACCTCGTTCAGCATCCGTGCGTTGTTGGGATACAGGCACCCGGCCTTGGCATTCACCACTGCTGATTCCAGTACCGGACGGCGGAATCGGGTCAGTCCCAGCGTGTCCGAGGCGGTCTCAGGCGCCATCGGAATCTCTTCCAGGCAGACAGCAAACCCGGTGCTGTTTTCCTGCGGTACGATCGCTGTCGCATCTCCGTCGATGCCCCAATACATCGGGCGGATATACACGGCCGCGTCGGGCGCATAGGCTTCAAGCCCTTCCAGCACGATCTCGACCATCTGGTCTTTGGTGACGGTCGGGGTCAGCATCAGCGCCTCGGCAGAGCGGTTCACGCGGGCGCAATGGGCCTCCAGATCCGGGGTCAGCCCGTTGAAGAACCGCGCGCCGTCAAAGACGGATGATCCCAGCCACGCACCATGATCCGCAGCGCGCATGATCGGTGCATCCCCATCATGCCATTGCCCGTTGAAATAGGTGCGGATGTTCTTGCCGACTGCCATGACGCCCTCCCAAGCTTTGAGGCAAACCTAGGAAGGCGTTAAGGCAACGTCCAGAGCCAATCAGCCCCGTTTCGCACCAACCATGCCGACGATGTCATAGGTCTGCTGCAGGATCGGGGCTGCAATCGCCCGCGCCTTTTCTGCGCCATTGGCCAGAATGCGATCAATCTCGGCCTCTTCACCCATCAGGCGGGCCATTTCGGTCGAGATCGGAGACAGTTTGGCAACCGCCAGATCGGCCAGCATCGGTTTGAACTCGCCAAATTGCTTGCCGCCAACGTCGGCCAGAACCTGATCCGCCGTCTGATCGCTGAGGGCGGCGTAGATATTCACCAGATTGCGGGCCTCGGGGCGGTTGTCCAAGCCATCGACTTCCGAAGGCAGAGCGTCCGGGTCGGTCTTGGCCTTTCGGATTTTCTTGGCGATCGTCTCGGCATCATCGGTCATGTTGATCCGGGTCATGTCAGAGGGGTCGGATTTGGACATCTTTTTTGACCCATCGCGCAAGCTCATGACCCGAGTTGCCGCACCTTTGATGACGGGTTCGGTCAACGGAAAAAAATCGACGCCATAGTCATGATTGAACTTAGTTGCGATATCTCGGGTTAGTTCCAGGTGTTGCTTTTGATCATCTCCGACGGGTACATGTGTCGCGTGATATACAAGGATATCTGCGGCCATAAGCGCCGGATAGGCGAATAGGCCCAACGATGCATTCTGTGCGTTCTTGCCAGCCTTATCTTTGAACTGTGTCATGCGCTGCATCCAGCCAAGCCGGGCAACGCAGTTAAAAATCCATGCTAGTTGCGCGTGCTCAGGAACCTGGCTTTGGTTAAACAGGATCGATTTTTCGGGATCTAATCCTGATGCGATATACCCCGCGCACAGCTCACGCGTTGCGTGCTGCAACTCTTTGGGGTCCTGCCAAACGGTGATCGCGTGCAAATCGACCATACAGTAGATTGTCTGATAGTCGGACCCTTGCATCCGAACCCAGTTCCGCAATGCGCCCAAATAGTTGCCAAGGTGCAGGTTACCGGATGGCTGTGCACCGGAAAACACGCGCGGCGTGAACTTGGAATCGGTCATCGAAGGGAACTCCCGTCTGGAAAAATCAGCCCCCGTCGCTTACCCATGAGGCAAAGGGACGTCAACAGCCGCGAAAGGCCCGCCCAATGAGCAGTGAGCATTATACACCCGCCGTGAACCCTCTGCCGCCCGTGGTGGTGGCTTTGTGTGTGTTCATCATGGGGGTTGAACTGGCATTTACTCTAGGTACGCGCGGGATCATTGGGGGGCCAACTGCTGTAGGCTGGCGCCTGGACGCTTTGCAGCACTATTCGTTTTCGCCGGATATCTTCGACTGGATGGTGGAAAACGGGCGCTGGCCGTTCGAGCATCTGATCCGCTTTGTCACCTATCCGTTTGTATCCGGTACGTTCACACAGGCCATCTTTGTCTGCGTCTTTGTGCTGGCCATGGGTAAAATGGTGGCCGAGGTTTTTGGCAGCGTTCAGATGCTGGTGATCTTTGTGCTGTCGGGCGTGGGTGGTGCGCTGGCTTATGCACTGTTGCTGGATCCGCGCTTTCCGCTGGTGGGTGGGTTCCCTCCGGTCTATGGGCTGATCGGAGCGTTTACGTGGATATTATGGCGCAAGCTGTCGCTGGTGGGCGCAAACCAATCCCGCGCCTTCAGCCTGATCGCCGTTTTGATGGGCATTCAGTTGTTGTTCGGCCTGCTGTTTGGCGGAACGCTGGACTGGGTGGCTGATCTGGGCGGTTTTGCCACTGGTTTTGCCCTGTCGTTCCTGGTTGCTCCGGGGGGGTGGGCGCGGATTGTCGGGCGCATCCGACGCGACTGATCAGGATCGACGCAGAGCCTTTCTGAACTCGGAAAGTTTGAATGCACCAATCAGGTGGCCGAGTAGGAAATACGTGACTGCAGCAACGATGATCAAACCGAGCAGTGCCAGGTAACGCCAGCCTTCCAGGGCAAAGGCCCAGCCAAACAGCTCAATAGCGGCATACAGGACAGCTCCCATCCCCAGGGACGCCGCAATGATCCGCCATGCCCTGTTCTTGAACCGGTCGTCAAACTGCGCTTCTTCCCCCATTTTTCGCGCGCCCAAGGCCAGCAGTCCAACCATGGCCCATCCGGCCACCGAGGCGGCAATCGCAGGTGCGAACCATCCCACCAACGGATACAGCCCGAAAGCCAGTGCAGCGTTCACGACCATCGCAAACACTGCATAGTGAAAGGGCGAGCGTGTATCTTCACGCGCGAAATACAAAGGCTGCAACAATTTCTGCAGCATGAACGCGGGCAGGCCGATGCCATAGATCGCCACGGCAAGTGCGGTGGCGGCGGTGTCTTCGGGGGTGAACTGTCCGCGCTCGAACAGAACCGAGACCAGCTGGGTGGGGATGAGCACAAAGGCAACGGTCGACGGGATGGTCAACAGCAACGTAAACTCACCTGCGCGAGAAAACGCATCGCGGGCGCCCGATTTGTCCCCAGCGCGCAGGCGGCGAGATAGATCGGGTAACAGGACGATGCCGACGGCGATGCCCACGACGCCCAATGGCAACTGGTACAAGCGATCCGCTGCAAACAACCAGCTGACGGCCTTTTCGGTTTTCGAAGCAACCAGCTGGCCCACCACCAGATTGACCTGTGTAACCCCCATGGCCAAGGCGGCCGGAACCGCAATGCGGACCATGTTGCGCATTTCAGGGCTGAGTTTCGGCAGGCCCGGGCGGATACGGATGCCCGCACGTTCGGTTGTAACCCAGACCAGCGCTAGCTGCGCAACACCAGCGATGGGGATGACGGCGATCAGCCAACGGATGACCTCTCCGCCTGATATAGCGCCGGCGATCAGTGCTATGCAGGCAAAGATGTTCAGTAAAATCGGCGCGGCGGCGGCAGCCGCGAAACGGCCGGTTGCGTTCAGCACGCCCGAGAACAGCGCCGCAAGCGACATGAAAAAGATGTAGGGAAAGACCACATATCCATAATCAACGGCAAGGTCGAAGCGGTCGTCACCGTAAAAGCCCTCAGCCGTCAGCCAGACCAGACCAGGCATGAAAACCATCGCCAGCCCGACCAGCGCCAGCACCGCCACGGCCAGCAGGTTGAACGCGTCCTGTGCAAAGCCTTGCGCGTTTTCCCCGCCTTCCAGCCGTTTGGAAAACATCGGCACAAAGGCTGCGTTAAACGCACCTTCGGCAAAGAAGCGGCGGAACATGTTGGGCAGGCGAAAGGCGGCGACGAATGCATCCATTACTGGCCCGGGCCCGATGTAGGCGGTCAGCAGGATTTCCCGCAGAAAGCCCAGAATACGGCTGGCCAGGGTCCAGAACCCGACAGTGAACAGGCCTGAAAACAGCCGGATCTGCTTCATGAGACCGCGCGCTCGGCGCCTTCGGAGATGGCCTTGCGCAGCTTGGCCTCAAGCCCGCGCTGCTTGCTTTCCGAGTGATATTTCAACCCAAACATATCCTTGACGTAAAAGGTGTCCACCACTTGTTCGCCATAAGTCGCGATCACCGCATTGGCGATATAGACATTGGCGGCAGCAAGCGTTCGTGTCAGATCATAAAGCAGGCCGGGCCTGTCCCGGGTATCGACCTCGATGATCGTGTAGATCTCGGACCCGTCATTGTCGAAGATGATATGGGTCGGCACGTTAAAGGCCCGTTCGCGTTTCTTGATCTTGTCGCGTGATTTAAGGGCATCCCGCGCCACGACCTCGCCTTTCAGGGTCTTGTGGATCATCTGTGTCAGGCGCGGCAAGCGGCTGGCCTCGAACGGGTGGCCATCGGCGTCCTGAATCCAGAACGCATCGGTGACATAGCCGTCTTTGGTGGTGTAACTGCGCGCATCAACCACATTAGCCCCGACCAGCGCCAAAGCGCCTGCGATACGGGCAAAAATGCCGGGGTGATCACCCATGGCAAAGCAGGCCCGCGTCGCATCGCGGTCTTCATCCGGGTGCAGACGGATTTCCATCGCGCCAGCATCACCGCTGCGGTCCAGCTCTTTCAGCATCTCGGCAAATTCTACATGGGTCGAAAGGTTCAGGCCCTGCCAATAGGGGTCATAGTGCCGACCCGTCTCGGTTTTGAGGGCGGCTTTGGTCCATTCCGCCAGCTCGGCCCGCAACGCCTTTTTGGCACCGGCACCGCGATTGGCACGGTTGAGGTCTTCCATCCCGGTCTCAAGCGCGCGCTTGGTTTCTGCATGCAGCGCGCGTAGCAGGGTGGCTTTCCAGTTGTTCCAGGTGTTGGGTCCAACGCCGCGAATGTCGCAGACGGTCAACACGGTCAGTAGGTCCAACCTTTTGACCGTTTTCACGGCCTTGGCAAAGTCGCGCACCGTGCGCGGGTCGGAAATATCGCGTTTCTGCGCCATGTCCGACATCAACAAGTGATACCGCACCAACCATTCCACGGTTTCTGAATCCGATTTGTTCAGACCCAGCCGAGGTGCAATCTTTCGGGCCATCTGTGCGCCCAAAATCGAATGATCCTCGGGTCGCCCCTTAGCAATGTCATGGATCAGCAGGGCAACATACAGAACCTTGCGATTGACCCCGCCCTCCAGGATTGAAGACGCCAGCGGCAGGGATTCCCCCAACTCTCCGCGTTCAATCTGGGCCAGATTGACGATGCACTGAATGGTGTGCTCATCCACCGTATAGCTGTGGTACATGTTGAACTGCATCATCGCCACGATGTGTTCGAACTCGGGCAGAAAGGCCGACAGCACCCCCAGTTCGTTCATGCGGCGCAGGGCGCGTTCCGGGTTGCCGTGTTTCAGCATCAGGTCGAGAAAGATGCGCCGCGCCTCTTTGTCTTCGCGCATGTCGTCATCAATCAGGTTCAGGTTGGCGCTGACCAGCCGCATCGCGTCCGGGTGGATCAGCATGCCGGTGCGCAGACCTTCCTCGAACAGGCGCAGAAGGTTCAGCTTGTCCGCCAGAAACTTGTTCGGGTCGGCTACATCCAGACGTCCATGGACGACTTTATATCCGGCTTTGATCCTGGGGCGGCGGCGGAAAATACGCTCTAGCAGAGGCGCGCCTTTCATATGCGTCGCCTCGAGTTTGGTCAGGAAGATGCGCGTCAGCTCGCCAACCTTCGTGGCCTCGCGGAAATAGCGCTGCATAAACACTTCGACCGCCCGACGACCGGCCCGGTCTTCGTATCCCATACGGGAAGCAACCTCGACCTGCATGTCAAAGGACAGTTGTTCGGTTGCGCGCCCGGTCACCAGATGCAAATGCGAGCGAACGGCCCACAGGAAATCCTCGGCTTCCACAAAAGTGCTGAATTCCTCGGGGGTGAACAGACCCAGCGGTACCAACTCGGCCACGTCCTGAACGCCGTAAATATATTTGGCAATCCAGTAGAGCGATTGCAGGTCGCGCAATCCGCCTTTGCCCTCTTTTACGTTGGGCTCGACCATATACCGCTCGCCCTGTTTCAGATGGCGCGCGTCGCGTTCCTGCAGCTTGGCCTCGATGAACTGGCGCTCAGTGCCTTTGAACAGATCGTCTTTCAGGCGCGTTTCCAACTCATTTGCCAGATCGGCGTCGCCAGCCAAATAGCGCTGTTCCAACATCGCGGTGCGAATGGTGAAATCCTCGGATCCCAGGCGCAGGCAATCCTTGATGGTGCGCGAAGAATGCCCGACCTTCAGCCGCAGATCCCACAGGATATACAACATGGATTCGATCACACTCTCTGCCCAGGCAGTGATTTTGTAGGGGGTCAGAAACAGCAGATCGACATCCGAGGACGGGGCCATTTCCCCGCGCCCATAGCCGCCCACTGCCAGCACGGCCATTTTTTCTCCCTGTGTCGGCGTGGCCAGCGGGTGAAGCTCGCGACTGGCCACTTGCATCGCGGTGCAGACCAGCCCGTCGGTCAGGTAGGTATAGGAATGGGTCAGCCGCCGCGCGTCAAATGGATCGCGGACAAAGGCATCGGCGATTGCCTGACGACCGGATTTCTGGACGTTGCGCAAAATCCGCACGGTTTCGCCGCGCCTTTCGGCGTTATCAGATGTCTTGTCGAAGGCCTCTGACAGCTGTGCCATAACGGCTGCGCTGTCAAAGATTTCTTCGGGCTGGCAAATCAGGTCACCCCTTGGGATGAGTGTCAGAGCCAGCCGATCAGAATCCGGCGCCAGAGAAGCTTTGGGGGGCAGGGTCAATCACAACCACCTGTTTGTTCTGGATCGTGGCAATGGCCAGACCACGTTCATTCGTACCGTTGGGTCGCAGACGGAAGATACCGCCAACGCCCTGAAAACCGGCGTTCTGAGTTAGGGCAGATGCGGTCAGAGCGTCGGATTTGCCCTGGCTGACCAAGGCAGCAATCGCGGCTATGCCATCATAGGCTAGGCCACTGATCGGATGTGGTGCCTCGCCATAGGTGTTGTTGTACCGCTGACGATAAGCCTGTGCCTTGGATGGGTCCGGCAATGCGAACCAGCCACCCTGAACGCCTGGCAGTTCCAGTGTCTGGGCCGGGATGTCCCAGCGGGTCAGGCCCATATATTGCGTGGTTGCCGGGGAAACGCCTGCTTCTGGTAGAAGCTGGGAATACAGCGGCAACGCCCCTGCTGTGGTCGAAGTCAGAAAGATCGAATCCGCCCCCGAGGACGCTACAGTAGCCTTGATTGTCGGCACCGAGTTGATGACCCCTTGCTGAGAGCGGTCATAGCCGACCGTGCCTGCATTACCCACTCGGCTGTTGCTCAGCGCGGTTGCGATAGCCGATTGTCCAAGCCGCCCTGCGGCATCGTTGCTATGCACGATGACCGTTCCGGTCTTGCCGCGCGAACCGGCATAGTTGACCAACCGGTTGGCGGTGTTTTCAAAAGTGGGGCCGAGCACGAAGACATTGCCGCCTGCGATGCTGGTATTGTTCGAAAACGACAGCAGGTTGACCTTGTTGTTCAGTACCGCAAGACCAGCTGAGTTTGCCGCCTGGGCGTAGACCGGACCGATGATTATCTTTGCACCGTCTGCCACGGCTTGCTGCGCGACTGTTGCGGCGGTACCCGAATTGCCCCGGGTGTCGTAGACCCGCAAATCAATCTGTACATTCTGCAGATCGGACATCGCCAGGCGGGCTGCGTTTTCAAGGCTGCGCGCCAGTTCAGCGTCCCCGGAATTTCCAGATCCAGCCGGAACCAGCAAAGCAACCGGTACAGGTTTTGAAGTGTTGATCGACGGGCCTCCGCCGATACTGCTGACGTCACACGCCGTCAGAATGGTCGCGGTGGCCAAGACGGCGGCTGCACGCGCCAACTTGCGAACGGGCTTGCAAACGGTAAACATCTAAATGAAAACTCCCTGATCCGGCGGCTTGGGATGCTGCCATTATTTGCGCCGCGATAATAGACGTCACGCTGTGAGGGTCCAGCTTTGAATTTTCAAAAAGTCAAATTGGGCACGGGCCTGTATTTTGTTGCCACTCCGATCGGGGCGGCGCGCGACATTACACTCAGGGCGCTAGACGTGTTGGCGTCGGCGGATATGATCGCCGCCGAAGACACGCGCAGCCTGCGCCGGTTGATGGAGATTCACGGCGTTCCTCTCGAGGGGCGCCGCATTCTTGCCTATCACGATCACAGCGGTGCAGGCGCCCGCGGCAAAATCCTGGACGCGCTGGCTGAGGGGAAATCGGTGGCCTATGCGTCTGAGGCCGGAATGCCTCTGATCGCGGACCCGGGATATGATCTGGGACGACAGGCGGCCGAGGCGGGGCATACTGTCACCTGCGCGCCGGGGCCGTCCGCCGCGCTGATGGCGCTGACGCTGGCCGGTTTACCGACGGATGCCTTTTTCTTTGCGGGGTTTTTGCCCAATGCCTCAGGCGCGCGCCGGACGCGGATCGAGACGCTGCGAGATGTGCCTGGGACGTTGGTATTTTATGAATCTCCGAAACGTGTGGCGTCCTGTCTGTCGGATCTGGCCGAGGTTCTAGGGGAAAACAGGCAGGCCGCGATGTGCCGCGAATTAACCAAGAAATTCGAAGAAGTTCGGCGCGGGTCGCTGGCAGAGCTGGCAGAAGAATTGGCGAGTCAGACGGTCAAAGGCGAAATTGTTCTGCTGGTAGACCGTGGCGCTTCGGAAACTGTTAACGATTCAGACATAGAAGAGGCTTTGATACGCGCCCTGGAAACTCATTCAGTACGCGATGCGGCGGATTTGGTGTCGCAGATGTATAAACTGCCGCGTCGACCGATCTATCAGAAGGCGCTGAAACTCGGGAAAAGGTAAGATGACCTCACGCAGCACTGTCCGAAGTTCGGTTTCTTATCATGCGGGTCAGGCGGCGGAACAGCAGGTTGCGGCAGATTACGAGCGGCGGGGATATTCCATAGCACATCGCCGTTGGCGCGGGGCAGGGGGCGAGATTGATCTGATCGTCCGCAACGGCGATGGATTGGTTTTCGTCGAGGTCAAGAAAAGCACAAGCTTTGAGATGGCTGCTGCCCGGATCAAACGGCGCCAGATGGACCGTATCTGTGCCTCGGCTGCCCAATTTCTGGAAGGGGAACCCAACGGCCAGCTGACAAATGTTCGGTTTGATGCGGCTTTGGTGGATGCGTTCGGCGCGGTGCAAATCATCGAAAACGCCTTTGATCAGGTCTGACCCCATTGAACCCCCGGCCTGGCTGGGCCATGTATCTGGCGTGAAACTGAGGGACACGCCATGAAAATTGCCTTTCAGATGGACCCGATCGGGGCCGTGGATATCAATGCCGACAGCTCATTCCGTCTGGCCGAAGAGGCACAGGCGCGCGGGCATACGCTGTTCTTCTACAGCCCTGACAAACTGGCTTATCAGGAGGGCCGGATCACGGCCCGCGGCCACGATATGACGGTGCAGCGCGTGGCTGGAAACCCGGCAGAATTGGGGCCCGAGCGCGAGGTTGATCTGACCGAGTTCGACGTGGTCTGGCTGCGTCAGGATCCCCCGTTTGACATGCACTATATCACTTCCACCCACCTGCTGGACCGGCTTAAGGGACAGGCGCTGGTGGTAAATGATCCATTCTGGGTTCGGAACTATCCCGAAAAACTCCTGGTGCTGGATTTCCCTGATCTGACGCCACCGACAACCATCGCCCGCGATCTGCAGACGATTAAGGCGTTCAAAGAAAAGCACGGCGATATTATCCTGAAACCGCTTTATGGAAATGGCGGTGCGGGGGTGTTCCGGTTGGATGGCAACGACCGGAACCTGACATCTTTGCACGAATTGTTCACCGGGTTTTCGCGCGAACCTCTGATCGTTCAGAAATTCCTGCCCGATGTCAGCAATGGCGACAAACGGGTCATTCTGGTGGACGGTCAGGCTGTGGGTGCAATCAACCGTGTTCCCGCCAAAGGTGAAACACGATCCAACATGCATGTGGGGGGACGGCCCGAAAAGGTTGGTCTGACGGATCGCGATCTTGAGATTTGCGCAGCCATTGGACCTTTGTTGAAGGAAAAAGGGCAGGTTTTTGTTGGTATCGATGTAATCGGCGATTACCTGACCGAGATCAACGTGACTTCGCCAACCGGAATTCAGGAATTGGAACGGTTTGATGGCGTGAACATCGCAGAAAAGATTTGGCAGGCCATCGAAGCCAGGCTTTAAGATGCAATATTGGCGCTGATGCGAAAGCTCAGCGCCTCGGCCACATGGGGTCTTCGGACATCTGATGCGCCGTCCAGATCGGCGATGGTGCGCGCGACCCGCAAGATGCGGTGAAAGGCGCGCGCTGACAAACCAAATTTCTCGGCCGCTTTCAACAGCAGCTCTTTTCCTTCGGCATCCGGCGCGGCGATTTCTTCCAGCACATTGCCCTCAACATCCGCATTCTGGCGCGCGGACGTTCCAGTGTATCTTTGCGCTTGAACCGCACGCGTCTGCTCGACACGCGCGGCAACCGTGGCCGAACTGTCCCCGGATGGAGGCAGGTCAAGGTCGGTGAACCCGACCGGAGGCACCTCGATCCTCAGGTCGAACCGATCTATCAGCGGGCCTGATATGCGCCCCAGATAATCCTCGCCGCAGACCGGCGCACGCGAGCAGGCCCGCGCCGGATCTGTCAGGTAGCCGCATTTGCAGGGGTTGGCGGCGGCAACCAGCATAAAGCGGCAGGGATATTTCACATGCGCATTGGCACGTGCAATCATGACTTCTCCGGTTTCGATGGGTTGGCGCAGGGTTTCCAGAACGGTTCGTGGGAATTCGGGAAATTCATCCATGAACAAAACCCCGTTATGGGCCAATGAGATTTCTCCTGGTTTGGCTCCTTTCCCTCCACCAACAATGGCCGCCATCGATGCCGTATGATGCGGCTCGCGAAATGGTCTGGTGCGGCTGATGCCGCCTTCGTCAAGCAGGCCGCACAGGGATTGGATCATCGAGGTTTCAAGCGCCTCGGTCGGTGTCAGCGGCGGCAATATCCCCGGCAGGCGCGCGGCCAGCATGGATTTCCCGGACCCCGGCGTGCCGATCATCATCAGGTGGTGCCGCCCTGCGGCGGCAATCTCCAACGCGCGTTTCGCCCGCTCCTGCCCTTTGACATCGCGCAGGTCGCGGGTGCTGGGGGAAAGGTTGACCTCGCCGGGCAGGGCAGCGGGCAAAGGGGCTTGGCCCGAGAAGTGGCGGACAACATCGCCCAAAGATTCAGCGCCGATCACCTGAGTAGCGTCAACCCAAGCCGCCTCGGCGCTGGAGGCCCGAGGGCACAGCAGGGTTCGGTCCTCGGCCGCGGCGGTCATCGCGGCAGGAAGCGCCCCGACAACAGGCACAAGAGACCCGTCCAGTGACAATTCCCCCAGTGAAACGGCCCCTTCAGCCGCGTCCTTGGGAATGATTTCCAGGGCTGACAGCAGAGCCACCGCAATGGGCAGGTCGAAATGGCTGCCTTCTTTGGGCAGGTCAGCGGGGGATAGGTTGATGGTGATACGCTTTGACGGCAGGGCAATGGCCATCGAGCTTAGCGCGCTTCGGACGCGATCGCGGGCCTCTGAAACTGCTTTGTCGGGCAGGCCGACGATGGAAAAGGCAGGCAACCCCGGTGAAACCGCGCATTGCACCTCGACCGGGCGGGCGTCGACACCTTGAAAGGCGACTGTATGAGAACGAGCGACCATGAACGACCTGCTTGGTTAACAGGTCGTTACTGGCACGCCGCCGGTTTAGGAATCGTTAACGGCGCTGACCATCTGAGTGAATTTCGGCCATGCCTCCGGATCGGCGAGGGTTTTGTCGCGGCAGAACCGATTGCAGAATCCCCAGCGCTGACCGTCCAGGTCCAGAAAATCTGTGACGGGCTCTCCGGAATAGGGGCAGGTCTGGTTGACCGAGGGACCGCTCTGGGCGGCCACAGCAGACGATGCCCCGCCGATTGGCCAGGGATCCGATTGAAGGTCCAGCGAATACGGGAAAGGGTCGTACTGGACTGTCAGACCCATCGCACGCCACTGCCTGACAACCGGATCCGACAGGAGGGTCAGGCAATAGTCCCGGTTGGCGTCCGAAACAGGTAGCCCATAACCGATGATCCGCGCGGCAACGGGCGTGTAAAACACATCCACCAAAGAATATGTACCGAACAAAGGGCCGGTGTTCGCCCCAGACACTTGGCGCGCATGATCCCAAAGGGTTTCGATCCGGCGCAGGTCAGCAAGCGTTTCGGCCGCCGGTTCGAAACCCTTCCAACTATGAAGCAGCTGCATCGCGCATTCCCCGCGGAGGGCTGAAAACCCGGCCACCATCTCGGTGCAAAGCCACCGTGCAGTGGCGCGGGCAGCCGCGTCAGAGGGCCACAATCCGACCTGTGGGTGGCGCTCAGCCAAGGTCTCGGCCATGGCAAGGCTTTCACCAACCACAGTTCCGTCTGGCAGGCGCAGAGCAGGCACCAGACGCGCCGGGAACAGGGGTTTAATATCCTCGGCCATAGTGCCTGAATAAAGGCCGATCATGTGGTTTCGATAGGGCAGGTCGAACTTTTCCAGCATCAACCAACCACGCAAGGACCAACTGGAAAACAGGCGGTCTCCGATAAACAAATCATAGGTCATGGGTCTAGGATGACTCAAGCTATTCAATCCGTAAAACAGAGATTTGTGCGCGGCCTGATCACGGGCAGTGATTGATCCGACCGACCGACCAACCGTCGCCGTGATGAGTAATCTCAGTCACGGAAAGATTGTCGATCCGGTGGCCGAAAGCCTCTTGCGCGTCCACATCCATGGCACGCTGGACCTGTGTCAGGATGACGCCGAAATGGGCAACAATGATCAGGTCCTGGCCGGTGTGATCGCCAATCAACCTGTCAATAACCGCGTTGACGCGGGCTCGGACTTCATTCCAGCTTTCGCCGTTTGGCGGGCGAACTTCACCGGGATTGTCCCAGTAGGCGAAGGTTAGTTCGGGGTCTTCGGCCTCGATTTCCTCGAACCCGCGCAATTCCCAACTGCCAAAATTGATCTCTCGCAGGTCGGGGTGGTGGGGCAGGCGGTGCCGGGTGCCCTGTACCGCCGAAGCCGTGTCAACGGCACGGCACAGGTCGGATGAGATCAACAACCCGTTGGCCGGCAAGTAGCTTTTTAGCCGGCCAATGGCGGCGTGGTCGCTTAGGTCAGCAGGCAGATTGGACCAGCCGACCATGGTTTTGGCATGGGTCGGACCGTGCCTGACTAGATGCAGACGCGTCATGGCAGTTGCCCTTTCAACACCACAGGAAGCCCGGCGGTGACCTGAACCACCAGATCAGCCTGCGCGGCGAGCGCGATGTTCAGGCGGCCTTGCGCCTCGCGGAATTGGCGAGACAGGGCGTTGCCCGGGACGATCCCGTGGCCAACCTCGTTCGAGACGATGACGACCGGGGCAGGACAGTCTCGTAACGCATCAATCAGTGCTGTCTGGGCCTGCTGCAGGTCGTGTTCCGCCAGCAGGTGATTGGTTAGCCACATGGTAGCACAATCTATCAGACAGATCTGATCCGGGGTCAGCTCGGCCAGCGTTGCGCCAAGGTCCAGGGGGGTCTCGATCGTTTCCCAACCGCTGCCGCGCTGTGAAACATGGCGCTTAACCTTATCGCGCATCTCATCATCAAACACTTGTGATGTAGCCAGATAAACGCGGCTTTTCCGTGATAAAACAACAAGTTGCTCGGCGAATGCCGACTTGCCTGAGGCTGCTCCGCCCAGCACAAAGGTTAAATCCGAACCCACGATCATTACCTTTTAAGTGATCCACCTGGTGTTGTTCTGCGTATCGACCATGGGTCGGCAAGGCAAGCCCGGGCCGCGCCAGCGAAAAAGGGAGATTTCCATGGCACTGGACAGCGCAAACGATTTCTCGATGTCGCGCAGGGCGATGAAGGCCGAGTTACTGGATGCAGAAACCGAGTTGAAGCTGGCCTATGCCTGGCGCGACCAGCGCGATGAAAAGGCGCTGCACCGGTTAATCACTGCCTATATGCGACTGGCAATTTCGATGGCGGCCAAGTTCAAACGTTATGGCGCGCCGATGAACGATCTGATCCAAGAGGCCGGATTGGGTCTGATGAAGGCCGCTGACAAATTTGACCCGGATCGCGGGGTTCGGTTCTCGACCTATGCCGTCTGGTGGATCAAGGCGAGTATCCAGGACTATGTAATGCGAAACTGGTCAATGGTTCGGACCGGGTCCACCTCTGCCCAGAAAACCCTGTTTTTCAACATGCGTCGCGTCCAGGCCCGGCTTGAACGCGAAGCGGCCACTGATGGAATGGCGCTGGACCGTCACCAGTTGCACCAGATGATAGCAGCCGAGATCGGTGTTCCGTTGCGCGACGTTGAGATGATGCAAGGCCGGCTGGCAGGGTCGGATTTCTCGTTGAACGCTGTGCAATCTACGGATGAAGACGGGCGCGAATGGATCGACGCGTTAGAGGATGACCGGGCACAGGCCGCTGAAACCGTTGAAAACAAGCACGACACCGAACAGTTGCGCGAATGGTTGGTGATGGCGATGCAGGCCCTCAACGACCGAGAGCGCTTCATCGTGCGTGAACGCAAGCTGCGCGAACCGGTGCGCACACTGGAAAGTCTGGGTCAGGAACTGGGCCTGTCGAAAGAGAGGGTGCGTCAGCTTGAAGCCGCGGCTTTTGTAAAAATGCGTAAGAACCTTGAAGCTCAATCGCGCGAGGTGCAACACTTCATCGCATGAAACAGATTGCGATTCTGATGTGTACGCTGATGGTTATGGCTGGGTCCGGTCATGCCGATGACCTGATCCCTGACGATGTCGCGGCAGCGATGCGAATGGCAGACGTTGTTTTGCTGGGCGAAACCCATGACAATCCCCACCATCATCTGGTTCAGGAACAGGCGATTACATTGATCGACCCCTCCGCTGTAGTCTGGGAAATGGTCACCGAGGAAGGCGCGCAGCGCCTGGCGCAAAAAGCGGCGTCCGATCCCGAAGAACTGTCACGCATCCTGCGTTGGGCGGAATCCGGCTGGCCCCCTCTCAGCCTGTATTACCCGATCTTTCAGGCCACGGATGCGCCGGTCTATGGCGCAATGGTCCCGCGTAAGGCAGCGCGTACAGCGATGGAACGTGGCGCTGCAACTGCGCTAGGCGCTGACGCAGCGCGATTTGGGTTGACCGTACCTCTGTCAAAGGCGGAACAGGCGGCGCGCGAGGCTGACCAGATGGCGGCGCATTGCGATGCGCTGCCGGAAAGCGCTCTGCCGCAGCTGGTTGCGATCCAAAGGTTGCGCGATGCGGTGCTGGCACGGGCCATATTGCGTGCCGTTGTCGAAACCGGTGGCCCGGTTGCAGTTATCACCGGAAATGGCCACGCACGAAAGGACCGCGGTATTCCGACATTCCTGTCGCGTCTGCGTCCGGGTCTTAAAGTGTATGTCCTGGGTCAGTCTGAAGACGGTACGATCCAAGGGGACTATGATGCAGTCATCGACAGCCCGACCGCGGACCGAGAAGACCCCTGCCTGGCCTTTCAACCGCAGAATTAACCGCTGGAACTGTCGGGCGCGCTTGCCTAATGTCGGGGCCGACCGAGACGGGAAGGGCACAACATGCTGGCATCGAAACGGATTCTGCTGATCATTGGTGGCGGTATTGCTGCCTATAAGTCACTGGATCTGATCCGGCGACTGAAGGAACGCGACGCCGCCGTTACGCCGGTCCTGACCCGCGCAGCAGAAGAATTCGTGACACCTCTGTCTGTTGCCGCGCTGGCCGGCGAGAAGGCCTATCGCGATCTGTTCGATCTGACCGATGAGGCCGAGATGGGGCATATCCAGCTGTCCCGATCTGCGGATCTTGTCGTAGTCGCTCCGGCGACTGCGGATTTAATGGGCAAAATGGCAGGTGGGTTGGCGAATGATCTGGCCTCGACCCTATTGATGGCGACTGACACACCGGTTCTGTGTGCGCCTGCGATGAATGTCCGTATGTGGGATCACCCGGCGATGCGTCGTAATTTTGAACAGTTGCAGGCGGACGGCATTCGTTTTGTCGGGCCGAACGAAGGCGACATGGCCTGTGGCGAATTTGGTCCGGGCCGCATGTCGGAACCGCTTGAGATCGTCGCCGCGGTTGAGGCATCGCTGGGCGGCGGACCGCTCAGCGGTAAACGCATTCTTGTGACCTCGGGTCCCACGCACGAGCCGATTGACCCGGTCCGCTATATCGCGAACCGCTCATCCGGGGCGCAGGGCACAGCGATTGCACGTGCTCTGTCTGCGTTGGGTGCAGAGGTTGTGTTTGTAACCGGACCTGCCGAGGTTCCTGCACCCGATGGGGTCGAGGTTGTGCGGGTTGAAACAGCCCAGCAGATGTCAGACGCGGTGGATTCAGCCTTGCCTGTCGATGCCGGGGTATTTGCCGCCGCCGTGGCGGATTGGCGGGTGGCCAGCGCGTCGGACCGCAAGCTGAAAAAGACACGCGACGGTCTTCCGGCGCTGGATTTTGCTGAAAACCCGGACATTCTGAAGCGGGTCGCCAAGCTGGACGATGGACGCCCCGCGCTAGTTGTTGGCTTTGCCGCGGAAACGGACAATGTGATCGAACATGCGACCGCCAAACGCGACCGCAAAGGGTGCGACTGGATCATTGCGAATGATGTCAGCCCGGGGACCGGGATCATGGGGGGGGCCGAAAACGCGGTGATCCTGATTTCCGACGATGGGGCCGAGGAATGGCCACGCATGGGCAAAGACGCAGTGGCCGAAAAACTGGCACGCAAGATTTCCGACGCGTTGGCCGGTTAGACAAGAGGATATCCGATGGTAGCAATTCGTGTGATCCGTGAGGACGGGGCCGACCCTTCGGTGCCCTTGCCATCTTATGAAACCACCGGAGCGGCAGGTGCGGATGTGCGTGCAAACTTGCCGGACAAGACGCCGGTCACGCTGCTGCCCGGTCAACGGGCTCTGGTTCCCACCGGACTGCGGATTGAAATCCCAAATGGGTATGAGGTGCAGGTCCGGCCCCGCTCGGGCCTTGCGCTGAAATACGGGATCACGCTGCCCAATACGCCGGGTACGATCGACAGCGACTATCGCGGCCCTCTGGGGGTGATCCTGTTGAACGCTGGGCAGGAGAGCTTTGAAATCACACATGGGGAACGTATCGCCCAACTGGTCGTCGCCCCGGTGGTGCAGGCGTCATTTGAGGCCACGGATACGCTCAGCGATACTGACCGCGGTGCAGGCGGGTTCGGTTCGACCGGGCGCGGCTGATGTTACTTGTCCTGATCATCGCCGCAGCGCTTTGGGGGCTCGGCTATCTGGCCGGCGTGTCACGCAATGCACGGATGATTTCGGTTGGGGTGTTGTTGCTGGGGGTAATCTCGGCACAGCTGGTTTTGCCCCTTGGTAACCCCCTGCGTCAGGCCACGGGTGGTTCTGCTGCGACCTGGTTGATTTTGGTTGGTACGGCGGTTCTGGTTCTGATCTATGGAAAGGGACTGAAAGCGCTGCGAAAACGCGCGGCGCCGGCCTCGAACAAGGAGCCAGCCATGCCCTCAGACAAATTCTCCGAGACCGAGCTTGACCGCTATGCCCGCCATATCGTGTTGCGCGAAATTGGTGGGCCAGGGCAGAAAAAGATGAAGCAGGCCCGCGTGCTTGTGATCGGCGCCGGGGGGCTTGGGGCGCCCGCTTTGCAGTATCTGGCTGCGGCCGGGGTCGGCACGATCGGGGTGATTGATGATGATGAGGTTGAGAACGCCAATCTTCAGCGTCAGGTGATCCACCAGGATGCGGATATCGGCATGCCCAAGGTTTTTTCGGCCCAGCAGGCCATGCTGGCGCAAAACCCGAATGTGGTTGTTCTGCCCTATCACCGCCGACTGACCGAAGAGGTCGCCACCGAGCTATTTTCCGATTTTGACGTCATCCTGGACGGAACTGATAATTTCGACACGCGCTATTTGGCCAATCGCACGGCGGTCGCGTTGGGCAAGCCGCTGATTTCGGGGGCTCTGTCGCAATGGGAAGGCCAGCTCAGCGTTTTCGACCCGGCCAACGATGCGCCTTGTTATCAGTGCATTTTCCCCGAGGCTCCGGCTCCAGGTCTGGCCCCGTCCTGCGCCGAGGCTGGGGTGATCGGCCCCTTGCCTGGCGTCGTCGGTTCGATGATGGCTGTTGAGGCGATCAAGGTGATCACCGGGGCGGGTCTGGCACTGAGGGGTGAGATGCTGATTTACGACGCTCTCTATGGCGAAAGCCGCAAGATTACACTGCCTCGCCGTGCAGATTGCCCCGTTTGTGGCAAAGGATAACCCCCCTGCTCTGGATCGAACGCGCCGTCGTTCTTAGGTAGGGGACAAAGGAGACTTCAATGACCAACCCGATTCTGTCCGCCTGGACCAGCGCGTTCGAAATTGCACCGTTCGACACGATATCCGACACGGATTTCGCCCCGGCCCTGGACGCGGCCATGCAGGCCCATAACGCTGAGATTGGCGCGATTGCCTCTAACCCGGAGGCCCCGACTTTTGCCAACACGGTCGAAGCGCTGGAAGCTGCAGGAGAGATGATGGACAAGGTTCTGTCTGTATTCTTCACGGTCGCGGGCGCAGACAGCAATCCCTTGCGTGAGGAGTTGCAGCGCGAATTTTCACCCAAGCTGGCCGCGCATTTCTCGGGGATTTCGTCCAACAAGGCGTTGTTTCAGCGGGTCGCCGACCTGTGGGCGCGCAAGGATGAACTGGGCCTGACGGATGAGCAGGCACGCGTTCTGATGCTGTCGCATCGCGGGTTTGTGCGCGCTGGTGCGGCGCTTGAGGGAAACGAAGACACGCGGATGCAAGAGATCAAAGCGCGGCTTGCCTCACTGGGGACGTCCTTCACCCAGAACCTTCTTGCCGATGAGCGCGATTGGTTCATGGAATTGTCCGAAGATGACCTACAGGGGCTTCCTGATTTTGTGGTCAATTCTGCCCGGGCAGCGGGTGAGGAAAAGGGTGCAAAAGGACCGGTTGTCACCCTGTCCCGGTCACTGATCGTACCGTTTCTGCAGTTTTCACCGCGCCGGGCTTTGCGCCAGAAAGCCTATCGCGCATGGACTGCCCGGGGGGCAAATGGCGGCGAGACTGACAACCGGGAAATTGCCGCCGAAATCCTGCAGTTGCGTCAGGAACGTGCAAAGCTGCTGGGCTATGAAAGCTTTGCCGATTTCAAACTGGAAACCGAAATGGCCCGCACGCCCGACCGCGTCCGTGATCTGCTGATGCAGGTTTGGGAGCCTGCCAAAACGCGCGCCAATGCTGATGCCGAAATCCTGACGCAGATGATGCAGAATGATGGGGTCAATGGGCCCTTGGAAGCGTGGGACTGGCGTTACTACGCCGAGAAACGCCGCAAGGCTGAACACGATCTCGATGAGGCGGCGCTGAAACCGTACCTGCAGTTGGATCGCATGATCGAGGCCTCTTTTGCCTGCGCGAACCGTTTGTTCGGGCTGGAATTCAAGCAGTTGGACATACCGCTGTACCATCCGGACTGCCGGGCCTGGGAGGTGACACGGAACGGGCAACATATCGCGGTGTTCATTGGGGATTACTTTGCACGCGGCTCCAAACGGTCAGGCGCTTGGTGCAGCGCGATGCGCGGGCAGGCAAAGTTTCCCAAGGTGCAGGCTCCGGTCGTGATCAACGTCTGTAATTTCGCCAAGGGTGATCCGGCGCTGCTGTCTTATGACGACGCTCGGACTTTGTTCCATGAATTCGGCCATGCGTTGCACCAGATGCTGTCGAACGTGACCTATGAAAGCATCTCGGGCACCTCCGTTGCGCGCGACTTTGTCGAGCTGCCCAGCCAGCTATACGAACACTGGCTTGAAGTCCCAGAGGTTCTGGCCGAATTCGCCACTCATGCCGAAACCGGCGCGCCGATGCCGCAGGAGATGCTAAAGAAAGTGCTCAAGGCCGCCAATTTCGATCAGGGGTTCCAGACTGTAGAATATGTGGCCTCGGCGCTGGTTGATCTGGCCTTTCATGAGGGCGCAGCGCCCGACGAGCCGATGGCGAGACAGACAGAAGTTCTGGCGGATCTGGGAATGCCCGCGGCAATCGGGATGCGCCATGCCACGCCGCATTTTGCGCATGTGTTTGCTGGTGACGGCTATAGCGCTGGCTATTACAGCTATATGTGGTCCGAGGTCATGGATGCTGACGCCTTCGCCGCGTTCGAAGAGGCGGGGGGCGCCTTTGATTCCGAACGCGCAAAAGCGCTTGAGGAAAATATCCTGTCCACCGGCGGTTCCCGCGAAGCCGAAGAACTATATCTGGCCTTCCGCGGTCGTTTGCCGGGGGTTGAGGCCCTGCTGAAGGGGCGCGGCCTTATCGCAGCCTAATATCCCAATTCGCGGTCAACGAGGTGCAGGAAAGGCTCGCCCGCCTCACCTCTGCGAATATTTTCACAGATCACCTGCGCCGATGTAACGGGGCGGGTTTCAGAGGCAATGTGAGGCGTCACCGTGACGTTTGGATGCGTCCAATACGGGTGGCTCGCAGGCAGCGGCTCGACCCGGAAAACATCCAGCGTTGCGTGACCGATCTGGCCCGTATCCAGAGCTGCCAGCAAGGCGTGATCGTCGATCAGCGGTCCTCGGCCCGGGTTGATGATATGCGCACCCTTAGGCATCAGCGACAGGGTTTCGGCGTTCAGTGTGTTTTCCGTGGCAGGCGTATCGGGCAGCAATAAAACCGCGATCTCGGCCTGTGTCAGTGCCGCACGCAACCCATCCTCACCGTGAAAGCAGGTGACCCCGGGGATGGCCTTGGCC
Source organism: Ruegeria sp. YTSA219 (assembly GCF_059609985.1). NCBI lineage: Bacteria > Pseudomonadati > Pseudomonadota > Alphaproteobacteria > Rhodobacterales > Roseobacteraceae > Ruegeria > Ruegeria sp. YTSA219. The sequence continues at coordinate 206,780 of NZ_JBXWMT010000003.1, forward strand.
GAGCGGCTCCAGCCGGTAACGTTGAAATTCAGTGTCGACAGCGCGCGGGCTGCGGCCTCTCCCAATGCGCCAAGGCCCAGGATGCAGACGGTTCTGTCCGAGGCCAGCGGTGGTGGATCTGGGGCCCAAACCCCATCCTGAACCGTGATGTGCCGGTCCATACCCAGATGATAGCGCAGCACGTGACCGACGACCCATTCGGTCATTCCCTGCGTCAACCCGTGGTCCACCATTCGCGCCAGCGGCACAGTCAGAGTGTCATTCTCGACGATGCTTTCGATCCCAGCCCATAGGCTGAGCACGGCCTTGAGGCGGGTGTAAGGTGCAAAATCCCGTAAGCCGCTATTGGGCGCATAGACGACGTAATCCACCTGATCTGGTTCAAACGTGGTGCCTAGCTGAAACACGACCCCGGCATTAGTCAGGTACTGTGTCATCAAGGGTTGATACACGGGCCATAGTTCGGGGCGTGCCGAGAACAGGATGTTTGCAGTCATAACGGGCCTTTCGGATCAGCGGGGGCGGTGAATATGGGCACTTTGGACGATGCCGAAAGCTGCCATCAAAACCAGCATGGCCGAACCGCCATAGCTGACCATCGGCAGGGGAACTCCTACGACTGGGGCCAAGCCCATGACCATCGACATGTTCACGGCAAAGAATAGGAAGAAGTTCAGTGCGATACCCAGCGTGACCAAAGAGGAAAACCTGTCCTTGGTTGTCAGGGCCGTAACCAGGCAGAAGATCAGGATCAGCCCATAGAGAACCAGCAGGGTGATGCCGCCGACAAATCCGAATTCTTCGGCCAGCGTCGTAAAGATGAAATCTGTGTGTTTCTCGGGCAGGAAGTTCAGGCGCGATTGTGTGCCCTGCATGAACCCGCGCCCGTTCCAGCCTCCGGACCCCAGCGCGATCTTGGATTGGGTGATGTGATACCCCGCGCCCAGCGGATCGGTGGAGGGATCAAGGAAGGTGTCGATGCGGCGGAACTGGTAATCCTTGAGCAACTGCCACTCGGTTCCGCGGCTGTTGAAGACCGTGGCGATCAGACCGACACCTGCGGCAATAACCGCAGCGAAATAGGCCCAGTGAACGCCGGCCAGAAACATCAGGCCTCCCCCCGCCGCCAGCAGCAGGATCGAGGTGCCGAGATCCGGCTGGCGCAACACCATGAAGGTTGGGATCAGGATCAGGATGACAGGGATCAGAACCCAAAGGGGGTGTGACGTTTTATGCGATGGGAGCCAGTCGTAATAGGCCGCAAGCACCATCACCAGTGCTACTTTCATCACCTCTGATGGCTGCAGGCGCATGAACCCCAGGTCGATCCAGCGTTGCGCGCCCATGCCAACTGTTCCGAACAACTCGACCACCACAAGTAGAGCGATCGAGGCCAGATAAGCCAGAACCGACATATTTCGCCAGAACCAGATCGGGACCAGTGCCACAATGAACATCGCGGTCAGGCCCAACCCAAAGCGTTCCATCTGAGGTTCGGCCCAAGGGGTCCATGATCCACCCGCCACCGAGTACAGCATCAGGAACCCTGCGCTGGCCACGCTGATCAGCAGCAGGGTCAGGGGCCAGTTCATATACAGGAACTTGCGGAACCCCGATGGCGTGGATTTGACGGCATATTCAAGATAGCTCATGCGCGGTCCTTCTGGGGCGGACGCGCTTTGGGGCGGCGGTCGCCCTCCAGCCGTTTTTGCTGTTCCTTGATACGCTCACGATCGGCGGCCGGATAGGCTTCGAGTGGTGGCGTACCGTTGTACAGCGCCTGCAGCATGATATCCCGTGCAACTGGTGCCGCGGCCTTCGACCCCCCCCCGCCATGTTCCACCACGACGGCTACGGCGTATTTCGGGTTGTCATAGGGGGCAAAGCTGACGAACAGCGCGTGGTCACGGCGTTCCCACGGCAGGTCTTCGTTGCGGATAACGCCAGCCGCACGCTCTGCCTTGGTGATATTGCGGACCTGGCTGGTGCCTGTCTTGCCCGCCATGCGGAACTCATCCGAAATGATGCGGCTGCGATAGGCCGTCCCGCGCCGGTCGTTCGAGACCGAGAACATCGCCTTGCGGACATATTCCAGATTAGTCCGATTGACCGCCAGCGGTTCCCCGGCGCCCGAGGGTTGTTCGACCCCATTGACCGAACGCACAAGGCGTGGCGAGACCGCACGCCCAGTTGCAATCCGGGCTGTCATGACGGCTAGTTGCAGCGGTGAGGCCAGCATAAAGCCCTGACCGATTGAGGCATTGGCAGTGTCACCTACCAGCCATTCTTCGCCGTGGACACGCTCTTTCCAAGCCTGATTGGGGGCAAGCCCTGCAGCCACTGCGGACATCGGGATATCGTGCTTCACGCCCAGCCCAAAGATACGAGCCATGTCGGAGATATTGTCGATGCCTGTGCGCAGGGCAACGTCGTAATAATACACATCGCAGCTGCGTTTCAGAGACAGACCAAGATCAACTGTACCATGCCCGCCGCGTTTCCAACAATGGAACCGGCGACTGCCGACTTTCAAGTGGCCGGGGCAGTAAACAGTGTTTCCAGGACCGATGACCCCAGCCTCAAGCGCGGCCATGGCGGTGATCATCTTAAAGGTCGAGCCGGGTGGATAAGTGCCCTGTACTGTCTTGTTGGCCAACGGGCGATAGTTGTCTTGTGTCAGAGCCCGGTAATCGGCAACCGAGATTCCGCGCACAAAAAGGTTGGGATCAAAGCTGGGTGCGGAACTGATGGCGCGGATATCACCGGTCTCACAATCGATCACCACTGCTGCGGCGCTTTCACCAGCCAAACGGGCCTGAGCGTATTGTTGAAGATCGGCATCGACCGACAGTTGCAAATCGGCTCCGGCCAAACCTTCTTGACGGTCAAGTTCACGCATCACGCGGCCGGTGGCGTTCACTTCGACGCGTTTGGCGCCTGCTTTGCCGCGCAGGCTGATTTCCTGTTTGGCCTCAAGCCCGACCTTGCCAATCTGAAAACGGGGAATGCGCAGAACGGGTTCCGGATCTTCTATCTGACTGAGGTCGTAATCGCTGACCGGTCCGACATAGCCGACGATATGCGCGAAATCCTCATATCTGGGATATTGCCGGGTCATCCCAACCTCGGGTGTGACACCGGGCAGGGCGGGGGCGTTGACGGCAACTTTCGAGATATCTTCCCACGTGACTTGATCGGCCAGAGTGACCGGCAGGAACGGGGCCGATCTGCGCATTTCGGTCATGGCGCGTTCGATCTCATCCTCGGTCAGTGGGATCAGTTCAGAAAGCTTGGAGATGACAGCTTCAACATCGCCCGCATCTTCGCGCACCATGACGATACGGTAGGACGGAGAGTTTTGCCCGATGATCTGCCCGTTGCGATCGTATATTCGACCACGTGTGGGCGGGATCAGTCGGATGTTAATCCGGTTTTCCTCGGCCAACAGGCGGTATTCGTCAGCCTGATCTACCTGCATAAACCGCATCCGGGCGGCCAGACCCCCGATAAAAGCGGCTTGCAGGCCTCCAAGGATCAACGCACGGCGTGGCAAACGTTTATAGGCGAGGCCCTGTGACTTGGGTTTGCGCTGTTTCATTACCGCCCTCCGGACAGGCCAGGGTCAGAAGGTGCGGCACGACGCACACCAAAACCGTTCTGACTGAGCAGAACGATCAATGGGTAGATCCCGATTGTCAGAACCACTTGCACCACGACCATCCCCAATGCCGCTTGTTGCACGGACAGAATAGCAAGAATGACGCGATTCAGGAAAAAAACAGCTGTGATCACGACGGCAACGGTGGTCCATTCGCCCAAAAAGCCCGCGTCGCGCAACCCGGGAGTTGCGGACTGAAGATAGGCAGTACCCAACACAACAAGCGCGGCCAGCAACCCGGGGGGACGTTGAAACAGAAGGTCGGCTGCCAGCATGATCAGGGCGACCAGCAGGGTTGGCACATATTCGGGGCGCCGCAGAACCCAGGCAAAGGTCAACGCAATCAGGAAATCCGGAAACGGCCAGCGATCCGGCTGCGTGTCCAGTGGCAGCAGGTGCAGGAACAAGACCAGCAGCGCCAACAGCAGATACAGGCCACGTTTGGGCCACAGATCGGACGCGGCACTATCCATCGCCGGTCTCCGTCGGTGTCAGTGCCGCCTCGGGTTGGCGTGGGCCGACAATTCCTCCGGGGTTCTGAATAAGTGGCGCAGACTGATAGCGCAGCACTCTTAGAAATTTGAGCCGTTCAAAATCTGCAGACAGCCGCACCCGCAGGCGGCCACCCGGATCAGCGGTAATCTGACCGATCAGCAGGCCGCCAGGGAAAACGCCGCCGTCCCCCGAGGTCACAACCCTGTCGCCCGGGCGGACCAGTTCGCGATTCTCCAGAAACTCAACCACAGGCGCGGCGGTGTTGTCCCCGGCAATCAGAGCGGTCTGCCCCGACGGTTGAATCGTGGCAGGTATCGCGCTGGTTGCGTCGGTCATCAGGATCACCCGTGCGGTATCTGGACCAACTCCCGAGATACGGCCGACAACGCCAATCCCGTCCATGGTGGCCCATCCATCCATGATTCCGTCACGCTCGCCCACGTTCAACAGAACCGACTGCCGGAACGGAGAACCGCTATCGGCCATGACGACCCCGGTAATATAGGTCAGGCGCGGATCGAGACGCACATTGTTTAGATCCAGAAGCCGGGCATTTTCCTGCTCAAGTTGCAGTGCGGCCTCTTTCCAGGCGCGCATCAGACGCAACTCGCTGCGCAATTCCTGGTTCTGCTCGCTCAGGCGTTGATAGCTCTGAAAATCCCGTGCCAGATTGACCGCAGCGGTAACCGGAACCATCGCCCAATCCATCGAGGGCACCACGTTGTCGACAACCTGCGCCCGAAACCGTTCGACGCGAGGGCTGTCAATGCGCCAGACCAGAAAGATGCCCAGAAGGCACAGAACCACGATCCCCAGCAGCAGACGGCGGAGCGGGGTGGTGTATTCATCGCGCTGTGATCGGTCCTTTGCCACAGGACTCCTTCCCGTGCTGCTCGCGCCCGAATGTACCCTTTAGAGGGTGCGCGCCTTAGCTTTCGTAGTCAATCGCGTGGCGCAGCTGTTTTTCGTATTCCAGTGCCTTGCCGGTGCCCAAAGCCACACAGTTCAGGCTTTCATCAGCAATTGACACGGCCAGACCTGTCTGTTCCCGCAGTGCCAAATCCAAATCGCCCAACAAAGCACCGCCACCGGTCAGCATGACGCCGCGGTCCACGATATCTGCGGCCAGATCAGGTGGCGTGGTTTCAAGTGCGGTCATAACGGCTTCGCAGATTGCCTGAACCGGTTCCGACAGGGCCTCGGCGACCTGCGCCTGGCTGATTTCGATTTCTTTGGGCACGCCATTCAACAGATCGCGGCCACGGATATGCATCGACTGGCCGCGCCCGTCATCAGGCATACGGGCGGTTCCGATGGTGGTCTTGATCCGCTCGGCGGTGGATTCACCCACCAACAGGTTCTGCTGGCGGCGCAAGTATGAGATAATCGCCTCATCCATCCGGTCTCCGCCGACGCGGACCGAACGGGCATAGACAATGTCGCCCAGCGACAGAACGGCAACCTCGGTGGTACCGCCGCCGATGTCCACAACCATGTTGCCGGTCGGGTCGGTGATGGGCATTCCTGCACCAATAGCCGCAGCGATGGGTTCGGCGATCAGGCCCGCCCGGCGAGCGCCTGCGGACATAACCGATTGGCGAATGGCCCGTTTTTCAACAGGCGTAGCACCATGGGGGACGCAGACAATGATTTTGGGCTTTGAGAATGTGGAGCGTTTATGCACCTTACGAATAAAGTGCTTGATCATTTCTTCAGCGGTGTCGAAATCCGCAATCACGCCTTCGCGCATGGGGCGGATCGCTTCGATCGAACCAGGGGTTCGGCCCAGCATCAGCTTGGCATCCTCACCGACGGCGAGGACTTTCTTAACCCCATCCTTGACGTGGTAAGCCACAACTGAAGGTTCCGACAGGATCACACCGCGCCCTTTGACATAAACAAGCGTATTTGCTGTTCCAAGGTCGATCGCCATGTCCGCTGAGAACAAGCCGCCCAGATTGCCAAAGATGCCCATGTTGTACTGATCCCGTTCGTCAGAATTTCTACTGCCCGCGACTCGACGGTTCCGGGACGGATGTCTTATAGGGTGCCATCTCGCCCGGTAAAAGGGCTGATTCCGCGTAACTCAGCACCTTTCCGCCTTATTGAGAGGGACTTTAGAAGGCAACATGCTCTCTTATCAACACATTTACCACGCCGGGAATCTGGCTGATGTTCAAAAGCACGCTCTTTTGGCATGGGTACTGGACTATCTGACGCGAAAAGATAAGCCGATAACCTATCTTGAAACCCATTCCGGGCGTGGCCTGTACCAGTTAGACGCAGCAGAAGCCGTGCGCACAGGCGAGGCCGCCGTAGGTATCAAGCGAGCGCAGCGCGAAGGGTGGTTTCCATCTGATCATCCTTTGTCGCAGGCGCTGGCCAAGGTTCATGAACGGCACGGAGAAAACAGCTATGCCGGTTCGCCGCTGATCGCGGCCAACCTGCTGAGGGATCAGGACAGCCTGCATTTCGCAGAGCTGCACCCGCAGGAATACGCGGCATTGTCGATGACCATGTCCCCCTTTGGGGCAAAGGAGTACAAACAGGACGGGTTTGAGCTGGCGCAGTCGTTGCTGCCGCCAACGCCGCGGCGCGGGATGCTGATGATTGATCCCAGCTATGAGGTGAAGGCGGATTATGACCGGCTGCCGGGCGTGATCTCAAAACTGCACCGTAAATGGAATGTGGGCGTCATCGCGCTGTGGTATCCGATCCTGACCGATCAACGCCAGGCCCCGATGATTGCCGCGTTGAAGGCGCAGGGCTTTCCCAAGGCGATCTGTCATGAAGTCCAGTTTGCACCTGCGCGGGAAGGTCACCGAATGGTCGGATCAGGGATGTTCCTGCTGAACGCGCCCTTTGGCATCCAAGATGAAATGGACCGTCTGTCAGAGCTGTTCAAAGGGCTGTGACGCCAGTCTGATTTCGGACCATAGGGTTCTCCCGCCCCATTTGCCAGCATCTTAAAGATGCCGTCAAACGTGTTGGGCCCGGCAGCGCGCCGCAGGCGCGCTGCCGGGCCCAAAGCCGCAAGGGCGTCCGGCGTAGCCGGGCACCTGCAGGTGCGGGAGCCCTTGGGAGTTTCATCTGGCGGTCAGGTCAGGTCAGGTCCTTGTAGCTGATTTCACGCGTGTCTGCACCTGGCCCGGCCTTTTCACGGCGCATGATCAGGCGGTTCAGTGCGTGGATATAGGCCTTGGCGGATGCCACGACCGTATCGGTATTCGCTGACTGACCGGTGGCGATCATGCCGTCCTCTTCCAGCCGAACCGATACGGTTGCCTGCGCATCAGTACCCTCGGTCACAGCATGGACCTGATACAGTTGCAGGCGGGCGGTGTTGGGATAGATTCGGCGAACGGCTTTGAAGGTGGCATCGACTGGACCGTCGCCATGTTCGGTCGCGACAATGTCCTTGCCATCCACTTCCAGTTCGACCGTCGATTCCGCCTGACCGCCGGTGCCGCAGGTGACTTTCATCGAAACCAACTGCAGGTGATCGTCGGCCTCATCATCCTGGCTCATCAACGCGATCAGGTCGTCGTCAAAAACCTCTTTCTTGCGGTCGGCCAGATCCTTGAACCGCACGAAGATGTCCTTGAGCTGATTGTCACCGACCTCAAAGCCGAGCGTTTCCAGCTTATCGCGCAACGCAGCCCGGCCCGAGTGTTTGCCAAGCGGCAAAGAGGTGCCCGACAGGCCGATATCTTCAGGGCGCATGATCTCGAAATTCTCTCGGTTCTTCAGCATGCCGTCCTGATGGATTCCGCTTTCATGCGCAAAGGCATTCTTGCCGACAATGGCTTTGTTGAACTGAACCGGGAAGCCCGCAACCGTCGCAACCCGGCGCGAGATATGCATGATCTTGGTGGTGTCGATGCCGGTATGCCACGGCATGATGTCATTGCGGGTGCGCAGCGCCATCACAACTTCTTCCAGCGCAGTATTGCCCGCACGCTCGCCAAGGCCATTGATGGTGCACTCGATTTGACGCGCACCACCAGCGACAGCCGCCAGTGAGTTCGCCGTCGCCATGCCAAGATCGTTGTGGCAATGGGTGGCAAACACCACCTCATCCGCGCCCGGAACCGTTTCGATCAGGCGCTTGATCAGGTCAGCGGATTCGACAGGTGCCGTGTAACCGACAGTGTCGGGGATGTTGATCGTCGTGGCACCGGCCTTGATCGCGATCTCGATCACACGGCACAGATAATCCCACTCGGTCCGGGTCGCATCCATCGGCGACCACTGTACATTTTCGCACAGGTTGCGGGCGTGGCTGACGGTTTCGTGGATCTTGTCGGCCATCTCGTCCATGGTCAGGTTCGGAATGGCACGGTGCAGTGGAGAGGTGCCGATGAAAGTGTGGATGCGGTTCTTGCCAGCGTGTTTGATCGCCTCCCAGCAGCGGTCGATATCAGCGAAATTCGCACGGGCCAACCCACAGATGCGGCTGTTTTGTGATCGCTCGGCAATCTCGCTGACGGCTTTGAAGTCGCCTTCTGATGCGATCGGGAAACCGGCCTCGATGATGTCAACACCCATCTCGTCCAGCAGTTCCGCGATTTCCAGCTTTTCGGCATGGGTCATGGTCGCGCCGGGGCTCTGCTCGCCGTCGCGCAAAGTGGTGTCAAAGATCAAGACGCGGTCTTGGTCGGTCACATTGGTCATGGGATTCTCTTTCTTCTTCTGTCCTAAAGCCTATGGCGCGCGGGCGTCCTCCTCTGAGCGGGCGCGCCGGGTGGCACGCTCAGAGGCGGATTAGGATCAGTAGGCCACGCAGAGACGCACCGCAGGGGGCGGTGTCGGCAACAAGGATATCTGCGCGGTTGATCATGGGGTTGAGCTTATACAGCGCATGCGGGGAATGAAAAGTAGGAATTTCATGCAGACGTCAAAACCTGCACGAACCGTGACGGTTGATTGCCGAGTGAAGACCGCTAGTTGATCCGGAATGGAAAAAGCTCTCATCATAGGTGCCTCGGGTGGTATCGGTGCCGCGCTGCAAAGGCTGTTGACCATGCAATCCGTAGACGTAACCACCTTGTCGCGTTCTGCTGATGGTTTCGACCTCACGAATGTCGAAGCTGTCGGCCCGGCTCTGGAAGCATTGCAATGCCCGTTTGACATGATCTTCATTGCGACGGGTGCTTTGGAAATCAATGGTGCACAGCCAGAGAAGTCCATCAGATCAATTTCAGCGCAAGCAATGATGGACCAGTTTGCCCTGAATGCGGTTGGTCCGGCCCTTGTGCTGTCACACGCTGCGCGGCTGCTACCACGGGACAGGCGATCTGTCGTGGCGGTGTTGTCCGCCCGCGTCGGATCAATCGGAGATAATCAGCTGGGTGGATGGATCAGCTATCGGGCCTCAAAAGCTGCGGCCAACCAGATTGTGCGCACATCCGCGATTGAGCTGGCCCGCACCCACAAACAGGCGATCTGTGTGGCCCTGCATCCGGGCACAGTGCGTACAGAATTCACGCGCAAATATGTCGGGCGACACCCGGCCGTTGAATCGGATGAAGCTGCGCGAAACCTGCTGAGCGTCGCCAAGGCGCTTGTGCCCGCAGACACGGGCGGGTTCTTCGACTGGGCTGGAAAACCTGTGCCGTGGTGAGACCCGCTAACCGTCAGAGGCAGGGCTGGTTGCCGTTGTCGCGCTGTCGTCTGCCGGAGCACTCTCCTGCGGCTCGCTGGTGTTTTCACCCGGCAGAACACCGTTTTCCCAGACGCCGGTTTCTTCTTTGCCGTCTGCATAGCGCATCGTGCCGTCACCGTGGCGTTTGTTGTCCAAAAACCCACCTTCGTACACGTCACCAGTCGCATAGGTAGCGGTTCCGGTGCCGCTGATCTTCCCCTCGACCCAACCGCCTGTATAGGTGAAGCCGCGCGGTGTGGTTATCGATCCTTGCCCGTGGCGCTGCCCATCTTTGAAATCGCCCTTGTAGGTCGTTCCGTCCGGGAAGCTGGCTGTGCCCTCGCCCTGGCGCGCACCGTCGACCCAATCGCCTTCATATTTGTACCCGTTTGCAAATGTCAGAACACCGGTGCCGTGGTTCAGACCGTTCTTGAACTGCCCATCGTAGATGGCGCCGTTCGGGTAAGTGGCCTTGCCCTGACCCTCGAAGACGCCGGCGATCCAGTCGCCGTCGTAAATCAGGCCATCAGGATAGGTGTGCATTCCTTTGCCATGGGGCAGGTCTGCACTGAAATCACCGACATAGGTCGAACCGTCAGGATAGGTCAGCTCTCCGAGGCCCTCAATCTGGCCGTCTTTCCATTCACCAGTATAGTCAAACCCGTCCGTGCCCAGAAAACGGCCTTTGCCGTGGCGGCGATCATCGTGATAGTCACCTTCGTAAATGGCGCCACTGGCATAGGTTGCCTTGCCCTTGCCTTGTCGGCGCCCATCAAAAAAGTCGCCTTCATACAAATCGCCATTGGCTTGCAGTAGACGGCCTTTTCCGGTCATGCGATTTTCGGACCAGTCACCCGTATAACTCATACCTTCCGGCCGTGTCAGGCTACCTGTGCCATGACGCTTGCCGTCTTTGATGTCGCCCTCATACACGTTGCCTTTGGCTGAGGTGATCTTGCCTTTGCCCTGCTTGACCCCGTCGACCCAGTCGCCCTCGTAGACCTCTCCGGTCGGGTCGGTCAGAGTGCCTTTGCCGTGGTGCCGGGCATTCTTGAACCCACCTTCGTATTTCGCTCCGTTGGCATAGACGGCGACTCCTTGGCCGTTGAACGAGCCATCGGCCCATTCCCCTTCATAGCTGCCACCATCAGCATAGATGATCGTTCCGAACCCTTCGGGTTGACCGTTGGCAAAGGCGCCCTGATAGATCGACCCGTTAGCATAGCGCGCGATACCCTGACCCTGAATTTCGCCTTCGATCCATTCGCCTTCGTATTCGAAACCATCCGGCAACTGGTAGGTGCCGGTTCCGTGCCGCAGGCCATTTAGGAACGTGCCTTCGTATACGCCGCCCACTTCGTCATCGGCCACGACTACCTGATCGTTCTGCGCGAAGGCGGTCAGCGCTGACAGGGTCAATGCAACTGCGGCGATTGAAGTGCGAAAAACGTTCATGTTTGGTCCTGTCTGCGCGAGCATCGTGCTTTTGCGCAAAACTAGGATACCGACGCAGGCAGGGCAACGGCTTTTGCCTTATTGGTCTTTCACTCGCGGTGCGATCTGGTAAATGGCAATAGGACAGACGAGGGCAAGAGGGCAGTATGGCCGACCGTTTCCGTATCACTCTGGCGCAACTCAATCCCATTGTCGGGGATTTGGAAGGCAATGCGGCCAAGGCTTTTTCTGCGTGGGAACAGGCGCGCGAGGCCGGTGCCCAACTTGTTGCTTTCCCCGAGATGTTCATCACCGGCTATAATACGCAGGACCTTGTGATCAAGCCCGCGTTCCACAAAGCCGCAATGAAAGCTGTTGAGGCGCTTGCGGAACGTTGCGCCGATGGACCTGCGATTGCGATCGGTGGGCCGTGGTTCGAAGATGACCGGCTGTATAACGCCTATCTCATCCTCAAGAACGGCAGGATCAGCAGTAAAGTGCTGAAACATCACCTGCCGAATGAGACAGTCTTTGACGAAGTGCGCCTATATGATTCCGGCCCGCTGGGCGGTCCCTATTCGGTTGGCAACTCTCGGATCGGCAGCCCGATCTGCGAAGACAGCTGGCATCCGGATGTTGCCGAGACGCTGGAGGAGACAGGAGCCGAGTTTCTGCTGATCCCCAACGGCTCGCCTTATTTCCGAAACAAATATGATGTGCGCCTGAACCATATGGTGGCGCGCGTGGTTGAGACCGGATTGCCGCTGATTTACCTGAACATGGTCGGAGGGCAGGACGATCAGGTCTTTGACGGGGCGACCTTCGGGTTGAATCCAGGCGGAGAACTGGCATTCCGAATGCCTGTGTTCGACGAAGCGATAGCGCATGTGGATCTTGAACGCGGCGATGCAGGTTGGCGCATAATTCCGGACGAGATTGTGCCGCAGCCAGATGCGTGGGAGCAGGACTATCGCGCGATGGTCCAGTCTCTGCGTGATTACATGGCCAAAACCGGGTTCAAAAAGGGTGTTCTGGGTCTCTCTGGCGGCGTTGATTCAGCCCTTGTCGCGGCAATAGCGGTGGATGCGATTGGCGCTGAAAATGTTCGCTGCGTGATGTTGCCGTCGGAATATACCAGCCAGGATTCTTTGGATGATGCCGAAGCGGTGGCTAAGTCGTTGGGTGTTCACTATGATTTCGTCCCTATTGCACAGGGGCGCGCGGCGATCACGGATACGCTTGCCCCATTGTTTGCCGGGCGAGACGAAGATCTGACCGAAGAAAACATCCAGTCCCGCCTGCGGGGGCTGTTGCTGATGGCCCTGTCGAACAAGTTCGGCGAGATGCTGCTGACCACAGGCAACAAATCCGAAGTCGCCGTTGGATATGCCACGATCTATGGGGATATGAACGGTGGTTATAATCCGATCAAAGACCTGTACAAAACCCGCGTGTTCGAGACCTGCCGCTGGCGCAATGCCAATCATCGCGGCTGGATGAAAGGCCCTGAGGGTGAAGTCATCCGACCCTCGGTCATCGACAAACCTCCTAGTGCCGAGTTGCGCGAAGACCAGAAGGACAGTGACAGCCTGCCGGATTATCCGGTTCTGGACGCCATTCTGGATATATTGGTTGATCAGGATGGGTCGATCGCGGATTGCGTAGCCGCCGGGTTCGAAGAAGCCGTTGCGCGCCGGATCGAACATTTGGTCTATATCAGCGAATACAAACGGTTTCAGTCCGCCCCGGGGACACGTTTGACCAAGCGGGCATTCTGGCTGGATCGTAGGTATCCTATCGTGAATCGTTGGCGCGACAGGACCTGACGCCTTACAGGAATCACCATTCTGACGCGAAAACTGTTTCCAATTTATGGGCAATAGTCGCCTGCTTCTGGAACTGTTTTTGTTTTTGAATGCAGCGGCTTAGATTTTCTTGGGCGTATCCGAGCCCCACTTGATGCTCGGTCTTTTTTTTGCCACATTTTAGCTTGATTGTTGCCCTATGTGGGGCGGATGCGACGCATTGTGGGAAATAGGTGTTTATGAGCTTTCCCTTCGGTCTTTAGCGACGCGTCCGAAATTGGATGTCTGAGTTAACGATTTGGTGCCATTATGTACGATGAATACGATAAACCGCTTCATTCACCGCCAAAATGGCGGTCTATGCAATCCGAAGGTCGGTCTCTGGATGAGGCAAAGGTAGATGCTGCCATTGCCAATTTGTTGAATGAAGAGGTGCCCAAAGAGGAATCCACGACGGTGGGCCCCGGCGCGCAGTTTCTGGAAACAGAAGCCAAGGTGCCGGAAGGCAGTATCGCTACCTCTTTGCGTCAGAAACTGGCTGAATTGTGCGGCGCGGCCTGAAGTTTTCAAAATCCTGAATTAGATGCGCTGGCTTGCCACGTTGGCCGAATGGTCACAGGCCTGAGCAATAGTCATTGAAGCGAAGTTTCTTCTGTTGCGTCTGTCCTGATCCCGCGCCTTCATTGCGGTCCGTGCAATGAGTTATGAGCGGTTGATGCCTGGCCCCAAGCCTAATGCTGTTGAACCCGATCTAAAGCTGCCAAAAGCCGTTGATGTTGTTGTCATTGGTGGAGGAATTATTGGGGCATCAACCGCCCTCGAACTGTCAGAGCGGGGAATGTCTGTCCTTCTGTGCGAAAAGGGACAAATTGCCTCTGAGCAGAGTTCACGGAACTGGGGATGGGTGCGTTTGGGTATGCGCGATCCTCGGGAAATCCCGCTGATGCAGGAATCACAGCGTATCTGGGCGCAGCTCGATCAACGCACCGGGCGCAAGACAGGTTTCACACAGGCCGGTATCCTGTTCGGCGCCTCAGGCAAGCGGGAACAGAGCAATCTTGAACGCTGGCTTCGCCATGTGGAGGGGTTGAATACTGGGGCAAGGATGGTGTCCGGGGCTCTGTTGGCGGAACTTATGCCAGACCATCAGACGGGGTTGGATTGCGCATTGTTTATGCCGCAAGACGGTAGGGCGGAACCGCAATGGGCTGCACCCGCAATCGCCGAAGCTGCGCGTGACCGGGGGGCCCTGTTGATGACCAACTGTGCAGTGCGCTGTCTGGATACAGAGGCGGACCGTGTCGTCGGTGTCTTCACAGAACGCGGTCGCGTGGCCTGCGGCAATGTCGTACTGGCGGGCGGTGCGTGGTCGCGCTTGTTTGCAGGGAATGCTGGAGTTGATTTTCCACAACTGAAGGTGCTGAATACCGTATTCCGAACCTCTCCGGTTTCCGGTCCTGAGGCTGCCTTGTGGTCGGACAATTTTGCAATACGCAAGCGGGACGACGGAGGGTATACGATTGCGTCCGGGCACGAAAACACCGTTGATATCGTGCCGGATAGCCTTCGTCTGGCGTGGCAATTTCTTCCTGCGTTTCGCCAGGAGTGGCGGTCGCTGCGGTTTCGGGTGTCGAAGCGGTGGGCCGAAGAGGCGCGACAAGATCGGAGGTGGTTGCCCACGGATGTGACACCGTTCGAACTTTGCCGCACTCTGGATCCCGAACCATCGCTCCGGGTGTTGCGGCGGGCTTGGAAAAGCGCAATCAGTGGTATTCCCGCGCTAAAGCAGGTTGAAATCGTTCAAAGCTGGGCAGGGATGATTGATGTAACGCCGGATGCGATCCCGATCATCTCGCACGTGGACCACAGGCCCGGCTTGTTCATCGCTACGGGTTTCTCGGGTCATGGGTTCGGAATCGGGCCCGGTGCCGGGCGGCTGATGGCTGATCTGGTCTCGGGCAATGTCCCCTGTGTTAATCCGGCCGTTTTCCGCCTGTCCCGCTTTACGGACGGGTCGAAAATCCGGCCGGACCTGGGGTATTAGACGTTAACCCATCATCTGATAGCTGACCGGGACAAATCGGAACCCATCGCCGCGCGTCTCGACGAAACCGGCGGCAGGGAAGGGCATGTGATATCCGATCATCGGGATTTTGTCCGCCGCCAGCATTCCCAGCACATTACGCCGAGAAGCGGCGGCTGCGGCTTTGTCCATGTCGAATTTCACTTCCCACTCGGGTTGGGCGAAGGACCAGACATAGTGATTGGCCAGATCGGCCGTCAGCACCAGACGTTGACCGTTGCTTTCCAGATGAAAGACCGTGTGTCCGGGGGTATGCCCATGCGCTGAAACGGCGGTTATTCCGGACAGAACCTCGCCGCCATCGCCGACAAAGGTCATCTTTTCGGCCATTGGGGTCACTTTGGCGGCGACCAGATCGCCGACCCGATTGCCGGAATCCTGCGCGGCCCAAAAGTCATACTCGGATGATGCGGTGACATAGCGCGCATTCGGGAAGGTTGGCGCGTCATTTGTGGTCATGCCGCCAATATGGTCAGGGTGCATATGGGTGATGACGACGACGTCGATTTGATCCGGGTTCACGCCTGCATCTGCCAATGCCGCCTGAATGCCGCCTTGCCCAAGGCCAGTATCAAACAGCACAAGTTCAGATCCGGTATTGACCAGCGTTGGTGTGAAAAAGAACTGGGCTTTATCGGCAGGAATAAAATTCTGGGCCGATACGTTTGCAAATTCCTCATCCGTGGCGCCGCCGCCGAAAATCTCTTTGGCGCCATCGCGCGGCAGGCTGCCATCCAGCAGAGTTGTTACGGTGAAATCGCCCAGCTGGAACGATTTCGCGATGGTTGAATTCGCTTTGGTATCGCTTGCTGCAGCCAGGATGGGGGTAGCAGCTGATGAAAAAGGCAATGCTGCCGCCGCGCCCAGTGCGGCCCTACGAGTTAGTGTAACGGTCATTTTGAGATCTCCCTGTGTGTGCCAGCACTTTGAAGATAGGGTATCGCCCGAGGATTGCCACCTGACGTTGGCGTGAACCGGTGCGGTGGCTGGACAATTTGCCCATCCTGTGAGAAGAGCCGCGCCAACAGGAGACTCCTATGACAACCACCCGTTTCGCCCCGTCACCCACCGGTTACATCCATGTGGGCAACCTGCGCACAGCGCTGATGAACTACCTGATTGCCCGCAAGGCTGGCGGCACGTTCATCCTGCGTATCGACGACACAGACCCCGAGCGGTCGAAGGAAGAATATGTCGATGCCATCAAACAGGACCTCGAGTGGCTGGGCCTGCATTGGGACCGGGTCGAACGACAGTCCGAGCGTCTGGACCGCTATGCTGAGGCAGCCGACAAGCTGCGGGAGATGGGCCGGTTCTATGAAGCCTTCGAAACCCCGACCGAGCTGGACCTCAAGCGCAAGAAGCAGCTGAATATGGGCAAGCCGCCGGTTTATGACCGCGCAGCATTGAACCTTAACGACGCCGAGAAAGACGCGCTGCGGGCAGAACGTGGCAACGGTGTCTGGCGCTTTAGGCTGGATCATGAACGGATCGAGTGGACCGACGGTATTCTAGGCGATATCTCGATTGATGCATCCTCGGTGTCGGATCCAGTACTGATCCGGGGCGACGGTCAGGTTCTGTACACGATTGCGTCGGTGGTCGATGATACCGAAATGGGTGTGACCGATGTGGTGCGTGGCTCGGACCATGTAACCAATACTGCGACGCAGATTCAGATCATCCAAGCGTTGGGCGGTACTTGCCCGCGTTTTGCACATCATTCTCTGCTGACCGGCCCCCAGGGCGAGGCGCTGTCTAAGCGACTGGGCACGCTGGCTCTGCGTGATCTGCGTGAGCAGGGCGTACAGCCGTTAGCATTGCTCAGCTTGATGGCGCGTCTGGGCTCATCCGACCCGGTTGAGTTGCGGACAGAGATGGCCGAGCTGATCGATGGATTTGACATTGGTCGTTTTGGTGCCGCGCCGACCAAGTTTGACGTTCAGGACCTGTTTCCGTTGACGGCAAAACACCTGCAATCTTTGTCATTGGCCGACGTTGCGGATGCTGTGGCAGATGCGGGCGTACCGGCCGAACTGGCCGAACCGTTCTGGGCCATGGCCCGCGAGAACATCACCACTCTGGCAGACCTGAAAGGGTGGTGGGAGCTGTGCCTTAACGGTGCCGAACCACTGATTGCCGATGAAGACCGAGAGTTCATCACCGAGGCTGTGGCGTTGTTGCCAGAAGGCCCGTTCGACGGCGCGACCTGGGGGCAGTGGACCAGCGCGGTGAAAGACGCGACAGGCCGCAAGGGCAAGAGTCTGTTCATGCCTTTGCGCAAGGCACTGACAGGGATGGAGCGCGGCCCCGAGATGGCAACCCTGTTGCCCCTTCTGCAGGTGATCCGCGCGCGCGGCTGATCTTAGTGCCTTAGATTGTGATAAGGCGTGGTCTGCTGGCCGCGCCATTTTTCTATTAGGTCTCTGCGATCTGGGCTGCTATTCGCTTCAGCCGATCATCCACAAAACAAGTCTCATCTGGTTTCAATGCCTGGTGGCGCGGATACCGCGGCTCTGCCCGGTCATTCAGGATCGGGGCGTCCCAGCCATCAGTGGTAGCAAAAAAGCGATCGGCGCCCTCGGACCCGAACGCACGCAAATAGCCTTGCACAACCACGTCGATATAGCTCATCAGCAGGGGGTGGCGCCGGCTGGCCGCGGATTGACGGTCATCAGGTACGGCATAAACAGCGATCTCAACCTCGTGTGGCAGAGAATGGGTGACGGCCTTAGTCGCTGGAACGCGGTCGTAGGCCCACTCACGTTGATCCAGCGCGTCCCAGTCATTTCCCGGGACATGGGCAATCATGCCGTCGATTTCAGAAGTGGGATCCGGAATGGCGGTCAGGAAAGCGACCGGGCGCAAATCGGTATGCCGCCAGGCCCGCCGCCATCCCTTCAACTGCGCAGGATGCGGGTCGGGGAAATCGTGGGTCGCGAGGTTCACGAGGCTGCCGTAGCCAAAGAAATAGGGGTCTGCCATGCGGGATCACTTCTGACCGGGAATTGATGTATGTCAAACCGCTTTTTTGCCCAACATGCAATAAGGCAGCATGTTGAACTTAGGGAGGCAAACATGCGGATAACCAAGCGGACAAATATTGCTGTGCGCCTACTGATGTATTGTGCAGCAAATCCAGACAGGTTGGTGACCAAATCCGAGATCGCAAAGGCCTGTAATATCTCGGAAAACCATTTGGCGCAGGTGATCAACCAACTCAGCCAGTTAGATTATCTGAGCACTCATCGCGGTCGCAATGGCGGTATGGTACTCGCTAGATCTGCTGATCAGATACGGATCGGTTCGGTTTTTCGGCATATCGAGGGCGACTTGCCGATTGCCGAGTGCTTTGCGGATGCCGACAATACATGCCCGCTCACCAACGCCTGCCGGCTGCGTCTTGCGCTGCGGGACGCGGCCGAGGTCTTTTATGCCTCGCTGGACGAAATCACGCTGGATTCGCTGGTGTGTGACAATGCAAATCTGCTGACGATTTTGCAGCCCGTCGCCTGCGTCCGATAAACTCAGTCGCTGGCGCGCAAGATGCGCGCCGGGCGAACGGCAAGGGGTTTCAAGGCAAAGATCAACCCCGCGCCCAGCGTGACGATGATCCCGGCCAATACGATGCCGATGGCAGATGGCCAGATGACGTCAAAGCTGGTGTCGAAAATATATGTCGCAACCGCCCAGCCGCCGAGGATGCCCACCATCAGGGCCACAATTCCAGCGGCAGACCCCAGCAGAACAGCCCGAAGGGCAAAGCTGATCAATATGCGCCGACGGTCGGCACCGATGGTCTTCAGGACTGCGGCCTCGTACCGCCGGGCTGGTTCACCCGCTGCCGCGGCGCCGATCAGGACCAGAAAGCCGGTTAGCAGCGATACACCAGCCCCATAAGACGTCGCAGCGGCCAACCCGGCCAGCAGACCCGAGACCCGGTCAATCGCATCGCGGACACGGATTGCGGTGATATTGGGGAATTTACCCGCCAGATCACGAAGGATCGCGGCTTCGGCCTGCTCTTCGGCATAGACGGTGGCAATGAAGCTATGCGGGGCGCCGGCCAGGGCCGACGGGTTCATGGACATGATGAAACCCATCCCGGCGGTCGAGAAATCCACCTCGCGCAGAGAGGTGAGCTCTGCGGTGATGTCGCGCCCCAATATGTTGACGGTCAGTTGGTCACCCAGCTTCAGGCCCATCTCTTCGGCCTCTTCAGCGGCGAAGCTGACCTGAGGCGTTCCGGAATAGTCCTCGGACCACCATTCCCCGGCGGTGACCCGTGCGTTCGAGGGCGGGGCGTCGGAATAGGTGACCCCGCGGTCGCCTTCCAGTACCCAGTGGTCCCCGGCGACCTCAATCGCGGGCTGCCCGTTAATCTGCGTGATGATCCCGCGCAGCATGGGCGCGCTTTGGATCCGGCTTACGGCAGGGTCGTTTTCCAGCCGTTCGGTAAAGCCGGGCATCTGCTCTTTCTGGATATCGACGAAGAAATAAGAAGGGGCGACATCGGGCAGGTTTCCTGAAATCGCGTTTCGCAGGGTGCCGTCGATTTGCCCGACTGCGGCCAGTACCGACAGGCCCAACCCCAGCGACAGGACAACCGATGCGGCCCCTTCGCGCGGATCGGAAATGGCCGACAGGGCCCATCGCAGGGGAGGATTCCCTCGGGCGGGTTTTGTGGTCAGGCGCGCAAGTTTGCGGATCGCCAGCGCTGCCATCGAAAGCAGAACCAGCGCTCCGGCCAACCCGCCGCTGGTCCAAAGGGTCAGGCGCGCCGATCCGCTGAAAAAGGCAGCTGCGCCGATCAGCGCCGCAAGCCCGATGCCTGTCGCTAGGATGTATTTTGCACGGGGCAGGAAGCGCGCCGAAGACAGCGCATCGCGAAACAGGGTCGCAGCGCGGACTTCTTCAGTACGGGCAAGGGGCCAGAGTGTGAATAAAAAGGCGGTGAGCACGCCGTAAAGCGCGGCTTCAGCCAGAGGCTGCGGATAGAACGAGAACACTGCGGGCACAGGCAGGCGAGTTTCGATCAGCGGCGCAAGCAGCAGAGGCACCGATCCACCCAATATGATGCCCAGAAAAATGCCGATGCCAGAGAGAATACCGATCTGGATCAGATAAGTCTGAAACACGGTCGCCCGATCGGCACCCAAAGTACGCAAGGTAGCAATGGTTTCAGTCTTTTGCGCCAGATAGGCGCGCACCGCTGCAGATACGCCGATGCCGCCAACAGCCAGCCCGGATAGTCCAACCAGAACCAGAAAAGCGCTGAGCCGGGCAACAAATTCTGAAATGCCGGGGGCACCGTTCCGTGCATCGGTCCACCGCATTCCGCTGCCTTCAAGGGCTTCGCTTGCCTGCGCCGAAAGAGCTGTAAGATCAGACCCCGGCGGTAGATCCAGGCGGTATTTGGTGGAAAACAGAGTACCCGGTGCCAATAATCCGGAAGTCAGCAAGTCCTGTGTGCGGATCAGCGTGCGCGGACCCAATCCAAACCCGTCTGCCGCCCCGTCCGGTTCGTGGATCAGGGCTGCCATCAGGACAAATTCCTGAGTTCCAAGTGAAAACCGATCCCCAACCGATAGCTGAAGCCGGTCGATCAGAGCGGGAGCCATTACGGCACCGGGCGCCCCTTGCTGGCCTGTAAAGGCGTCACGCAGGGGCATCTGGGGCTCTAGTATTGGCTTGCCCAACAATGGATAGGAGTCGTCAACGGATTTGACCTGCGTAAGCGCCCGCTGTGGGTCACTATTCTGCTGCGCGACTGCCATTGACCGAAAATCGACGACTTCGGAGATGGCTAAGGCCGCGTCGTTCATCCATGCACGCTCAGCCTCATCCGCAAAGCGATAGGTGAATTCCAGCTGTGCATCCCCGCCCAGCAGAGCCGCGCCTTCTTGCGTCAGTCCGGTTTGGATGGCGTGGCGGACCGAACCCACTGCGGCAATGGCAGCGACCCCAAGTGCAAGACAAGCCAGAAACACCCGAAAACCGCGCAGACCTCCGCGCAGTTCCCGCCGCGCCAGCCGCCCGGCCATCCGCAGGCTCATTCGGCGGCCTCTTGCCTTGTGTCATCGGCAATCCTTCCATCGCGCAGCCGGACAACACGGTCACATCTGCGCGCAAGGCTGTGGCTATGGGTCACCAGAACTAAAGTAGCACCATGCCTGTCGCGCAGGCCAAGCAGCAGATCAATGATGGCGGCTCCGTTTGTTTCGTCCAGATTGCCGGTAGGCTCATCCGCCAGCAGGATCTGTGGTCGCGGGGCAGAGGCACGGGCGAGCGCGACGCGCTGCTGCTCTCCACCGGAGAGCTGCGCCGGATAATGGTCGCGTCGATGCGTCAGCCCTACGGACTCCAATTCGGCTTCGGCCCGTTGAAAGGCATCTTTGTGGCCGGCCAACTCCAGCGGTGTGGCCACGTTCTCAAGGGCAGTCATCGTGGGGATCAGGTGGAAATTCTGAAATACAACGCCCATGCTGTTGCGTCGGAACCGCGCGAGCTCGTCTTCGTTCATGCGGGTCAGATTTTGCTCGAGTGCGGTTACCTGGCCGCCCGTCGCCTGTTCCAGCCCGCCCATCAGCATTAGTAACGACGATTTTCCTGACCCGGACGGCCCAATCAGACCCAGTGTCTCGCCCTTGTGTACGGAAAGCGTGATGTCGTGCAGGATATCTACCTGACCGGCATTGCCATCCAGCGATAAAGCGGCATTTTCAAGCGATAGAACAGTTGCGATCATGGGTAGGTCCGAACCGAGGTAATCAAATGGGATATGGAGCAGTTGAGATGTTGCGCAAGGCTTTGATGCCGGTGCTTATCACGTGTTGCGGCTTTGCGGCCACAGCAGAAACCGTAGTGATTGCAGCTCTCGGGGATTCTTTGACTCAAGGGTACGGCCTGCCCGAGCAAGACGGATTTGTTCCGCAGCTGGATCGTTGGTTGAAAGATCACGGAGCGGATGTGCGCCTGATCAATGCGGGTGTATCCGGGGACACCACCGCCGGAGGGGCGGCACGTGTGGACTGGACACTGACGCCCGACGTGGATGGGATGATCGTCGCATTGGGCGGGAACGATCTGTTGCGAGGGCTTGATCCGGCAGTTGCACGCGCAAATCTTGAGACGATCCTGAAAGCAGCAGATGGCGCTGAGGTCGCCGTGTTGTTGGTCGGGATGCAGGCGCCGGGGAATTACGGTCCAGATTACAAAGCCGCATTTGATGCGATCTACTCCGATCTGGCGGATCGATATCAGACTGGATATGCGCCAAGTTTTTTCACAGGTTTGACTGCGGCAGGAAACCCCGAAGAAGTACGGGAACACATGCAGGCAGATGGCATCCATCCCAACGCCAGTGGTGTGGCCCTCATCGTTGAAGACCTTGGACCAAAGGTTTTGGAACTTGTGAATTCAGCAGAAGATTGATCAGACGACCGTCACAACTGTTCCAATCGGCACCCGCTGGTACAGGTCGATGACATGCGTGTTCAGCATGCGTATACATCCGTTCGAGGCCGCACGGCCTATGGTCTGCGGCTGAGTGGTCCCGTGAATTCGGAAATAAGTGTCAACGCCGTTCTGGAACAGATAAAGCGCCCGTGCACCTAACGGATTGCCGTCACCGCCAGGCTGCACATAGTCGTTATCCTTGAAACGAGCATATGTAATTGGTTCACGCTCGATCATTTCATTGGTGGGGCGCCAGGTGGGCCACTCCTTTTTGACGTCTATGGTCGCTGTTCCGGTGAACTCCAGCCCGGCTTTGCCCACCCCACACCCGTAACGGATTGCCTTGCGAGGTTCTGTTACGAAGTACAGATAGAACGAGCGTGGAACCACCAGAAGCTGGCCTGGCAGGAATTGCTTTTTGATTCGAACAAATTGTGGAGTAGGGTCGTATTCGACGGCTTTCTTTGCCGACGCGGCGGTCGAAACAAGGCTTGCTGCTGCTGTTGCAGTCAGGAATGTACGGCGTGTCAACATATCAGCTCTCTTCAATACAACAGAAAAATCATGACCATAGTGTCCGGATGATATCCGATCCGGTCAATCGTCGGGGAAGAGTAACTGAATTGTGATGTAATCGCCGAGACACACTTTTACAGGTGGTCGCTCAGGCACAAATAGAAAAGGGCAGAGGAAAACCCTGCCCTTACAGCGGCTTACGCCAGCTGGATGTCGTCGGCGCTTTCGCGACCGTCACGACCCGAGCGCAGCTCGTACGTGACTTTCTGGTTGTCGGCCAGACCGGTCAGGCCCGAGCGTTCGACGGCCGAGATGTGAACGAAGATGTCTTTGCCGCCATCTTCGGGTGCAATAAAGCCGTAGCCTTTGGTGGTGTTGAACCATTTTACGGTGCCTGAAGGCATATCCGTGTTCTCCTTATCTGGTGCTGCCCACGGAGTTGCGACAGCCTGGCGTCGTCGTCTGTATCGATAGACTGAACGCCGTAGAAGGAGACAGTGGGTCGAAATAGAAAAACGGTAGCACTCTGAGTATGCCAGTTCAGACGAGATGTGACAAGCCGGATTTGCAATCCTGAACGACTGAAACTAGCGCCAGGCATCAGAATCTACGCATCAGAATATCCTGAAACAATCTATACAATTTATGTGGTTAGACTGAATTTTTTGGATTCGCGAGCGCCCGGAAGAACGTCACGCGCCAGACCGTCCGAGGATCACTTTGCGAGCGGCAATTTGCCCACGATCTCGTTCATTTCGGGCGAGGCCACAAAACATCTGGGAAGCTGGGAAATCACTTCGTCAATCGGATCGTAGATTTGGCTCGCGGCCTTTCGCAGATCTTCCGGAATATCTTTTTCAGCCCGTTCACGCCGCGGAGCCGGTACAAATTTCAATCCGGTAAATTCAGAGATTTCGTCCTGATATTCCCACAACGCATCGTAGTGAACGCACAATACCGGGATGTCGTCATAAGTGACCCATTCCTTGATCTGCCGTGCCTGTTGCAGCACATCACGTTCGAAAAGCTCGTCATATGTGCCCGTCGCATGCAGATTGTAGAAGTGCTTTTTTATCCACTCAGGGCCATAGCCTTCCATCGCTGTGTAGACTGAAAAGGTAGAGTCCTTTGTCGAGCCAAAGCAAAAGACGACTCGGGTATCTTTTGACCAGTTTGACAAAACCTGCGGAAAATCATGCGTCTTGTAAAGAAACGGCGCCTGGAAGGTGGCGTCGTCCAACCGAGACACGAAACTGGCCTGACCCGAGAGGTTTGGGTCCAGCCTTTCCAGTGCATCGCGCAGCGCATGGTAGGTCATGGTGCTGCCCGACCGGCCATTGCTTGCCACGATCACACAGTAATCTGTCTTGTACATTTGCCGGATGCGCTTGCGCAGCGGCGCGCTGATTTTCAGCGCGCTACGTTGCCATTTTTCCAACCGTCTTTTGAGCTTCCGTCTCATCGCGCAAACTTCTTATGCTTCAACCGCTTCGGCTCCAGCGCGTCTGGTCCCAGACGGCGTTTCTTGTCCTCTTCGTAATCCTCGAAGTTGCCCTCGAACCATTCGACATGGGCATCACCCTCAAACGCCAGAATATGCGTGCAGATCCGGTCGAGGAAGAAGCGGTCGTGGCTGATGACCACGGCGCAGCCGGCGAAATCGACCAGCGCGTCTTCCAGGGCGCGCAGGGTTTCGACGTCCAAATCGTTGGTCGGTTCATCGAGCAGCAGGACGTTGCCGCCCTCTTTCAGCAGGCGGGCCATGTGGACGCGGTTGCGCTCACCCCCTGACAGCAAGGAGACCTTTTTCTGCTGGTCGCCGCCCTTGAAGTTGAAGGACGAGCAATAGGCGCGGGAATTGACCTGCGCATCGCCCAACTGAATGATCTCGGCGCCGCCGGTGATCGCCTCCCATACGGTGTCGTTGTCCTTGAGGTCGTCGCGGGACTGGTCGACATAGGACAGTTCAACCGTGTCGCCAAGCGTGATGGTGCCTGCGTCGGGCTGCTCTTGACTAGTAAGCATCTTGAACAGGGTCGATTTACCGGCGCCGTTGGGCCCGATGACGCCGACAATTCCGCCGGGGGGCAGGGTAAAGTCGAGGTTCTCGATCAGTTGCTTATCACCCATGTGTTTGGACAGGCCTTCGACCTCGATCACCTTACCGCCAAGGCGCTGGCCGTTGGGGATGACGATCTGTGCGCGGGTCAGCTTTTCGCGCTCGGACTGTTCCGCCAAATCATTATAGGCGTTGATCCGGGCTTTGGATTTGGCCTGACGGGCCTTCTGGCCTTGGCGCATCCAGTCGAGTTCGCGTTGCAGGGTCTTCTGCTTAGACTTGTCCTCGCGGGCTTCCTGCTCCAGCCTCTTGGCCTTTTGTTCCAGCCACGCGGAATAGTTGCCCTCATACGGCAGACCACGACCTCGGTCGAGTTCGAGGATCCAGCCGGTGATACTGTCGAGGAAATAGCGGTCGTGAGTGACGATCAGGATGGTGCCTTTGTAATCGATCAGGTGCTGTTGCAGCCAGGCGATTGTTTCGGCATCCAGGTGGTTGGTCGGCTCGTCGAGCAGCAGCATGTCGGGCGCTTCGAGCAGCAATTTGCACAGCGCGACGCGGCGTTTTTCACCGCCTGAGAGGTTGGCGATATTGGCATCGTCTGGCGGGCAGCGCAGCGCCTCCATCGAAACGTCGATCTGGCTGTCGAGATCCCAGAGGTTCTGGCTGTCGATCTCGTCCTGCAGCTTGGCCATCTCATCCGCGGTTTCGTCTGAGTAGTTCATCGCCAGTTCGTTATAGCGGTCGAGGATCGCCTTTTTCTCGGCCACGCCCAGCATGACGTTTTCGCGCACGCTGAGGCTTTCGTCCAGCTTCGGTTCCTGCGGCAGGTAACCGACTTTGGCGCCTTCGGCCGCCCAGGCCTCGCCGGTGAAATCCTTGTCGAGGCCGGCCATGATCTTCATCAGCGTCGATTTACCCGCGCCGTTGACGCCGACAACACCGATTTTCACGCCGGGCAGAAAGCTCAGGTGGATGTTTTCAAAGCACTTCTTGCCACCGGGATAGGTCTTGGAGACACCCTGCATGTGGTAGACATATTGATAGGCGGCCATGTCGCGTCCTTTGGGTCGGAGGAATTTGGTTGGACGGTGTGATACCCGAGCCGACAAGGGCGAGCAAGAATAGTTCTGAGCTTATTCGAAGGCTTCCAGCAATTTGTCGGTGAAAGATCTATTTTCGATTACGAGACCTTCTTCGTGGATGCGCCGAACAATTTCGGGTTGAACCATCTGAGCCGCTTTTGCACCGGCCACCTGACCCGTTTTTGCGCCATGCTGCATCATTGCAGGCGTTAATCGGAGTAGCTTCTTTCCCGTCGGGCTGTCGTAGAACTGGGTTATTTCGTGCAATTCAGAAGCTGAGAAATTTTCAACATAGAATTGAGCCGTTGGAATCCGCAGTTCGTGGATGAATCCATCCATGAATACGTCCATCACAATGTCGAAAAACGCTTCGGTATCAGATACTTTTATGCCCCTGGAAATTAGATCTTGTTGCACCGCTTGTATCAGGACCGGACGCATTGCGACCAGCACACCTTGCATGACTTCTTCGTTTACGGTGACGTTGGCTATATAATCGGCATCCTCCTGTGCGCCTGCATACAAAACATTCGACGAGAGGGCGAGGAAAGCAGTGGCCAATGATAGGTTGCGCAATAGATTGTTCCTATTGATTTAGTGTTTTTCTGTCGGGGTAGTGCTTATCCAGTCAGTACAGGTGCTGCAAGCTATGGCAGTGCCTTGACTCTGCAAATAATCCTTGCGTTGTGGGCTTGGAGGGAAGCTAGGAAACTGCAAGAAGGTCCGTTCAGTAACGCAGACTGAAGGAACCGCTATAACAACGGCATTCCAATACGTTATTTCTTGCTACTCACAAGCAGGTTGCGCTGACTGGATTAGTTTGCGGCCTGCGCTGCGGAATGAGATAGTCGCTGTAGAGGGGGCCATGTTCTCTGCTAATGGGCCGGACGGAGACCGCAGCTGCGCGGGCAAGCGAGCCGTGACCCTGATCCAGCGGGAACATCTGTCTGCGATAGGCTCCTATCTCGGGTAGGGTCTGGTTGCGCCTGAAACCCTGCGACGCAATCTGGTGGTATCAGGAATCAATTTGGCGGCGCTCAAGGGGCGTGAGGTGCAGGTGGGCGAGGCCATCCTGCGTTTCACTGTGATCTGCGCGCCGTGCAGCCGGATGGAGGAGGCGCTGGGCAAGTGTGGTTATTCCGCCGTTCGGGGTCATGGCGGTTGGTGCGCCGAGGTGGTGCGGCCCGGGCGGGTCAGGTTGGGCGACGCTGTGCAACCTGTTGATTGACAACCCCGCCGAGTTCTGAACATCAGCAAGAGATGCAGCGTAGCTCTATCCCATATGTACGGCCCGGGCAGGTCGTGGGGTTGTTCGGGGGGTCATTTGATCCGCCGCATAAGGGCCATGTGCATGTGACACTCGAGGCAATGAAGGCCTTTGGGCTGGATCGGGTGTGGTGGCTGGTCTCTCCGGGCAATCCTTTGAAAGAGCGCGGGCCTGCGCCATTGGCGCGGCGGGTGAAGGCAGCGCAAGCTGTGATGCAGCATCCACGTGTCGAGGTGACGGATATCGAGACCCAGATCGGCACGCGCGCCACGGCGGATACTGTCGCCGCCCTGCAGAAGCTTTATCCGCAGGTCAGGTTTGTCTGGCTGATGGGTGCAGATAACCTGGCGCAATTCCATAAGTGGAAGGATTGGCAGTCGATTATTGAAACCGTACCGGTTGGCGTTGTTGCCCGTCCCGGAGACCGCATCTCTGCACGTATGTCCCCTGCGGCGCGTCGCTATGCCAAATACCGCATCGACGGGCAGGCGCGGCATTTACTGGGCCGGGCACAGGCCCCGGCGTGGTGTTTTGTGAATGTGCCGATGCTGGATGTCAGTTCGACCCAGTTGCGCATTCAGGGGGTTTGGGGCAACAAGGTGTTGCCTGAATAGCCCCTGTGGGCCCATAATTCGGATCTCAGGTTGTTTGCCTGTGATCTCTGGGATTTTAATTAACCCATGAATGATCGTTATTCGCGACGAGGATTTATTGCTGGGCTGGGCGCGGCCCTGATGCCTGTAGCCGTTATGGGTGAGGCACCGCTTACATCATTGAGGCCTCAGATTCGTGATGAGCCGATCGTAGGTGTTGTGCGCTTGGTCGAAGCCGCGAACCTGCGCGGCGAAGTCGCCTTTGCTGTAGCCGACGCTGATACAGGCACGGTGCTTGAAGCCTATGGTGGCGACCGGGGTTTGCCACCGGCAAGTGTTGGCAAGGCCCTGACCGCGCTTTACGCGCTGAATGTGTTGGGTGCTGACTACAGGTTCGAAACTGCGTTGGTCGCTGAGGGGCCCATAGAAAACGGCATTTTGAACGGCGATCTTGTTCTTGTTGGCGGTGGTGATCCTTTGCTGGATACGGATGCGCTGGCCGCGATGGCGGCAAACTTGCGCGAGGCCGGAATCACCGAGGTCCGCGGCGCGTTCAAAGTTTATGATGGCGCGTTGCCTTACGTGTTCAGCATTGATCCGGGGCAGCCAGATCATTTGGGGTACAGCCCTGCGATCAGCGGCATTTCTCTGAATTTCAATCGCGTGCATTTCGAGTGGAAAAAGCAGGGCGCCAGCTATGACGTGACCATGGATGCCCGAAGCACGCGCTATACCCCTGCAGTGGAAGTGGCGTCCATGAAGGTCGAGGGCCACAACCTGCCGATCTATACCTACGAACCCAGCGCCCGTCAGGACCGGTGGACTGTTGCCAAAGGCGCGTTAGGTAGCGATGGGGCGCGGTGGCTGCCTGTCCGCAAGCCCGCGCTTTATGCAGGTGACGTTTTCAGAACATTGGCCCGATCCAACGGAATTGTGCTGGGGCGGACGCAGGTCACGCGGCAGATGCCGAATGGAACCCCTTTGGTCATTCATCAAAGCGACCCGCTCGAGAGCATATTGCAGGGCATGCTGAAATACTCGACCAACCTCACTGCCGAGATGGTAGGGCTCGCTGCCTCGAGGGCGCGCGGTACGCGACCGCAGACTTTGGCGGAGTCAGCCGCCGAGATGAACAGATGGGCCA
The DNA here is from genome assembly GCF_059609985.1 of Ruegeria sp. YTSA219. Taxonomy (NCBI): domain Bacteria; kingdom Pseudomonadati; phylum Pseudomonadota; class Alphaproteobacteria; order Rhodobacterales; family Roseobacteraceae; genus Ruegeria; species Ruegeria sp. YTSA219. Next base: position 236,021 of record NZ_JBXWMT010000003.1, read on the forward strand.
CAGAGACCTATGGTGTGACCGGGGTTGCGATGGTCGATCATTCAGGGCTTGGGGGCGATTCACGCGTAGCGCCCGAGGATTTGGTGGTCGCGCTGCTGGCGGCGCAGAAAGCCGGAGACCTCCGGCCTTTGCTGAAGAAATTTACCCTTGCCGACAGTCAGGGGCGGCCGGTCAAGGATCATCCGATCAGAGTGAATGCGAAAACCGGAACCCTGAACTTTGTCTCGGGCCTGGGTGGGTTCATAACCTCACCAGATGGGGCAGAGCTGGCCTTTGCGATATTCACGGCCGACATAGAACATCGCGCAACGATCCCCCGAGCGTATCGTGAACGGCCCGAAGGCGGGCGGAGCTGGAATAACAGGTCGCGCAAATTGCAGCGCGCACTGATCGAAAGGTGGGGGAAGCTGGCCGGCAGCAGCTGATGTCAGGTCGTGTGCCGTGCCCGCGCACCGCGCTCGATGGCAGCGGCATGCAAACGGTCGATGTCCAACTCGTAACGGATTTCCTCGAGCAGCCGCAATTCGGATTCTGCCAGCGTACCATCTGCAGCCGCAACATCACATGCAAGCGCATAGGAGGTTTCGTTCAGGCGTTCGGGCAGGTTGTCGCGAATCAGTCCAAACAGGGCATCCAGACCATCTTCTTGTTCAAACAGATCGAAGACGATCTGGGAAACGCGATACATCCGGTCGATGTCATATTCTGCAAAGACAGGCAGCATGTTGACCGCGCCCTCGATTTTGACCAGCTCGGCGGTGCGGATGGTCTCATCTGATGCAGAGATCGCAACCATAATCGCCACGAGGCAATCTTGAGGAGACATCGGGTGTGGCACTTGGTTGGTCATAGGGGTGTCCTGATTGAACTGTTCTGATCCCGCACGATAGGTGGGGCAGGGAATAGGTTCAACGGATTTTGGAGCGATAGATCAAAGAATGGGCAAAGGGCCACGTGTTTTCGTCTGCCGCAGTACAAAATTGCTGCGAGTGTCGCGGACTAACCCCGATTTCAACAGCCTTTGCATGATGAACGCCTCAAGATCTTCGGGTGTTTTCGAATAGACTTTCAGAATGAAGTCATGATCCCCGGTGATTGAGGCGCACTCGACAATCTGAGCCTCGGTCTCAACCAGCCGCAAAAACGAAGTGATGCTGTCTTCCTGATGATCGCGCAGCGCAACATGAACATAGGCTATTGCGTTCAGGCCGACGGATTTGGCGGGCACACGAGCGGTATAGCCTGCCACAACCCCAGCAGCTTCGAGATCGCGAACCCGCCGCCAACATTGCGAGGCAGACAGGCCGGTACGATCCGCGAGCTCTTGCATAGACAGACGGCCATCGGTCTGAAGCTCTTGCAGGATGGCGATATCCGCGTTTTGAAGCATTTGCGTCATATCTTTTGAGTTTGTGAAATGTTTCGTTCATATTGTATGATCCTGAAAAACATTCAAATGAAATTTTTCACGATGGCTGGCTATGCTCTTTTCAGGAGGAGCTTCCATGCCAAAGTCGACAAAATACGTCGCCAAGGTGGCCAATGCCGATGGTCACATCACATATACCGACGAAGAGGATGCTGTCTGGGCTGATCTTTATGCCGCTCAGCAAGAGAACATACAGCGCTATATGGCGCGTGATTATCTCGCGGGGCTGGACCGGCTGGAGCTTCCGAAAACCCGTGTTCCATCATGCGCTGATATTTCTGAGAGGCTTCTGGATATGACAGGCTGGAAAGTGCAGCCTGTACCCGCGCTGATCGGGTTCAAGACCTTCTTTGGCATGTTGGCCGACCGGGTTTTCCCGGCCGCCTCGTTTATCCGGTCCCGCGAGGATTTCGATTATATCGAGGAACCGGACATCTTTCATGAAATTTTCGGCCATACTCCGTTGTTGAGCGATCCGCGATTTGCTGCGTTCAGTCATGCTATCGGAATGGCTGGGGTGCGGGCCGGTGAAAAGGACTATGCTTGGCTGATCCGACTGTATTGGTTTTCGATCGAATTTGGTCTGCGGCGTCAGGATGGGGTGATCAAGGCGCTGGGATCGGGGCTTGCCTCATCCCCGACCGAACTTGTCTACGCGGTGGAAAGCGAAATACCCGACCGCGATCCCTTTGACGTTCTGACGATCCTGCGCACGCCCTACCGGATTGATATGCACCAGATGGGCTATTTCGTGCTGGACGACCCCGAGGAACTGTTTGCTGCCGCCGATCGGGATTTGCTGGCGGATGTGCATAAGGCGCAATCACTGGGCCTGTTGCCGAATAAGTTTCCCGAAAAGGCAACAGCGGCGGAGTAAGCTGGACATGACCACATCAGAACAAACCTGCACCCTATCGGATCGGACCTGTGCCCCTTGTTCCGGCGGCATTCCAGCTTTGAACCGTGATGCGGCAAGCGCGCATCTGGCCCAGTTGACCTCCGATTGGTCGCTGGATGCGGATGCAAAAACTCTCAGCCGTCATTTCAAATTCAAAGGCTTTGCCAAGGCGACCTATCTGGCAAACCTTTGCGCCTGGCTGGCCGATCAGCAAGGGCATCATCCCGACATTAGATTTGGATGGGGATATGTGGATGTTCAGCTGATGACCCACGAAATTGACGGCCTTAGTGAGAATGATTTCATCTGGGCGGCCAAGTTGGATCAGTTAGTCGTCTGAGGCCAGTTTCCAGACAGGAAAAACAGCTTGCTTTATTGACTCATGCTGCACCGGCACAATAGGAGGGGTCGGTCGGCGGCAAACGAAAGCCGACGCTGTTTTCCCGATGGAGCTTGAAGAAAATGTCTGAACTGCGTGAAACCGCGATGTCGTCCAAGGCTTGGCCTTTTGAAGAGGCGCGCCGGTTGCTCAAACGCTATCAGAAAGGGGCTCCGGACAAGGGGTATGTGTTGTTCGAGACGGGCTATGGCCCGTCCGGCTTGCCGCATATCGGGACATTTGGCGAGGTGGCGCGGACCACCATGGTCAAGCGTGCGTTTGAGGCGCTGTCGGATATTCCGACCAAGCTGATCTGTTTCTCGGACGATCTGGACGGTATGCGCAAAGTTCCCGGCAACGTGCCGAATCCCGAAGCGCTTGAAGAGCATTTGCAGCGTCCTCTGACTTCGGTCCCTGATCCGTTCGGCGAATACCCAAGCTTTGGCGAATACAACAACGCAATGTTACGCCGGTTCCTCGACACTTTTGGGTTCGAGTATGATTTCTATTCGGCGCGCGACTTTTATCGCTCGGGTCAGTTTGACGAGATTCTGAAGCGGGCGGTCGACAACTATGATGCCGTAATGGCCATCATGTTGAAAAGCCTGCGAGAAGAGCGGCAGCAGACCTATTCGATCTTCCTGCCGATCCACCCCGAAACGGGTCGGGTTCTGTACGTGCCGATGAAAAAGGTCTGCGCCGAGACCTATACCGTCACCTTTGATGACGACGACGGCAAGGAATGGACGCTGCCGGTCACGGGTGGCAACGTAAAGCTGCAGTGGAAGCCGGATTTCGGTGCGCGCTGGGCCGCGCTGGGCGTTGATTTTGAAATGTATGGCAAGGAACATGCAACCAACGAAAAGATCTATGACGCGATCTGCCGGGCGTTGGGTGGCCGTGCGCCAGAGCATTTCAGTTATGAGCTGTTTTTGGATGAGAACGGTCAGAAGATTTCGAAATCTTCGGGCAATGGCGTCTCGATCGACGAATGGCTGACCTATGCACCGACTGAGAGTCTTGCGTATTTTATGTATCAAAAGCCCAAGACCGCCAAGCGGATGCATTTTGATGTGATCCCCAAGGCCTATGATGAATATCATCAGCAACTGCGGGCCTATCCGGGGCAGGAGCTGAAGGCGCAGTTGAACAATCCGGTGTGGCATATCCACGGCGGGGAGGTTCCTGAATCGACCCTGATGGTGCCGTTTGCGATGCTGTTGAATCTGGCGTCGGTTTCGGGGGCTGAAGACAAAGAGGCGCTGTGGGGGTTCATCCGCCGCTATGCGCCTGAGGCCACGGCTGAGACGCATCCTGATCTGGATCAGGCGGCGGGCTTTGCGGTCCGCTACTTTAACGATTTCGTCAAGCCCACCCGCCAGCACCGGGCGCCGACGGATCAAGAGCGCGAAGCGCTGGAGGCGTTGAAAGCAGAGCTGGCGGCATATGACGGACCGATCGAGGATGAGGCGTTGCAATCGGTGGTTTACTCTGTCGGGCGCGAGCGGTTTGACCCTATGCGGGGTTGGTTCACCGCGCTGTATGAAGTGCTGTTGGGCGCATCCCAGGGGCCGCGATTTGGCGGGTTCATCGCGCTTTATGGCGTGCCGGAAACCATTGCGCTGATCGACAAGGCGCTGGCCGGAGAGCTGGTCTGATTTGACCTGATCGCGCGTGGGGCTATCCTTCGATCAGGAGGTGGCCCCATGCGTCGTTTATTGCTTGCTGTATCTTTGAGTGCCGGACTGGCATCCGGAGCCATTGCCCAAAACGCCGAGATCGAGGCGAATATCGCGGGGCAGATACAGGCGTTCAAGGCGGATGATTTCGCAACCGCCTTTACATTTGCCAGCCCCACTATCCAGCGCCTTTTCGGAACGCCTGAGAATTTCGGGGTGATGGTCCGGCGTGGCTATCCGATGGTCTGGCGGCCTGCGGACGTGCGGTTTCTGGAACTTCGCGAAATTTCAGGGGCGTTGTGGCAGAAGGTGATGATCACGGATGGCGACGGGCAGGTTCACATTCTGGACTACGAGATGATCCCTCAGGGACGGGGCTGGAAAATCAACGGCGTGCAGCTTTTGGGAAATTCGGATCCGGCGGCCTAGCGCAACACCACCGTCACGGTGATATGAGCGGCGGTTAATTCCTTTTCGATACTCAGGCTTTTGCGTTCGGGGCCGACCCCGAACACTGGGTTTATGCGCGTGGTGATTGGCCGCTGCGCGAATGGGAAAGGGATTTCTATGAACAAGGCAATCACCGACGGCATCGTGTTCATGCCGCCTGCTTTCGCAAACGGTCTGAACGTATGGTCAAGTGGTGACGGAACACCGGGTTCGCCAACCTATCATGGATCGGGGAATGGTATATTTGTTCCGGCAGATGCGGATTTTGGCGGATGTCTGGAAATTCTGAAGGTGAACGCAACACAACAGCTGCGCTATATGGGTCAGACACCGCTGCTGCCCGGGTGCTACTTACAGATCAAAGCCCGGATAAAAGCGATTAGCGGCCCCTTGCCCGAGGTTCGTATCGCCGCCTGGGCGGGCGGGGCAGGTGATGTTCAGGTGCCGGGCGTGGTCAAACAGGGCCCGGCAACACAGCTGTCCGGGTACGGCACCGTGCATGAAATCACTGCGATTGTGGGCGCGGGGCAACGGACGGGTGTGGATATGCCTTGGGGTGTTTCCACCCTGTACGGGCATTTCGGGCTGGATATTGAAGGCACCAACGGCGCTGTGGTCCGGATCGACGATATCGAGATTACGGATGTCACCAATGTGTTCCTGCGCGACATGATCTCTCTGGTCGATATCCGTGATTTCGGGGCGGTCGGTGATGGTGTAGCCGATGACACAGCAGCGTTTGTCGCCGCTGATCAGGCAGCGAATGGACGACGTGTCTTTGTCTCGGATGGCACCTACCTGTTGACGGAAAACACGACGATCTCGTCTGAGATTGAATTTGAGGGCATGGTCACAATGCCCGATGACAAGATGCTCTTGCTGACGAAGAACTTTAACCTGCCGGCCTATATCACGGCCTTCGGCGCCGAGGACCTGGCATTCAAAAAGGCCTTTCAGGCTTTGCTGAACAACTCGGATCATGAATCGCTGGATCTGGGCGGGCGCAAGATTTCGGTGAGTGAGCCGATTGACATGGCAGCGGCGGTTCCGAACAAACAAACAGGGTTTTCGACACGCCGGATCATCCGCAATGGCCAGTTCGATGTTCAAAGCAGTTCGGCCTGGGGCACCGAGACATTCACATCTCTGGCAACCTACAGCCCGTCGGACCCAACGCGTTTGACCAATGTTGCGAATGTTGCCAACATTCCTGTCGGCGCGCTGGTGCAGGGCAGCGGCGTTGGCCGCGAGATCTATGTCCGGTCCAAGGATGAAGGGGCGGGAGAGATCACTTTGAACGCGCCGATCTATAACGCATCCGGGACGCAGACATTTACCTTTTTGTCTTTCAAATATCTGCTTGATTTCAGCGGTTTCAGCACGTTGCGCAAGTTCGGAATGGAAGAGATCGAGTTTCAATGCAATGGCCGCTGTAGCGCAATTCGCCTTGCGCCGTCAGGCAGCACATTTGCCATAACGAACTGTTTTATCAGCCGACCTTTGGATCGCGGTATCACCTCGATCGGTACAGGGTGTCAGGGCATGTTGGTCGATAATTGTCAGTTCCTGTCTTCTGAAGAGTCCTTTGACGTCTCGGATCGCAAGTCGATTGCGTTGAACTCAACGGCCAATGACATCAAGTTGCGCCACAATCGCGCGGTTCGTTTCCTGCATTTTGCGGTGCTGGCAGGGACCAACAACATGGTCTTAGGCAACCATTTTTTCCAGGGAGACAGCATCACTCAGGGGGTGCGCTCGGCCGGTTTGGTCATGATCGGAACTTACAACAGCTCGACCATCGCCGAGAACTATGTCGATAACTGTTTTGTCGAATGGACAAATGAGCGGGATTCGGACCCTGTTTACACCGCTGGCTTCTCATTCAGCGCCATGAGCATTACCGACAATATCTTCTACTCGAACGAGGTCGCGCCCTGGTTCAGCAGCATTGTCATTCGTCCCTATGGCGCCGGGCATTTCCTGAACGGCGTCGTCGTGACGGGAAACAAATTCCGGTCCATCAACGGAGGGATCGACCGGGCCGAACGCGTGGACACGACATTCGCTGATCTGAACAACACAGCCCATTTGAACGTGACGTTTGAAAACAATACGTTCCATGGTGTGACTGCTAAAACCGCAAATCCACTGAGGGTACGGCACGCACAGAACACAGCTGCAACGGCGTGGACGGTATCTTCTGAGGACCGGTTGCCCTTTGGTGGCAAGGCGCGCAGTTGTGACTCGGTTACCGTTCTGGGACCTTTGAAGACAGCGCTTGGGTCAACCAAATATTCGCACCCCTATGTCCTGCTGGAGCACGGGGTGGATGGATCTGATATCCAGTTACGCTGGCCTGAGGGTCTGAAGGGCGAGGTTTCAGCAATCCTGAGGATGGAGCGCTGACGGTGCGGGCGTCTGCCGGAATTAATGTAGGAACGGATTGGACTTAGAATTCGTTCCACAAAGCCAGTTTGATGCCCGTGTTTTTGCGGGCATCATTTCTTTCCACCCCCAGAACCCAGGTAGTAGAACTGTCTTTGGTTCGGATCATGACCGAGGGGCGTGCCTTCCAATATATCGAGTGCCCAGACCTGTAGGCCGTTTCGATTTGGATTAGGGGATTGATCAACCTGTCCGATGAAAGCCCTGTTGTCAGGTCGAGCTTTCGATAGATGTCATCATGTGTTCGGTTTTCGATGGCGGCATCAATCGCGATCCAACCGCTTCCCAAGGCGCTCTGGAATCCTTTGCCGTAAGACAGCGTCACTTTGTACTGTGCCCAGGCCCGTTCATGTTTGTGATATGCACCGGCACCAAATTCAGCAGCGAACCGACCCCATTGGCCCAAATCCGCTACTGGGACACGGGCAAAGATGAGTGCATGGCCATAGAGGTCTTGGTTTTGTTCGAAATCAAAGCCGACCGTCAGGTTCTGGCTGTATCCCCATTCCGCATAGAGAGAGGTTTTATAGTCGTACCCATCCTCAGGGAGCCGAAAAGCTGTCAGTGAGGCGGCTGTGAATGCTGCATCCTTTTCTCGCAGCCATGCACCTGACCAGGCAGGAGAGGCCATCAGCAACAGGTGCAATATCAGGGCAATGCGATACATGCTTGCAGCTTCCGTCAGCATGGTTAACGGAGTGTTAGTGTTTTGTTTATTTTTCGAATTGAAAAGAGCGCGCCTAGGCCAAAAGGAAACACAAGACCTTTCAGAATCCTGTGTTAGGTTTGAGACAGACAAGGGAGTTTCAAGATGCCAAAGATTTCCAAAAACGCTACTGTGCAGACCGTAATCACAACATTTGAAATGACGCCTGGCACCTGCCAGGATCTGCTTGAGGCGTTGACGGATGCCTATGCCAGCTTCATCTCAAAGCAACCTGGATTTGTTGCAGCGGGATTGCACGTGAACGACGCCCAGACCCGGATTGCCAATTATTCGCAATGGGAGCGTCGCGAGGATTTTCTGGCCATGCTGCGTACGTCAGAAATGCGTGATAGAAACCGTAAAATCAACGAGTTGTGCAAGAGTTTTGAGCCCGTCATGTACGATGTTGCGGAAACCTTCAACTGATCCTGACCTGGATCAAGGTCACGCGTCTGGTAATCGACCAGTATACTTGAGCAACCAAGGAGGCGCGTGCCATGTATCACAATATTCTTGTACCAATATCATTCGACGACGCGCGTGATATGCCGTCCGCATTGAAACTGGCGCAACTGTTGGCGGCACCCGAGTCACAGGTCACGCTGCTGCACGTGGTCGAACATATACCGGCCTATGCCAGCGCTTATATGCCGGTCGGGTATCTGGACGATGCGCGCAAGGCCGTTCAGGCCGAGTTGGATGCGCTGGCGGAAAATATTTCGGGCGCCCGCGGAGTCGTTGTCGAGGGGCATTCCGGTCGGACGATCCTTGACTGGGCCGACGTGAATAAGCCGGATCTGATCATCATCGCGTCTCATCGACCAGGTATGCAGGATTTGCTTTTGGGCTCCACCGCTACCCATGTTGTCCGCCACGCTGCATGCTCAGTGCACGTGGTGCGTTAGGTCTCTGCCAGATCACAAGCGAGCAGCCAAGAAATTGGACGGTCTGTCTTGTTTGCTTGGCCCAGGTTCGTAGAGCGTCCTGCATCGTGACAGAGTTTCACAGATATGTTTGTCCCTTAGGTATCGGCATCCCACGGATACTGGTGTATTGATCGGGAATGCAGCCAGAAAAGACCACTCCCAAGGCGCTGTTCACGGATCCGAAATCGGCCAAACGTGTTCAACGCGCCGAAGCTCTGCGCCGGCGCGCATTGTCACCGGTGCGGATTCTGCTGATGGTCCTCATGTTGCCGCTGACGACAGGCATCATTGCCCTGAGCGTCTGGTTGCGCACTTCAGAATTCGAGCGTGATGAGGCGGTTTTACATCTTGTTGCCCTTGCCGGATGTGGTGCTGCGCTCTCGGTTCTTCCTGGTCCGTTTCTGGAGGGCGAGCCGGGCTATCACCTGCAAAACGATCCCGATCAGGATGGTGTGGCCTGTGGGGTGATTGCCCCGAATGCAGAACAAAGCGCTGCCCCTCAAAAACGCGTTGGCAATGCCAAATTCGTGAGGCCCTGACAGGTGGGTAAGGACTTCGGAACAAAGAGGCTGAGCCGATGACGCGAGCAGAGTTCAACAGTTTCTGCGCGGGCCTGAAGGTCAGCTCTCATGTGGTTCAATGGGGCAACGCAGACGTGTGGAAAGTGGGGGGCAAGGTATTTGCGATCTGCGGCTGGAACGACGGTCAGGACGCCTTCACCTTCAAAGCCACTGAACTGGCCTTTGAGGTGCTGAGCGACGAACCCGGAATTCGCCCTGCGCCATATCTGGCCTCGCGCGGGATGAAATGGCTGCAGGTCTATGAGGACCGCGGGATGAGCGACACGTCGCTGCGCGAGCATATCGTGACGTCCTATGATCTGGTCGTGGCCAAGCTGACCAAGAAGATGCGGGCGGAACTGGGCGTATAGGAATGGGTCATTCCTTCCGCCACCCAGCCCATTTCACCTTTACTCACTTGCGCCAATAGTTGTTCGCTGCCGCCACAGTCTGGTAATTTGTCGCCACGACATGCGACACCATAGTCAGGCTGTCCGCATCGTTTTCGTAGATCGGCCTCAGGCGCTGACGAATCTCGTCATTGGGCTGCGTCTTCTTAACCGCCATCCGTGATAGTTTGATTGCCAGGTCAAATCCCTCCTCGGGTGTCTCGGTGATGAGCGTTGGTAGCCAGGACATGCGTTGCCTCCTATATCGTGCGCAATAATATCGAGTACGATATAAACTGCCTTGTGGGCGTGGGTCAATGAATTATATCGTGCACGATATAAGCGAGCGAAGGTGCTGCCGTGACAGATTCTCCGACCCAACCGAAGACCGACGAGATGTTTTGCCATGCGGTCTATACGTCATGGCATGTGATCAACCGCGCTTATAAGAGACACCTCGGCCCGCTAGGGCTGACCTATCCGCAATACATCACCCTGACTCTGCTGTGGCAGAGAGACCGGCGAAATGTCAGTGAGTTGGCCAACGCGTTGTCGATGGAAACCAGCACGCTGACCCCGCTGCTGAAACGCCTTGAGGCCGACGGGCTTGTCGACCGAACCCGTAGCAAAGAGGACGAACGCCAGGTTGTTGTTTCTCTGACAGGGGCGGGATCGGCATTACGGTCTGTGGCGCATGAGATCACCGCCTGCATGATCGCCGATACCGGGCTGGACGAACCTGACTTAGACCGCCTTTTGAATACGCTGGAGAAGCTGAAAGCCGGCTTGTCACAGGCCGGCAGTTAGCACAGGCCGCAGACACGGTGAACAGCGCTTTGGTAGTTCAGGATCGGTCTGGCTGCGGCTGTGGAATCACAATATGTGATTCAGATGTCGAGCCTTCCGCGCTGGGCAGCAACTCTGGCGTGTCAGTGGCCCAAATACAGTGAGGCGTATGGTTGAAAATGGCCGCAAATCACGCGTATCAATGTGAGATTTCGGGCTGCCGTGCTAGGTTGCGTGCGGCGGGGTCGTTCTGACCGCGTCACATGGCGATATCGCCGGACGAGGGAGGAAGATCATGTTTGCACGTATTACTCAATTCAAGATGAAGCCCGGCACGCGCGAGGCGGCGACGGCGAAAATGAACGCATTGAAATCAGAAATCATGGGCATGCCCGGCATGCACAGCTTTACCAATGTGATGAACGAGGACGGGTCGGGCTATGTGATCTCGGTCGTTGAAAGCGAGGCGACCTCGAACGCAAACGCACCCAAAGTGGCCGAGCTATGGGGCCATTTCGCCGAGTTCATGGAAAGCCCGCCAACGCCGGTTGGGTATGATGTGATTGCCCATTGGGATAAGGGGTAAGGTATCGGGCGGGATATTCCCGCCCTTTTTTTGCAAAAGAACCTGTGCCAGATCCTCGGCCAGCACCACACGGGTGCCGCGCACCCGGTGAATGGCGCTTTGGTACTCATGGGTACTGGGCAGGGTGTGGGAGGTTGTCATGGCAACAGGTTGGGATCACAATTCGTGATTTCAAACGTGGAGGAGAGGGCGCTAGGCTGTAAGTTTGAAGTGCGGGTACCTTGAATTGCGAACGTGTTGGGTAGTGCTTTCACCCATATTTGGTTGGCAATCCGAAAAAATGGGAGCGAGCAATAGACGAAATTCGCAGTGCTCGACTGATAGACTAGAGAGCGGGTGCGTAAGACTCCAATAGATTGATATCTACAGATCGCTTGCACAGGTAAAGTAGTATCCGCATAGTTCATACGCGCAGCTTGGAATCAGTATACGTGGAACTTCAAAGGAAGCATCTGATGATTGGGCTGATAACCCTGATTAAAGAATTCTGTGTCTTTAACTCTGGCGCTCTAAAAGTGCTGGTTTGCTTGAGCCCAGGTGTCGTTTGGAAATTTGTGTACCCTGAAATCTATTATTCGTCTGGGTGGTCAGGATATGCCGACTTTAGCATTTTGATTCTAATGCCGTTGATGGTAATTTTCATGATTTGGGAATTTATCAAGCACAAGCGCCAACCTGCATAAATTGGTGCAAGAACCAAGTAACTTGGTCGTGCGCGAAGGGAACGTGCGTCGGTAGTTTCAGAAAAGTTAACTTTTGCGAGACTGAAGCAATGAGAGTGAATAGGTACGCGGGCGCGATATGGAAGGTTCGCAAATAGATATCTTCTCAGCCTACCTCTTCCGCCGCTTCACATTCCCGCCCCGCTGCCCTGGTCTCCCAGCCGTTGACCGGCCCTTCGATTTCACCGCGTCTTCCGAGGCTTTCTCGACCGCCCATTGGCGCGCCATGGGGTCGTCGGCGATGGCAAGATCGACCGCTTCCAGGCGTTTGATCTCGTCCCTAATATTGGCGGCCTCTTCGAATTCCAGGTTCTCGGCAGCTTTGCGCATCTTGTCGCGCAGCCCGTCCAGATGCGCCTCAAGATTCGCGCCGTGCATCGGTTTGTCGATGGTGGCGGTGACGCGGTTCATGTCGACGTCGCCCTTGTAGAGACCGGCCAGAACATCCTCGACGTTTTTCTTCACCGTTGCTGGGGTGATGCCGTGTTCCTCGTTATAGGCGATCTGCTTGGCGCGGCGGCGATCGGTTTCGTTCAGCGCGCGCTCCATGGAACCGGTGATCTTGTCGGCATACATGATCACCCGCCCGTCGGCGTTGCGCGCGGCGCGGCCAATGGTCTGAACCAGTGAGGTTTCCGAGCGCAGGAAGCCTTCTTTGTCGGCGTCCAGAATGGCGACCAGCCCACATTCGGGGATGTCGAGCCCCTCACGCAGCAGGTTGATGCCGATCAGCACGTCAAACGCGCCCAGACGCAGGTCACGCAGAATCTCGATGCGTTCCAGCGTGTCGATGTCGGAGTGCATGTAACGGACCCTGATGCCCTGTTCGTGCATGTATTCAGTCAGGTCCTCGGCCATGCGTTTGGTCAACGTTGTGACCAGCGTGCGATAGCCATCGGCGGCGACCTTGCGCACCTCGTCCAGCAGATCGTCGACCTGCATGCCGACAGGGCGGATTTCGACCTCGGGATCCAGCAGGCCTGTGGGGCGGATCACCTGTTCGGTGAAAACGCCGCCGGTCTGTTCGATCTCCCACTTGGCAGGCGTGGCCGAGACGAACACGGATTGCGGGCGCATGGCGTCCCATTCCTCGAACTTGAGGGGGCGGTTATCCATGCAGGATGGCAGGCGGAACCCGTGTTCGGCCAGGGTAAATTTGCGCCGATAGTCGCCCCGGTACATGCCGCCGATCTGCGGCACGCTGACGTGGGATTCGTCGGCAAAGACGATGGCGTTGTCGGGGATGAATTCGAACAGCGTCGGGGGCGGCTCGCCCGGCGCGCGACCGGTCAGATAGCGCGAGTAGTTTTCGATTCCGTTACAGACGCCGGTGGCCTCCAACATCTCCAGATCGAAATTCGTGCGTTGTTCCAGACGTTGCGCTTCCAGCAGTTTGCCCTCTCCGACCAGTTGATCCAGTCGGATGCGGAGTTCCTTCTTGATGCCGATGATCGCCTGGTTCATCGTTGGCTTCGGCGTCACGTAGTGCGAGTTGGCGTAAACCCGCACCTGTTCCATATTCGCGGCGCGTTCACCGGTCAGCGGGTCGAACTCGGTGATGGTTTCCAATTCCTCACCGAAGAACGAGAATTTCCAAGCGCGATCTTCAAGGTGGGCGGGCCAGATTTCCAGGCTGTCACCCCGCACCCGGAACGAGCCCCGTTGGAATGCCTGATCATTTCGGCGGTATTGCTGGGCGACCAGATCGGCCATGATCTGGCGCTGGTTGTATTCGCCGCCAACCTTCAAGTCCTGCGTCATCGCCCCATAGGTTTCGACCGAGCCGATACCGTAGATGCACGACACTGAGGCGACGATGATCACGTCATCGCGTTCCAATAGCGCCCGCGTGGCCGAGTGGCGCATCCGGTCGATCTGTTCGTTGATCTGGGATTCTTTCTCGATATAGGTGTCGCTGCGCGCGACATAGGCCTCGGGTTGGTAGTAGTCGTAGTAAGACACGAAATACTCGACCGAGTTTTCCGGGAAGAAACCTTTGAACTCACCATAGAGCTGCGCCGCCAGTGTCTTGTTGGGCGCAAGGATGATGGCGGGTCGCTGGGTTTCCTCGATCACTTTGGCCATTGTGAAGGTCTTGCCCGTCCCGGTCGCGCCCAGCAGGACCTGTTCTCTTTCGCCGTCGAAGATACCGTTGGTCAGCTCTTTGATCGCGGTGGGCTGGTCGCCTGCCGGTGAGAACTCGGTATGCATGACGAATTCTTTACCGCCTTCCAGTTTCAGGCGGGCGCGGACGTCATCAGCAGTCAGCTGAGTCTTGTCGGAATGGGCGTAAGGCATGGGCAGGCTCCGGGTCAGGCCCCTACATTTGTTCTTATTTTGTCCAACTGCAAGACCTGATCCGATCTAGAAACGGCAGTTTCAGTAATACGCAAACCGATGATCCGGTATTTGATCCGAACGCACCTTTTCTTCAAGCGCTTTCAGGTTGTCACCCAGGACACGCCCCATCATCGCTTTCAGCACAGTCTGCCCCATCAGCCATCCCAATGGACCAAACTTCATTTGATAATCCATGCTCCAGACTACTCTGGATTGGTTGTTGGCAAGGGGTTCAACGGCGATTGCTGCATGTGCTTGGGTCAGAGGCTTTGCAGACATCTCAGACAAGCGGACACGGTAGCCCCGGTTGATTTGCCAATCCGTGACTTCTTCTACCAGAGACGTCCCATTTTCAAAATGGCATCGTCGTTTCGATCCCACCCCATCCGCACCTTGTGTTAGCGCATCTACTGATGTCACCTGCGGGGCGAAATCGTCGATATGCATAAACCGGCTCAAAATGGCCCAGATATCTTCGGGTCGGGTATCAATGTCGAGGCTGCGTTCGTGGTGGATCATCTTGCTGTCCTTGTTGTGGCGTTTGAATGATTATACCATTCCCCTAATGACAGTTTTCGTCATCAGAACATCCTTGTCCTCCGCGACATTTGCCACCTTGTCCCAGGCCTCGCTCTGACGCATAAACAACTTCAGCCAAGTGAGTACGGAGAGGCGACATGCGCGCACGGATCTACCAGCCTTCGCGGAATGCGATGACATCGGGTACGGCCAAGACCCGGCATTGGGTGTTGGAATATGCCCCAGCATCCACGCGCGAGGTTGATCCGTTGATGGGCTGGACGTCTTCCAGTGACACCCAGACCCAGGTGCGTCTGAATTTCGACACCAAGGAAGAGGCGCTGGATTACGCCAAGGACAACGGTATCGACGCACAGGTCAGTGAACCGCATAAACGCAAGCCGAACCTGCGCGCCCGCGGTTATGGCGAGAATTTTGCCACCGATCGGCGCGCACCCTGGACGCATTAAATGATCGACATTCGCGAGGCTGACCCAACCTCCGACGCATTGCGCCCGGTGGTCGAGGCGCATTTTGCCCATAGCGAAACCGCCGGGCCAGCCGAGAGCAATCACACGATGGATGCCAGTGCCTTGGCCGGGCCCGGAATGCGGTTCTGGGCTTTGTATGAGGGTAACAAGGTGCTGGGCTGCGGCGCGCTCAAGGCGCTGCCGGATGGGACCGCCGAAGTCAAATCCGTGCATATCCTTGCCACCGCACGTGGCCGCGGTCTGGCGCGAGTGATGATGACCCATCTTGCTGATCACGCACGGGTCGAAGGGACCTCGGCGCTGGTTCTTGAGACGGGCGCCGATCATCTGTCCTACTACGACGCCGCGCGCAGGCTGTATGAAGCGCTAGGCTATTCCTATTGCGGCCCGATCTACGGCTATGAGGCCGACCCCAACAGCGCCTTCATGCGATTGGATCTAAAGCCCGCAGAATAGGCCGGTTGTTAGGCACTACCTTCGTTCAGCAATGCCACGACCTGTTGCGATTCGAGCCTTTGCCGCGTTGCGCCAGGTATCTGGACGAACAGAAAGCGGCCCGTTGGGCAGGTGTATTCGCTTGCAGACTTAAGAGCGCCGCTTGCCAGGGCATCCTCAAGCAAACATAGATGCCCCATCAGGATACCCGCACCTGCCTTCGCTTCTTCCACGGCAAGGCTGTACAGAGAGAACTGCGGCCCGGTCTGCGCATCCTGTAGTTCAATTCCCGTGTTCTGTGACCAGATTGTCCAATCGTCGTTCCAGGTCTGGTCATGCAGAAGGACGGCGTCGCCAAAGTGGTTCATACGTTCAATCTGGCTAGGCGCGCCGACCGGAGAGATGAGATCGGGGCAGATGCAAATCTGCTCGGGCTCAGCATCGGGTTCGCCAATGAATATGGCCAGATCGAACAATTCCCGATCAAGACTGGGTGGATTTTCCATCGCGGTCACCGAAAAATTGATATGCGGAAACTGCGCCCTGACCCGGCTTAGCCGTTTTGGTAGCCAAAGCTGCGCAACAGATGGCAAGGCGGCGATATGAAAATCGGCGTTGGGTTTGAGGTTGCGGAGGGCACGCGCCGCCTCGGCCAACCCGTCGAACGCCGCAGAGAATTCAGCCACCAGCGAAGCCCCGGCCTTGGTCAGTTCCACCCCCTGCGCGTTGCGCCGAAACAACGCGGTACCTGCCCAGCCCTCCAGTGTCTTGATGTGCTGCGAAATCGCTCCGGGCGTGACGCTCAATTCCTCAGCGGCGGCGACAAAGCTGACATGACGTGCGGCAGCTTCAAAGGCGCGCATTGCATTCAGCGGGGGCCCTTTCGGGCGTTTGGGCATGACACTCATTTCAAGCCTTAGTTTTTCTACGCCAAGAAATAGCAAATCTGCTTTGCGCTGTCACGGAATGGCTGCCACCATGCTGCAAAACGGAGGACGTCCAATGACGCTTGCACAACGAGATTGGGTGCCGAGCACCAGTGAAACCCTGATTCAGGACATAGCGGCCACGACGGCGTCCGCAACGTCTGCCGATCTGCTGGCCCGTATCGAGCAGCTGGCCGAGCAGAACCGAGTGATCCATGAGGAAGAGTGCTTTAACCTCAACCCTGCGACCAATGTGATGAACCCGAAAGCCGAAGCGCTATTATCCTCTGGCATCGGGTCGCGCCCCTCTTTGGGGTATCCCGGCGACAAATACGAAATGGGACTGGAAGCGATCGAGGAAATCGAAGTGATCGCGGCCCAGCTTTGCGCGGATGTGTTCGATGCCAAATTCGCCGAGGTTCGTGTGCCTTCTGGTGCGATTGCCAACTTCTATGGCTTTATGGCCACATGCAAACCGGGCGACACAATCATTGCGCCGCCCGCATCCATTGGCGGGCATGTGACTCATCATGTCGATGGCTGCGCCGGCTTATACGACTTGCGCACCATAGAGGCCCCGGTGAATGCCGATGGCTATACCGTTGATCTGGACCAACTGCGGGCGCTGGCACGAGCCGAGCGGCCCAAGCTGATTACGATTGGTGGCAGCCTGAACCTGTTCGAGCATCCCGTGTCCGAAGTGCGGTCCATCGCCGATGAGGTCGGGGCCAAGGTCATGTTCGATGCGGCCCATCAATGCGGCATTATTGCCGGGCGCGCCTGGTCCAACCCGCTGGCCGAGGGCGCGCATTTCATGACGATGAGCACCTATAAAAGCCTTGGTGGCCCTGCAGGTGGGCTGATCGTTTCGAATGATGCAGAAATCGCCAAAACGCTGGACGCTATCGCCTTTCCCGGCATGACGGCCAATTTTGATGCGGCGAAAACTGCCGCGCTTGCGTTCACGATGCTGGACTGGAAAGACTTTGGCGCGGCCTATGCGAAAGAGATGATCGCCATGGCGCAGGCATTGGCTGCGGCTTTGGATGCACAAAATGTGCCTGTGTTCGCTGGGGCCGAGGGCTTTACCAACTCTCACCAGTTCGCTGTGCTGGCCGAGCCATTCGGGGGCGGGCAAGCGGCCTCAAAAACCTTACGCCAAGCTGGGTTCCTTGCCTGCGGCATCGGTCTGCCCGTGGCGGCGGTTGAGGGTGATATGAACGGTCTGCGGATTGGCACGCCCGAGCTTGTCCGTTGGGGGATGACCGCAGGCGATTCGGATCGTCTGGCGGGGTTGATCAAACAAGGTCTGCAAGGCGCGCCGATTGCCTCCGAGGTTTCAGCCTGGAGACGCGCGTTCAATACGCTGTGCTTTGTCCATTAGATCACCGTTTCCAAAAGCAACCGGTGCGCACGGTGTTTGGTAATCGTTCAATCCCGGCCTTCACAAATGAATGGCCGGGATCTGTTCCGCTTGATCCAAACTTAGTTTCCCAGAATTCCAGGCAGGCGCAGCCCGTGTTCACGGGCGCAATCCTTGGCCAGGTCATAACCCGCATCGGCGTGACGCCACACGCCCGAGGCAGGGTCGTTCCACAAAACGCGCTCCAGGCGTTTGGCAGCATCATCGGTGCCGTCGGCGCAGATCACCACACCCGCATGCTGGGAAAAGCCCATGCCAACGCCGCCGCCATGGTGCAGAGATACCCAAGTCGCGCCCGAGGCGGTGTTGACCAGTGCATTTAGCAGAGGCCAGTCCGAGACCGCGTCAGACCCGTCCTTCATCGCTTCGGTCTCGCGGTTGGGCGAGGCGACTGAACCGGAATCCAGATGGTCACGACCAATGACCACCGGCGCGCTTAGCTCGCCCGCTCTGACCATCTCGTTAAACGCCAGACCCAGGCGATGTCGGTCACCCAGACCAACCCAGCAGATACGCGCAGGAAGGCCTTGGAATGCGATCCGTTCGCGCGCCATATCCAGCCAGTTGTGCAGATGCGTGTTATCGGGCAGCAGTTCTTTGACCTTTTGATCGGTCTTGTAGATGTCCTCGGGGTCCCCCGACAAGGCCGCCCAGCGGAACGGGCCAATGCCACGGCAGAATAGCGGACGGATATAGGCAGGCACAAAGCCCGGGAAGGCGAAGGCGTCTTCCAGACCTTCCTCAAGCGCCATTTGCCGGATGTTGTTGCCATAGTCGACGGTTGGAACACCGTCATTGTGAAAGGCGACCATCGCCGCGACCTGTACTTTCATCGAGGCGCGGGCTGCCTTTTCGACCTCTTTCGGGGCGGTTTCAGCCTTGGCGCGCCACTCGGCCACGGTCCAGCCCTGCGGCAGGTATCCGTTGATCGGGTCATGCGCGCTAGTCTGATCGGTGACGATGTCGGGCTTGACGCCGCGCTTGTGTATTTCGGGGAAGATATCGGCGGCGTTTCCGATCAGCGCCACGGATTTGGCTTCGCCCGCTTTGGTCCAACGCTCGATCATATCCAGCGCCTCGTCCAGGCTGTGGGTTTTCTCGTCGACATAGCGCGTGCGCAGTCGGAAATCGGCGGATTTCTCGTCGCACTCCACGGCCAGACAGCAGGCACCCGCCATCACAGCAGCCAGTGGCTGAGCACCGCCCATACCACCCAGACCCCCGGTCAGGATCCAACGGCCTTTCAGACTGCCACCATAGTGCTGGCGTCCTGCTTCCATGAAGGTCTCATAGGTGCCTTGGACGATGCCCTGCGACCCGATGTAAATCCAGGAACCCGCAGTCATCTGGCCATACATCGCCAGACCTTTCTTATCCAACTCGTTGAAGTGATCCCAATTCGCCCAATGCGGCACCAGGTTCGAGTTGGCAATCAGCACGCGCGGTGCGTCCTTGTGGGTTTTCACGATGGCGACGGGCTTTCCCGACTGCACGACCAGGGTTTCGTCCGCTTCCAGATCTTTCAGGCTGTCGACGATCAGGTCGAAATCCTTCCAGGTTCGCGCGGCCCGGCCAATGCCGCCATATACTACCAGCTCGTGCGGGTTTTCTGCCACGTCAGGATGCAGGTTGTTCATCAGCATCCGCAGTGGTGCTTCGGTCAGCCAGCTTTTGGCATTCAGTTCGGTCCCGGTTGGCGGATAGATGTCCCGGCTGTTCTTACGAGGATCGCTCATCGGTCATTCCCTTCAGATTGGATAGAGCCCGACAGGGCAAGGGCATTGAAGTTTTCAATCATGTGTCTCGGCTGCGGTCGCGCGCCATCATGGCAAAGGCCGCCATCAGGTAAGGCCCGGCAAAGAGGCGTTCAGCGCGTTCAGCAACGCACCCGACGCGACCAATTCCTTTGCCGCTTTCAGATCGGGCGCCATATAGCGATCCTCTTGCAGGCTCGAAACATCCTCGCGCAGCCGTGCGATGGCCTGTTGCAGCAACGGGCTCGTCTGGAGGGGGGCGCGGAATTCGATGCCACGCGCGGCGCAGAGCAGCTCGACCCCAAGGATATGGTTGAGGTTTTCGACCATGCGGGACAGCCGCCGCGCACCATGCGCTGCCATCGAGACGTGATCTTCCTGATTGGCGGAGGTGGGTGTTGAATCGGTGACACAAGGGTTGGCCAGATGCTTGTTCTCGCTCATCAAAGCGGCTGTCGTCACCTCGGCGATCATCAGGCCGGAATTCAATCCGGGTTCAGGTGTCAGGAAGGGCGGAAGATCGAAGCTGAGCGTTGGATCGACCATCAGAGCAATACGGCGTTGACTGATCGTGCCAATCTCGGACAATGCCAGCGCAATCATGTCAGCAGCGAACCCAACGGGTTCCGCGTGAAAATTACCACCGGACACGATCATATCCGCTTCGGTCAGCACAAGTGGGTTGTCTGTTGCAGCATTCGCTTCGATCAAAAGGGTTTGTGCGGCCTGTCGCAGGACATCCATCGCCGCACCAGTCACCTGCGGCTGACAGCGGATGCAATAGGGATCCTGAACACGTGTATCATCATCCCGGTGGCTTTCTCGAATTTCGGATTGCGCCAGTATCTCACGCATCGAACCTGCCGCTTCGATCTGGCCACGATGTCCTCGTAGCGCATGGATTTCGGGCTGCAGCGGAGCGGTTGATCCCATGATGGCATCGGTGGACATGGCCGAGATGACCAGCGCATTGCGCACAGCACGCCAGACTTCGAACAAACCGGCAAGCGCATAGGCCGTTGAAAACTGAGTGCCATTGATAAAGGCCAAACCTTCCTTGGGGCCAAGCTCGATCGGGGACAGGCCAGCCTTTGCAAGCGCCTCGGCACCCGGAAGAATTTCGCCTTTATATTCCGCCTCTCCCTCACCGATCACTACTGCGGTCATATGTGAAAGAGGTGCCAGGTCGCCTGACGCGCCAACCGATCCCTGATTCGGAACAACAGGGGTGACGCCTTTTTCCAGCATGCCTTGCATAAGTTCGACCAGTTGCCAGCGGACGCCAGATGCGCCACGGCCAAAACTCAATAGCTTAAGAGACATCATAAGCCGAACCATCCGGCGGGGCATCGCGTTTCCTACGCCGCAGCAATGGCTGAGGATCAGGTTTCGCTGCAAAGTGGCGGTGTCTTCAGATTTGATCTTGAGGCTGGCCAATTTGCCAAAACCCGTGTTGACGCCATAAACCGGTACATCACCCGCAGCGGCGATAGCGATCCGTTTCGCGGCCGCCTCGACCGCAGGACGACACGTCGGATCAAGTATGACCGAGGCTTCATCCCGATAGATGGTTTCAAGCTGAGGCAGAGTAGCCTGCCCGGGTGCCAGAGTGAGAGTTGTCACGCTTGACCTCCAAAGATGCGTTTGTGAAGCGGGTTGAACCCGATACGATAAGAAAGCTCGGCCGGACGGCCCACATTCCAGACCGCCAGATCGGCCCGCTGACCCGCGGCGATCATACCGCGATCACTCAAACCAAGGGCACGAGCTGCGTTACAGGTTACGCCCGCAAGTGTTTCCTCTGGCGTCATGCGGAACAGGGTGCAGCCCATATTCATGGTCAGAAGAAGAGATGTCAGGGGGGATGATCCCGGATTGCAATCGGTTGCCAGTGCCATTGGGACATCGTGTTTGCGCAGCAGCTCAATCGGAGGCTGACGCGTTTCACGCAGAGTATAGAACGCACCGGGCAGGATTACGCCCGCTGTTCCCGCCTGGGCCATGGTGATCACGCCGTCTTCGTCAAGATACTCGATATGATCCGCAGACAATGCGCCATAGGAGGCGGCAAGCTGCGCCCCGCCCAGATTAGAAAGCTGCTCGGCATGCAGTTTAACCGGAAGGCCAAGCGCTGCGGCGGCGTCAAAGACACGGGCGATCTGTTTGGGCTGAAAGGCGATCCCTTCGCAGAATCCGTCAACCGCATCGACCAGCCCTTCTACATGGGCGGCCCGCAAGGTCGGAATGACGACCTCGTCGATATAGGCGTCATCGCGCCCCTTGTACTCTGGCGGAGTCGCGTGGGCGCCCAGATATGTGGTTTGAACAGAAACCGGGCGACGTTTTCCAATTTCGCGCGCGGCGCGCAGCATGTTCAGCTCTGTCTGTTGTTCTAGCCCATAGCCGGACTTGATTTCGATAGTGGTCATGCCCTCTTGGGTCATCGCGTCGACGCGGGGCAAGGCACTTTCTATCAGCTCTTCCAGGCTGGCGGCCCGTGTCGCTTGAACGGTTGCGTTAATACCGCCTCCGGCGCGCGCAACCTGTTCATAGCTTGCACCATTCAGGCGCATTTCAAACTCTTGGGCGCGGTCGCCGCCAAATACAACATGGGTGTGGCAGTCGATCAAACCGGGCGTCACAAGGCGTCCGTTCAGATCCTCGGCCTCAAGCTCGGTATATTCATCGGGCAGATCGCGTCTGGGTCCGACCCATTCGATGAATTCACCTGATATTACGATGATGCCATCCTCGATTAGCCCATAAGGGCCCTGCTGGCTGGCTTGTGTTGCAATTTTTGCGCCACGAAGGGTTGTTTTACCAGTCATGAGAATCTGATCCCAAGTTGCAATGCTTCTGAAATAGGTATACTGATTACTGAATAATGTGTACACAAAATAATGAAAGGCATCGCGCCGAAGCCGCCTTCTTGGAGTCAAATTAGGTAGAGGTCATAGGTGCGGGGCAGCGTTACATGCTTCATTGCAGATGTCTTATGTGTATGTATAAGCCAATTAAGGCCGGTTTTTGAGTTGGGGAATTTTATGGCAAGACCTCAGGGGAACATGAGCTTTCGGGACATCAAGCAGGTGGTTTTGGATCGAATCCAAACCGGTATCTGGAGCCCGGATTCCATTTTGCCAAGCGAGGTGGATTTGGCCGCTGAATTCTCAAGTACACGAACAACGGTCAACCGGGCGTTGAGAGAGCTTGCCGAAGAAGGATACCTGGAAAGAAAACGCAAGGCCGGCACGCGGGTTCTGAATTCTCCCATCAGAAAGGCGCAATTTGCGATCCCTTTGGTGCGTGACGAGATAACGGCCACCGGTGCGGCCTATCGGTACTCTTTGGTGGACCGAGAGGTGCAACCCGCACCGTCCTGGCTGGCATCACGCCTCGACCTGAAAAAAGAGCAGGACGTCTTGCACCTGCGATGTATGCATTATGCCGACAACGTAGCGTTTCAGCTTGAGGTGCGATGGATAGTTGCCGACGTTGTACCTGAAGTGTTGGAGGAAAGTTTCGATCAATCGGGGCCGAATGACTGGTTGGTTAACAGGGTGCCATTCAGCAATCTGGAGCTTAGTTTCATGGCGACCAAGGCTGATGGTGAAATCTCCAAGTTCCTGGACACGCCACCTGGCGACCCGATCTTTACTGCCGAACGCATTACCTGGCTGCGTCGCGCGCCGGTGACATATGCCAAGCTTTACTTTGCGCCGGGATACCGGATGACGACGCATCTCTGATCTGACCGGAGTCCAGCTTTTGGGGCGGTAAAAAATGTCGGTTTTCGTCGGTCCGCCGAATTATGGGCTGACAGAACATCAAACAAAGGGAACGCGATGGCTGTTCAGAATCTGATGACGTTTAAGGCGGGTTCAACGCCGATTTTGCTGAATGTCCCACATGCCGGAACCTTGCTGCATCCGGAGGTAGAACGCCGTTTGCGACCCGCCGCGCTGGAGCTGAAGGATACGGATTGGCACATGGACAAGCTGGCGCTGCCTTGTGCCGAATTGGGTGTGGGTGTCATGGCGGCGCAGTATTCGCGCTATGTGGTGGACCTGAACCGTTCAGCTGATGACGCGCCGCTTTATTCCGGTCCGACAACCGGCCTGATATCGCAAATCGATTTTGACGGTCAGCCGCTTTATCTGGAAGGGCAAGAGCCAGATGGGCAAGAGACAAAGGCGCGCATCCAATCCTATTGGGCACCGTATCATCAGGCGCTCAAGGCTGAGATTCTGCGGATCAGGGCGCAGTTTGGCACCTGCATACTGTTGGATCTGCATTCCATCCGTTCCGAGGTGCCAAGGCTGTTTGATGGGGTGCTGCCGGATTTGAATCTGGGCACAAATAGCGGGGCCAGCACAGCCGCGCGCTTTGAGGCCTGCGCCGAAAGATCGCTGGGGTCCGGCCAATACAGCTTTGTCAAAAACGGCCGCTTTAAGGGAGGCTATATTACCCGGCACTATGGCCAACCCGACCAGAACATTCATGCGCTGCAACTCGAAATTGCACAGTCCGCCTATATGATCGAGCACGCCCCTTGGGACCTTGTGCCCCCTAAGGCAGAGGTGCTTGGCGCCGCGATCAAGAACCTTGTTACCGCGTTGCTGGATGAAGTTAACACCACCCGTGGATGACCCAAACAGACTCGCCGATACGGCAGCCAAGTAAAGGAAAGTGGATGACAACTGGATTTCATTTCAAACAGGCACTGACGGACCAGGGCTGGCTTAGCAATATCTCCGTAACCGTTACGGAATCTGGTGAGTTCGGAGCACTGGTCGCGGACGACAATCCCAACGCCTATCCGGTGATTGAAAGCCCGGTTGTGCCGGGCATGCCCAACCTTCACAGTCATTCCTTTCAATACGCGATGGCGGGGTTATCAGAAGTGCGCCGGAATCCGGTCGACAGCTTCTGGTCCTGGCGCGAAATGATGTATTATTTCGCTCATAATGTATCGCCCGAGGACCTGCAGGCAATCACTGCCAAGCTGTATATGGAATTGCTCAAAGGCGGTTATACCGAGATTGTCGAGTTTCATTATCTGCACAATGAAGAAGATGGAGCGCACTATGCCCAATCTAAGGAGCTGTCTTCTGCAATTGTCTCTGCTGCAGATCGAACGAGCCTCAGCCTGACGCTTCTTCCGGTGTTTTATGCACACGCAAATTTCGGCGGCGTGTCTCCGCAAGATGCTCAGAGGCGATTCACCAACACACGTGATCAATACGCTTTGCTGATCGAAACCCTGAAGCAGCAGCATGAAAAGCTTAACCTCGGAATCGCGCCGCATTCCCTGCGCGCCGTAACCGAGGATGAAATGTCATGGCTTATGGAGCTTCGGCAAGACCAGTTGCCGGGGTGTCCAGTTCACATCCATGTGGCCGAACAGACCAAAGAGGTGGAAGACAGTATCGCCCATAGTGGCAAACGCTCTGTTTCGGCGCTGATGGACCAGGTCCAGATTGACGCCGCGTGGTGCCTGATCCATGCCACCCATCTGGATGACGCCGAGGTTGCGGCCATTGCCGCTTCGGGCGCGACCGTGGGTCTGTGCCCGCTGACGGAATCAAATCTTGGAGACGGGATTTTCCGGGCGGTCGATTTCGTGGCAGCAAGTGGCCATTTTGGTATCGGCTCGGACAGCAACATCTGTACCCAGGCAGTTCAGGAGCTGCGCACACTGGAATATAGTCAGCGCCTGCTGCACCGGCAGCGCAATGTTATGTGCTCCAAGGACATGCCCAATGTCGGCGGTTATCTCTGGCAAGCAGCCGCCCAAGGTGGAGCGCGTGCAGCCGGGCGCAATATCGGCCGTATCGCAGAAGGGTGCCGTGCCGATTTTGTAGAACTGTCTTACGATAGGAATGGTCTGATGGCGGCGGTGTCGCCCGGAGCCGTGCTGGATTTCCACATGTTCTCGGGTCAGCAGGCAGAAATCATTGCCGTCTATGTTGCTGGTCAAAAGGTCATTGAAGATGGTCAGCACCCCGATCACGAGTCCATCGACGCCGGATATATTTCCACCATGCGTCGGTTGGCGCAAAAACTATGATGAAGGGTGAATAGAACCAACGGAACTCATTACTGCGCGAGCTTAAGAACCTTGGGGCACTTGGTGCTGGTCAGGCTGAAATCATTGTCCGAGATCGCCGAGGAATTTTCTGTCACCCAGCCCATTGGTTTCGAACATTCCAGTTGGTTCGCGCCTTCCGTACCTTGTCACATCAATGGCGCGCGTGATGCTGGCGGATCTGAGCGAAACGGAACTGGATCACCGTACCCCCCCCATGACGGGTCTGGGCATGTGTGCGGTGCTATTAACAATTCCGGCCACCGCAATCAGCTGGGATCTGCGGAAGATCTGATCAAACAGGTTTGCCACTGCGCGGTGCAATATCAAATTGCAGTGATGCAGGTGACGGCATCCCAGTTTGCCGATGTATTCTGTCATCGTGACAGGCTGCAAATGCGGCCTGAATTAGTCTGGTAAGTTCGACTCGGTTAGGGCCTTTTGAGGCATGGCTTCGAGGTGCAGTTCACCCAGCAATCAAGGTACCTGTATAAGCTTGCTCCGGTCAGAGATAATGCTGAAATCAGAGAGGTTTTTTGCCCCAAAACCTCATCTCTCCATCAAGTTGACAAGGCGAGGGATTTGACTGATACAGCCAGAATATGAGCGGGCCGTTAGCTCAGCTGGATTAGAGCAGGGAACTTCTAATTCTCAGGTCGGGGGTTCGAGTCCTCCACGGCTCGCCAAATGCACAATTCCTAGTTGAGTATACATCCGCCACCCTCAGATTACGACGTTGGCAAAGCTCTCGACTGTGACGATCGGACGTGGTTGTCCCGCCAGGCTTTCTGCATCGGTCAGACGCTGCGCCAATGGGTCGGCATCGCTAAGGGGGCCAAAGTTCAGCCCGGTTAATTTTTCCAGATCCCGGACGCGGATCTGGAATGTCTTATAGGCACCAAACTCAAATCCACCGACAGATTCCACGCTCCCCTGGTTCGAGAGCATCTGTTGGATGACCTCAACCTGGCTGAGTACATAGGCGGTGGAATGAAGGCGAAGAATGCCTTCGCTGCCATCCTCTTCGGCCAGCATGGTCACAAGCTTGAAGAACTTCAGGGGTACCGGCGATCCGGTATCTTTCAACATCGGCTCGTCACCGGTCAGGATTGGTCCGGTGAACACACAGGCCTTGAATCCATGTGTGCGCACATTTGTCATGATAAAGTTCTCAAGACCCAACCATTGCGCGTGGCTCCGGTTAAAGGCCCGGTGCTGTGGGGCAGCAGCGGTATAGTGAAAGCTGTCATCATTGGCCTGTTTGGCCTGTGCATCATCGACACCCCAATTTGTCGCCGCACGGCGAACCAGGTGGCCCCGGTCAATATCCGCGTGATCATAATCCTCTTTGCCGAGTTGGACATTTGCCGGGATGCGCAGGTCAGCGAACCACTTGTCGCTACCTCGTTTTTGCGGTCGGGTTTTGGCACCATCGATATTCAGCGCGGCAATGATCGGTGTTTTGAAAGTCGCAGAATAGAGAATGCCGAAATTCTGATAGCGCAATTCGTTGGGGCGTTCCGGGGTCGCATCCGACGGAGTGGCAAGTCCAAACGCATTCGGTACTATCGGCAGAGGGACCTCTGCCACTTGAAGGAAGTCCGGGTTGTACCCGTCGCGCGGTTCAAAATGGTCTGCGTCATGGTTTCCGTCAGGTCGTTCTGGCCGGACGATTTCAGTTCCGGGGATCGAGGTCGGCACCGCCCCGTCCAACAAAGCGTTGACCGTGCTGATCCTGACCGCCGAGTTTCCGACGCCGAAGGTACCTGCATAATGCAGACCAACCGCTTTGCCGCTGTCCAACGAGATCACAGGCGAGCCCGAGTTGCCGCCCAAAGTCGTGCAGTCATGGCGCAGGATCGTCACGCCGCCATCTTCGATGAGAAATCCGGGCGAAAAGCGTTTCACGTCATACAGGTCGTTGAAATAGTTGGACATCTGCGTGGGGTCATTGCGCAGGGAATCCTTGGCGGGATACCCGATCACCGCGACGCATTCGCCGTGCTGGGCATCCGTATCGGCGCGCGGGATCGGCGTAGGCGTGAAATTGGCCGTATCTGCGGGCAGGTCGATCTTTCCAAGCGCGATATCTGCGGCCGCATCTTCGGCGATATAGGTGAACTTGCGAATGTCGAAAAGCCGGTCGGGGTCGGGTGTCGAGCCGACCTCTTCCAGGAAATCTATCCGGGCGCCATAGCGGGCATTGCCGGGGGCAAACATGAAGACACCATCGCCCAGGAAACTGCGCCGCGCGACCAGCTTGGCAACATGGCGATTGGTGATGATCAGCAGATGGTCGTCCTTCTTTTCGATCACCCAGCCAGTGCCACCCCAGCTAAAGTCATGATTGATAAACTCGATCCGCCCGACCGAGGCGATATTGTCTTCGGCCTTGCCGATACGAATGTCGATATCCGGCGGAAAGTCGGATGACAGCGATTGTTTGCCTTCAACCTTGCCGCCACGCACAATCAGGGGAGGGCGTCCCACGGCGCGCACGATGGCTTCAAGTTGCGAGGGCGTGGAGCCAAAGCTCTCTAGCTTGTTCAGCTGCGCGCCCATCAGTTCACGGGCACGATCCGGCGTCAGGCCCATTTCGCCAAGAATGCCGGGACTGGCATCCAGAACCTCGCGCGCCTTGTCGATCGCGCCGGCATTTCCAAGGCCTTCCAGCCGGTTGAAGGTTTCCTTTTCGAAATCGCTCATGACATTGGTTCCTCAGCTAATATGAAGTCTTCTAAGTCAATCGGTCTGACCTTTGGGATCGAGGTAAGCTGGCCGCATCCCGGTTTCGACAAGCATGGCCAGCGCCGGGTGAAACACCACCGGCGCCCGGCTTTTGGTCAGCCGACCCAGGATGGCCTCGGGTCCTGACCCCTGGGTAAGCCCTTTGGCAACACTCGCCAGACGGCGTTGCAGGGTCTGAGTGGTTTTCTTGCGCCCTTCGTTCAATGGGTCCGCCCAAAAGCTAAGAACACGGTCTGCCAGGCCATGACTGCCACGTTCCAAAAGCTCGAGGGTTCGGCTGGACGTCAGGTCGCTCCATTTCCGAGAGGAATTCCATTCCGGAGGCGGGGGCGACGGGAAGGCCCAATAGCCGCCGATGACCTGCTGCCAACGTCTGGCCGCACGCGCAAGCGTTGGGAGATCGGGAATCGGGTGGTAAAAGCTGTATCCTTCGGCCCAGTCCGAGGTCAGGCCCATGGCGCGCAGCAATGACAGCACGTCGGTGGGCCGGTCGGACATCTGGGCCATTGCGTCATCGATCCCCTGCAGGCCCGGGGCAAAGATGTCAGCCGCCTCATACAGGCCGGTGGCAAGGTTGGACAAATCGCTCAGAACACGACCCCGGCCGCTCACCTGAAACTCGTCGACAAGTGCCAGCATCCGGTCGAAATAGGGGTTCAACGGGGCCAGGGCGAGCCCGTAATCATCCGTCGGTAAGTCTGGGTTGGGCATGTCTGGTTCCGAATACTCCAACCCGAATTCCTGACGGATACCCCCCGCGAAGCGCAGTCTTTCATAGGTTAGTTCACGCGGGCCGTGATCCAGATAGGGGGCGATCAGGCCCAGAACCTCATGATCCCCCTCAAAGCTCATGCCCATTGCGATAAGTGCGAATTCCAGCGCTGCGGACTGCATTCCAATCCGGGATGATCGGTTCACAACGCGCAACGCGACTTCGTGGAATTCCTTGTCGTGCAGGTTCTCGATCAACTGTCTGAACCGGAACTCCCCCAATACCTCCAGCAGGATGCGGCCTTCCAGCTCGGGCCGCTCGTGCATTTGCCTTAGCACTGTGTCTTCGGGCAGAAGGTTGAACAGATCACGTGCCATGGACCAATGACCGCTTTGCCAGTTGTGGCACAGGATCAGGATACCAACCTCGCTTGCCGGATCATAGGCGCCCCGCAGCCCCTCGCGGATGATATGGGTCGCTTCGCGACGCTGGCCCTGTTCCAACATCGCGCGCAGGTCATTGACAGCGCGCTCATCCGGTGAGGCGACATATCCGCGGCTTTTGATAATCTGCGCCCGTGCAGTGGCCGCTTTTGGGGAAATTTGTACCAGTTTCGATGGGGGCAGATCGGAACCGCTGTCCAGCCCGGCTGCGCTGTATTCCCGCTGCTCGGTCTTTTGCACCGGGGCCGAACGCTGGCCGCGTGCCTGACGGATCAGGTCCTGCGCGTCGATTGGCAGCTCGGTCAGAAGATGTTCGGGGAAGCGTTCGGCCAATGAGGGGTCGATGCTTGGCGCGGCTTCTCCGACGCGCATAAGCTGAAGCGAATGGTACAGGAACAGCAGCGGATCGCGGTCGGCGTAATACGCACAGGCCGCGCGGTTGACCTGCGCGGTTTCGATGGGGCTTTGGCTGTAGGTCGGTTCCAACAGGTCCCGCCGCATATCGGCCTTATGGGTCAGTTGACCTTCGGTGGCGGCGTCCATCAGCCAGGATTGCAGACCAAGATCCGCGACGATTGTGCCTGCTTCGTCGCTGAGGTCGCCCAGCCCAAGCGCCGGTGCGACGATGCCGTTCAGATTGTCGGCGTTTATCTCGCTAAGAACCATGCCGTAATTGGCAATGCCGCGCAGATGCACGGGCAGGCGCGATGTGACGGCCCGGTTTACGATGCCTGCAGCAATCGGGTCATTCTCGTCTTCGGAGACTTCGGCCAATCGGCCCTCGGTCTGCACCTCGTCAATCAACAGCCGCAATTTCAACGGGTTGCCCTGACAGCGCAAAATGATCTGATCGCGGAATTCCTCGGGGATTCCGGCCTCATCCAGCGTTTGATTGACCAACTCGTCTTCGATCTGGTCGAGCTTGATGTATTCGCCCCGTCTTGGGTGATCATCGCCGAAAATCGGCCCGCGACCGGCAGAGATGATCGATACTTCGATCTGTTCCTTTTCCACAAAACGGTCCAGATCGCTCATCAGGTTGTTCACGAAAGTAGCGCCCTGACCATCCAGAACTTCAAGCGTATCCAGCAGGATAACCAGGCGCAGACCGGCATCAGCCACCGCATTGATCATCGCCCGGATCAACTGACGCGGTGTAAGGTCCGAGCTTTCGTAGATCTCTCGGGTGACCTGTTCGGAATAGCGCAGCCGCAATCTGCGCAAATCGGGCGCCGCCTGTGGTATCGCGGTGCCGATCTGGCGCGAGACCTCTTCAAAGATCGGACCGGTCTGCAATGAGGGCTGATCGAAATCCAGCCGGATCAGGATGACGTCGTCGCGTTCGCCGGTGATCTGGATGATGCGTTCCAGAAGGTAGGATTTGCCGATTCCGTACTGACCTTCGATATGCAGGGTTTTCAAAGGGGCATGGCGCAACGGATGGTCGATCCAGCGTTGAATCATGTCGATTTCGCTGACTCGCCCCACGAATTTCTCACCCAGGCGCTCTTTTGATCGGCGCTCGCGTCTGAGCAGGTTCAATCGGCTGCGCAGCCTGAACAGGCGGTCATATCCCGGCGCTTTTTGGCCTGCACGCTCTAACGTGACAAGGTGCTGCGACAGGTTTTGTTCATCTGTTTCCGCCTCGATAAGGTGATCCAGAGCGCTCGGTGCGAAACCTTCTCGTCCCGACAGAGCCTGCACGATCTCGGTCTGCGTTGCCGCCGAGTCGAACTCTTCGATCCCGGATAATTCGCGATGTCGTGCAGTCAGGCGCAGTATCCATTTCGTAGAGCTGCCCGACTTATCAACATGGCTCAACTCGCGCAGGGATGACATCAGCCGGGCCCGTAGCACCCGGTTGCGGTACTCATCTTCGCTCAGCACCTCGCGCATAAGCTGCCGTGGTTCAAATGCCCCTCGAAGGGCTGCAGCGCGCAGCAGGCGCGAACGAAGTTCTTCCTGCGCCTGGTTCATTCTTCTATCTCCAGAAAGCGTTTGGCCTCTTGGCGAACACGGGTGACAACGGTTTCCAGATGTTCGCCATCGAATTCACCTGTGTTGTCAGGGCTCAACCCGGCCAGAGCAGAGTCCACCATTGCCCGTCGAGCAGCCGGTGTCAGCTCTTTTGCCGGGTCAAGCGAGGTGATCATGCTGTTCAGTGTAGCCTCAACATCGCTACGTGTGAATGGTCCCAGCTCTTCCACCAATAGGCCGCTGCGCTGCGCGCCGTCGACAGCGCCGACATTTGCAAAACGCAGGGGCGACAGGCGATAGGTTTCATAGCCTGCGAGGATCAGGCGCAGGTTCTCGGATGTGGGCAAGCATTTGGCGATGTGCTCGAACTGTACCTGGGCACGTGGTGAGAGCCCTTCGGGCGGGTTGTCGAAATAGATCCACCATGTTTGCCCTGCGGTTTGGGCGGCCAGGTCCATGTCCGCAATCAGGGTCTCCGCGCGGCTGCCCTCGAATGCAACATCGGTGGTCTGGGCGGCGGTTGTTCCAGCAGCAGCGTCTGGCGAGGCGACGGTCCCGTTGGCCTTCTCGGCCAGATCAGCAAGTAAATCGTCCGTATTCAGGGTCGGCCCCAAACGAATGCAACGATGTTGCGGCGCGGCGTTAGGTGCTTCTTGCATCAGCAGATAGGATTCCAGCATGTCATAGCTGAATCCGAGACCGCGAATAGACGTCGTATCCTCGCGCCTGATCCAGATCCCACGCAGTTTGGATTTGGGATGATCCAGCATATGGGCAAGCCCGGTTACGAATTGGTTGCGGCCGATGATGATGGTTCCGTCAATGTCGCGGCTCAGCGACCACATGTCCCGCTGGTTCGAGTTTTTGCTGATCAGATCTTGGAAGTCGGGGTCATCGTGGAACTGCTCGAAAGGGACAAGCCGTTTGGTCGTCTCCCATTTGCCCTGGTGGATGCCCAGAAACCTGAACTGGCTGTCAAAACCTGGGCCACCCGATGACCCGCCGGATGTGTCGATGTCATGAGGGAACCGCTTGGCGCCAGGTTCTCGGTGCACTTTGCCGGGCATGAACCCCTTGGTGACACCTTCGGGGTAGTGGACCAATGTGAACAGGTCTGCACCCTCAAAATCGGGGGGATCGCCGGTCACATCGACACTGCCATAGGTATGCCCCAGCGGCAGGAATATCCGCAGCAGCGCGATATCCACCTCATCGCCCGGCGGCAGGTTCCCGGCCCTTTCACTGTCGTGATAGGGCCAGAGCTTTACGCATTTTGCCCGGTACCGCTTTTCGTCCGAGGCCAGTATTTCAAGCCGAGGGTCGACCCCGGCGGGCACGGCGTTTAGCGGGTCCAGAACATGGGCTGCGGTCAGCACCAGGTTTGGGGCCACAAACGCGCCGGATCCTTCGAATGTGTTTTTGATCCAGATCTGACAGCGAAAGCTTTCCGCGCGCGGGGCAAAATCGCCCAATGCGGCAAAGTCGAACGAATTATTCGCCGGTGTGCCGATCAGGGTGCCGTCAAACCGAGCGATGTTTTCGGCAAAAATCAGGTTACGGTCGCGCGGCACAGGGTCGGCGCCGCGCGCGCGCAGAAAATTGAGGAACTGTTTGACCTTCGCAGCGTCGACCAGAATTTCCAGCAAGACATCGGCAAGCGTTTCGCCGATATCTTCGTCTACACTTTCCTCGACGGCTTCATAATTCACCGGGTCATCAGGGTCGGGAAACAGCGCAGTCAAAGCATGACGCACAATCGGTTCATGCTTTTGGATTGCAATCCGGATATGCGCTGCATTCACCATCCGTGGCTTATCCCATGCCCAAATAGGCGCTGAGGGCCGGTTTGTCCGACAATGCGGTGTCCAGCCCCGAGGTCGGGGCGTCTTCGCCAACCATGGCCTCGGCCCCACCATCGCTTTCGGCGATGCGTTTGCGGGCCCCACGGCGATAGCTGAGCCAGATGATCTCATTGGCGTAATCGGCCATGTCAGGGGTAACCTCTCCGGCGGCGGTGCTGTCTGTTCCCGCAAGATGCGAGACCAGAATGTTCAATGTTGGGGTCGCATTCGGATCGGGTGCCGCCGGGCTTTCGGCGCCTGTGGGTAGCGGCGCGTCCAGGACCGCCTGAGCGTTGATGATGCCCGCGCCAAGATCGGTGGCCCCGTTCCAGACGGCTGGCTTGTTCATCCCGTGTTTGGCACAGTGCAACCACATCGCCTGAACGGTTGTTCCTGCATTCTGGGCCTTTTGCAACAGCGCTGCCCGACCGCCGTGATGCGCGACCCAAAGTGCAGCGACACCGCCTGTCATCGAGGTGGCAAGCGTGGTGCCCTGGCTGGCGCGGATACCCGAGTTTGGGTCGGTCGCCTTGTTCTTGGCCGCGCCCCAAACGTTTTCGCCATAGGCCGAAAAGCTGACCTCGGGGCCACGCCCAGTTTTGCGCCAGGGGCGTCTGTCGGGCTGCAGTGCAGCGACCGCTGTGCAGATTTCCAGTGATGCATAGGCGGCGGGAAAGACCACGTTCGGATAACAGTTGCCCGCGGCGCAGACGATGACCAGTCCGGCCTGTACCGCATTGCGCAGCGCCTGTTCGGTTGAAGAGACCCGCACCGGCCCGCCAAGCGCCATCACGATGACATCGGCGTTTTGGTTGACCGCATGAGAGATTGCCGCAGGAATACGCAGCTGTGTCATGTCGATCACCGATTTGATCGCCCGGATTGGCAGAACCTTGGCCGCAGGGGCCGTACCGGTTATCGCCCCCGGCGAGGTGGTATCGCCATTCATATCGGCCCCGCCCCGCGATCCGACGACCGAGGTGACAAGCGTGCCATGACCAGGATGTTTAAGGACGCCGCCTGAAAACCGGTCACGCGCATCCCCGTTCCCTTCGACAAAATTCCACATGCCGTTGGTTTCGATCACGCCCGCCAGTTCGCTATGGTCGGAATAGCCCGTGTCGATCACCGCGACCTTGCTGCCCTGACCCCGGGTGTGCTGCCAGGCCAGCGGTGTCTTGATCCGTTTGTGGTGCCAGCCATAGGGCCGAGAGTTGTCGCGCTTGGTTTCGCAGAAACTGAGAAAGCTTTCCGTACCCACATGTGCAGCCCCGTACAGGCTGTCTGGCAAGACCGGGTTGGCCTCGGCTACGTCCAGCGCCATACGGAGGGCACGGCCAAATGCAAAAACCTCACGCTCTTGGCCTTTTGGATCGATCTCGGGGAATTCAACAAAGAAAAATCGATCCGCATCTGCGTCGAAGACCGCTTGGGTACTGGTGGCAACATCAGGAAGTGCACTACCCACACGTTCTTGAATAGCCGACAAGGATTGCGGTGTATCCGAGACCACTTCAATGACTAGCGGATCGTCGTCGAGCGAGACATCGGACCTTGTTAGGGCGTCATATTCCTGCATGGCAAATATCCTTATACAAAAGCAAAAGATGGTGGGGCGCATGGGCCAACGCCGTAAGCGCAAGCGCGGTCAGCAACAGGGTGAATGCGCTGGCGCGGGGGTCGGGGCGAAGAACGGCGCGCTCCGACAGGATGATCACTGTCAAAAAGATCATGACGGCAAAGTCATGAGTCCCTAGCATGACAAGCATCATCGGCAAGCAAGAGGTGATACAATCGCGCGCATAGGTCAGCCCAAAGATCAGCACATCGCGGTCGGCACTAGGGCCAAAGGCGGCCAGGACCGGACGGCTGTGGCATTTCCTTAATGCGCTGCGTTTTCGCGGGCTGAACTGCCATGCTGCGGCGCACAGGCAAGCCAACGGCGCAAACACGGTTTGGTGCAGAACCGGCGCCAGAAGAAACGCAGCAAGCGCGCCTGCGACCAGCCAGGCCAACAGATATGGCAGAACAAACAGAAGTGCCGCGCGTGATCTTCGATCTGCGAAGCTGCGCGCGCGGACATGGGCGATCTGCGGAACAAGCGTTGGAAGCATCATCGCCAGAACCATCGCCGGCCAATGCAATGAGGGCGCGGGCACCAAAGCAAGCCAAAGCCATGCAAGCGCGGCCACGCCAAGTGTCGTGCGTATTTCGATATCGGCCTGTCCAAACAGGCGAGGGCGATCTATTCCGGTAGCCGACGCCATGGGCGATCAGTCGAAATAAAGGTTTATGCGGCCGATCTCAATGTCTGGCTGCTGTTCTGTTGGGGCGATCTGTTCCAACCCTGGTACTTGGCCAAAGGCCTCGCTGTCATCAAACATCCGTTGAAACCGTATTTGCAACCTGTTGGCGTCGCCTTGGTTCAGCCCCAGTGCAAAGGCCAGCTTTGTGATCTCGTAAGTCACCGCAAGGCCGTTGCCGCCATGTGGGCCGTCCGGGTTGCTTGCCTGTTCAAGGCCAAAAGGCGACAAGGTGCCGATAATCGCTGGCGGCAAAGCGTCATCCGGAAGATCCAGCATGACGCGGTAAGATCCGGGCATGCCACGGCCCTTGATCCCCTCAAGATGCAGGTGAACGCGCCGGGTGGTGCCGGGGGCCTCGGCGCCGGAAATCAGCGCGACTGAAGTGTCGAGCTTTACGCCGGCAGTGGTCATTGCACCACGCAACTTGACCGGAGCTTCGCTTGCGCCGGCAAGCTCGGGTTCCTTGCCTGCCATGACAAACTCCTCTGCTGGAATGGCGGGTTCTACTGCGGGTGGAACGCCGTCATATTGAAACCCGTGCAGGACGTTTGTGCTGTCCAGCATTTCTTCGCTGTTGAAGGTGAATGCCGTGCCATCGCCATCATGCATCGAGAATGTCTGGCCAGTGCGCCACAGTGGCGAGGGTGGGGCGACATGGCTCGGGTCGGCGTTGCGCCAGACTTCCCATAGCCGATCAATGTTGCAATGGTGCAGCCAGAAAATCGGATCAAAGGCCGCAGTGGCCGGATTTGCCATAAAACCGCCAGAGCCCCCAATCCAAACGTGTATGTCGTTATGGGGCGTGCTTTCCAATGCGCCATTGTCCCCACCGCCGGGGTGAAACCCGGTTTGCGGGCCACCAAACCCTGATGAGAATCCGGGCGTATCATTGGTGAAATCTTCATGATCCAACGCATCCAGCGACACCACGTCGTCCGGAAATCCGAAATCTCCATTCACCACTACACGTCGGCGGGAAAACAGGAAGTTGCGCGTGCCGTCTGACTTGGTCGGCTCACGGAACGCCACAGGAAGGCGGCGCGCATTCGGGTTTTCTGACAGGGGTTGGGAATAGTCCCAATAAGGCAGCGCCCAATCCTGCGGCCCGCCCAGATCGGCGACGGCTTTGCCGACGACGGCCTCAAATGCGGTGATATATCCACGGTGCCAGGGCAGGAAGAACCAGCTTTGGTGCTGGCATTGGTTCCAGAATTGTCCGGAACCGGGAATGTTCGGAAAATTCTGCGGCTGCCCATGAACTGCGCCCATGAAAAACCACGATGTCGGGTCTTCCAGATCTCGGTCCCAGAGAGCTTCGACAGCACGCTCATACCAGATCAGAGTTTCGTCGTTGGCTGGCAGGGTCCAAACGTTTTTGCGGATTCTTGTGGCCATAACAATACCTCAAACTGCAAATAAATCTTGGAATCTAATAATGCGTCGAGTGTAACACTTGAGTGGTTTTATGTTAACCAAAATGAATCCAAGCCATAGCAGGGTAGGCCTGAACAAGTGTTGAGTGTGCCAATGTGCGTTTCCCAGATAAGATGAATTCAGGATGACGCGCGGCCTTTCGCTTGCGTTCTGAGTCAGAGGCGCCAGTTACTGTATATTTGTGAATTGGACGGCCGCAGCTGCAGTGGGCACACATGCCGAGTACCCGAAAACAAGGGTGAATTCGCGCAACTGTGAAATAATTCTTGCAACCGGTTGCAAAGAGAATCATTGTGGTGTCGAAAAAAGGGATTCGGGGGCGCGGGATGCTAAAAGTAGGATTGCTGGGGGCTGGGCGCATTGGGCGTGTTCACGCGCAGGCTATTGCGGCGCATCCTTACAGTGAACTGAGCGCGGTGTCTGATGCACTGCCCGAAGCGTCGGCGCGTTTGGCCGAGGAATTTGGGGCCAGTGCGCGACAGTCACAAGAGATTATTTCCGATCCTTCGATAAATGCAGTGCTGATCGCCACGCCGACGGATACGCATTCCGACCTGATCGAAGCGGCCACCCAAGCCGGGAAAGCGGTATTGTGCGAGAAGCCGGTTGATTTGAGCCTTGAGAGGGCTGTCACCTGTCAATCCGTTGCAAAAGCCACCGGCCAGCCCGTCATGGTCGGTTTCAATCGTCGATTCGACCCGAATTTTTCTGCTTTGAAGGCTGCATTTGAGGCTGGTGAGGTCGGCAAGGCCGAGTTGTTGTCCATTACATCTTTCGACCCAGCGCCGCCACCGGTGAGCTATGTCAAAGTATCGGGAGGGCTGTTTCGGGACATGATGATTCATGATTTCGACATGGCGAACTTCCTGATGGGTGACCTGCCGGAAGTAATCTCGGCAGTGGGCACATCGGTTGTTGACCCCGAAATCGGTGCCGTGGGCGATGTGGACACGGCAGTCGTGACAATGACTTATGCAGATGGCCGGATCGCTGTGATCAAAAACTCTCGGCGTGCGGCTTATGGGTATGATCAGAGGGTTGAACTGCTGGGATCAGAAGGGATGCTTCAGGCGCAAAATATCCTTGAAAACTCAGTAGTTAAGTCAACTTCGAATGGCGTGACCGGTGCCAAGCCGACTTACTTTTTCCTTGAACGCTACATGTCTGCCTATCGCGCCGAATGGGATGCATTCGTTAGGTCAGTAAATTCTGGATCAGGGGTGCCTGTAACTCTGGACGACGGTGTCGCCGCGCTTGCTATGGCCGAGGCCGCAACCCGTTCTGCGCAGTCCGGACAGTCGATGGTTTTGGCCAAAGTTTTGAAACCGGTTGCAAAATGATCGGATATGCGGAAACTTGGGGCAGCTTCGCCCCGGATCGGGGCGAAGAAGATTCGGTTTAATCGGAAGATTGGGGCCAAGACCCCAACACACTGTTCAAACGGGAGGAGAAAC
Organism: Ruegeria sp. YTSA219; assembly: GCF_059609985.1. NCBI lineage: Bacteria > Pseudomonadati > Pseudomonadota > Alphaproteobacteria > Rhodobacterales > Roseobacteraceae > Ruegeria > Ruegeria sp. YTSA219. The sequence goes on from NZ_JBXWMT010000003.1 coordinate 274,867, forward strand.
CATATGAATAATTTCTTTAAAGGCGCACTGGCAGCTGGTGCACTGGCGATGGCCACGCCTGCATTCGCGCAGGAGATCGTCGTTGTGTCTCATGGTCAGGCCAATGACGCCTTCTGGAACGTCGTGAAAAACGGCGTTGAGCAAGCGGGCAAGGATGTCGGCGTGAACGTGGAATACCGCGCACCCGAGACCTTTGACATGGTTGCGATGTCACAGCTGATCGACGCCGCCGTGAACCAGGAACCGGACGGGTTGATTGTCTCGATCCCGGATGCCGATGCACTTGGCCCGTCAATCGAACGTGCTGTTGCTGCCGGAATTCCGGTGATCTCGATCAACTCGGGTTCGGACGTGTCCAAACAGCTGGGCGCATTGCTGCATGTCGGTCAGGACGAGTTTGATGCGGGCAAGGCCGCAGGCGAAAAGCTGGCTTCGATGGGTGGCGCAAATGCGATCTGTGTGAACCACGAAGTCGGAAATGTGGCGCTTGACCTGCGTTGCGCCGGTTTTGCCGAAGGCTTTGGTGGCAGCGTCGAAGTTCTGCCGACCTCGAACGATCCTTCAGAAATCGAAGCGAAGGTCTCGGCCGCTCTGGCCGCGAATGACGCTGTCGACACAGTCATGGCGCTGGGTGCAAGTTCGGCTGGTGAACCCACGGTAGCGGCTGTGAAAGCATCGGGCCGTGATGTGAACGTGGCCTCGTTCGACCTGTCTGCGAACTTCCTGCAGTCCATCGCCGATGGAGATGCGGCATTTGCCATCGACCAGCAGCAGTATCTGCAGGGCTATCTGTCTGTGAACTTCATGGGCCTGCATGCCAAATACGGTCTGATGCCAGGTGGCAACGTGCCATCGGGTCCGAACCTGATCACACAGGACAAGGCAGCCCAGGTTATCGACCTGTCGGCACAGGGTATCCGCTGATCCGTTTGGGACAGTGAAAAACAGAAACGGCGCCAGGTGCGCCGTTTCAACCGAATTGGGAGGGAAACATGAGTGAGTCAGCGCCCGTCACTACGGACGAACGCGTAAAGAAAGAACCGTTTCTGACCAAGCTGATGAAACGTCCAGAGCTTGGTGCCATGGCCGGTGTGGTACTGGTGGTCATTTTCTTCGCGCTCACGGCAGACGATTCCATGTTCACGCTGGCTGGAGTTATGAACTTCATGACGCCCGCGGCACAGCTGGGTATCCTGGCTATCGGAGCGGCGCTGCTGATGATCGGGGGTGAGTTTGACCTGTCGATCGGTTCGATGGTTGCCTTTGCAGGCCTGTTCTTTGGTGTCTGCGTGGTGACTTGGCAGTTACCTCTGATCATTGCGATCCCAATGACATTTGTTTTTGCGGCCTTTGTTGGGGCGGTGAACGGCAATATCGTCATACGGTCGGGTTTGCCTTCTTTTATTGTAACTCTGGCTTTCCTTTTCATTCTGCGCGGTCTCTCACTGGTGGGTCTCAAAGCAGCCACTGGGGGGTCAACCCAGCTGCGTGGCGTGCGCGACGTAGTCGAAAACGACTGGCTGGCCCCGTTCTTCTCGGGCGAAGCTTTTGCCGGTTTGTTTGCCTGGCTGGCTGCAAACGGATTGATCGACACATTCAAAAACGGGGCGCCGAAAGTACCGGGCATTCCGGTCGAGATTTTGTGGTTTATCGTTCTGGCCCTAGCGGCGACCTATGTTTTGCTGCGGACCCCAGCTGGAAACTGGATTTTTGCCGCCGGTGGCGACAGTAATGCGGCGTCGAATTCTGGTGTGCCGGTGAGCCGTATCAAAGTTTCTTTGTTCATGCTAACCGCCTGTTGCGCGGCGCTGGTTGCAATCATCACCGTGATCGACGCGGGATCGACCGATGCGCGCCGTGGCTTCCAGAAAGAGTTTGAGGCCATCATTGCAGCGGTGATCGGGGGCTGTCTGCTGACCGGCGGCTATGGATCGGCCATCGGGGCGTTCTTTGGCGCGATCATCTTTGGCATGGTGGTCATCGGGCTGACTTACACGGATTTCGATCAGGACTGGTTCCAGGTGTTCTTGGGCGCAATGCTTCTGATCGCGGTATTGTTCAACAACGCCATCCGCAAACGCGTAACCGGGGAGCGCTGATATGACTGAAGACAGCAAGTTCCATCACGGGGATGCGGTAAAGGATGTCGCGCCGATCGTGCAAATGAAGAATATCGAAAAGCACTTTGGTAACATTATTGCCCTGGCAGGCGTCAGCTTTGACGTCAGGCCTGGCGAATGCCACTGCCTGCTGGGCGACAACGGTGCCGGAAAGTCGACCTTCATCAAGACCATGTCCGGAGTTCACAAACCCACCAAGGGCGAGATCTTTTTCGAAGGCAAACCGCTGCAGTTTGACACGCCACGCGATGCGATGGAGGCGGGCATTGCGACCGTGTTTCAGGATCTGGCGATGATCCCGCTGATGAGTGTGACGCGGAATTTCTTCATGGGTCGCGAACCGACCAAGGGCAAGGGATTGCTGAAACGGTTCGATATCGACCAGGCCAATGAGGTCTGTATGGCCGAGATGCGCAAGATGGGTATCAATCTGCGCGGGCCGGATCAGGCCGTTGGAACCCTGTCAGGGGGCGAGCGTCAAACGGTTGCCATTGCCCGGGCGGTTTACTTCGGGGCCAAGGTTTTGATCCTTGATGAGCCGACCTCGGCACTTGGGGTACGTCAGACATCGAATGTTTTGGCAACCATCGACAAGGTGCGTAATCAGGGCGTGGGTGTGGTGTTTATCAGCCATAACGTGCGCCATGCGCTGGCAGTGGGTGATCGCTTTACCGTGCTCAATCGTGGCAAGACGCTGGGCACGGCCACACGTGGAGAGATCACACCCGAGGAATTGCAGGACCTGATGGCCGGAGGTCAGGAAATGGCCCAGCTGGAAGGCTCTTTGGGCGGAACGGTTTAACCGTTCCCCCGTCTGGGCCACAGGCCCGCTAATTTCGAAATTGCAGGAATGGCCGAGATGGCCTTGTGTTGAAAGGTATCACTATGGGCAACACAGTCCGACTGACCGCAGCGCAAGCTTTGGTGCGCTATCTGGGCGCGCAGATGAACGAAGCGGGCGAGCCCTTTATCGCCGGTGTCTGGGCCATTTTTGGCCATGGCAATGTGGCCGGGCTGGGCGAAGCGCTGCACGGCGCGAAAGACAGCCTGCCAACCTATCGCGGGCAAAATGAACAGACAATGGCACATTGCGCGATTGCCTATGCCAAGCAGACGCGGCGGATGCGGGCGATGGCGGTGACCTCATCCATTGGACCGGGGGCGACCAATATGGTCACCGCGGCGGCGTTGGCGCATGTGAATAGGTTGCCGGTTCTGATTATCCCCGGCGATGTGTTTGCCACCCGCGGGCCTGACCCTGTGTTGCAACAGATCGAAAGCTTTGGTGATGGTACGGTTAGTGCCAATGACTGTTTTCGCCCGGTCAGCCGGTACTATGATCGCATCTCGCGGCCTGAACATCTGTTGACGGCCTTGCCTCGTGCCTTTCGCACCATGACCGATCCGGCCGATTGCGGGCCTGTGACGTTGGCCTTTTGCCAGGATGTTCAGGCCGAAGCCTATGACTATCCCGAGAGTTTCTTCGAGCCGAGGGTCTGGTATCAGCGCCGCATTCGCCCGGATGAGGCGGAGTTGGCCCGTGCGGTGGCTGCGATCAGATCAGCCAAACGTCCCGTTATCGTTTCCGGAGGTGGCGTGCATTACTCCGGAGCGACGGATGTGCTGCAGAGCTTTGTGGAATCCCACAATATCCCGATCACCGAGACGCAGGCCGGGAAATCGGCGCTGGCCTGGGATCATCCGTTGAACCTTGGCCCGGTTGGTGTAACCGGTGGTGAACCGGCCAACGCCACCTGCGCCGAGGCCGATCTGGTGCTTGCTGTTGGGACGCGGTTGCAGGACTTTACCACCGGGTCCTGGGGGCTGTTTTCCAATCCGAACCGCGAGATGATCTGCCTGAACACAGCCGCCTATGACGCCGAAAAACACGGCGCAATGCCGCTGCAAAGCGATGCGCGTGTCGGGTTAGAGGAACTTGGCGAAGCCTTGCACGGCTACCGGGCCGACCCGGTGGCGGACACGCTGAAGGCAGATTGGTTTGGCAAGGTGGATGCACTGACCGACGCGCCCGGTGATGGAAACGCGTTGCCTACGGATATGCAGGTGGTGGGTGCGGTACAACGCGCCTCGGACAATAACACTGTGGTCATGTGCGCCGCGGGCACCATGCCGGGTGAGCTGCACAAACTGTGGAAAGCGCCCCGCCCCGGTGCCTATCACATGGAATACGGGTTCAGTTGCATGGGCTACGAGATCGCCGGTGCAATGGGGATCAAGATGGCCCAGCCCGATCGCGACGTGATCTGCTTTACCGGTGACGGCACCTATATGATGGCAAACTCGGAAATGGCGACGGCGGCGATGATGGGGGTCTCTTTCACCGTGGTGATCACCGACAATCGGGGCTTTGGCTGCATCAACCGTCTGCAAATGGGCACTGGCGGAGCCGAGTTTAACAATCTGCTGGATCATGCGGTGCACGAAACGCCCTCGGCCATAGACTTCGCTGCGCATGCGGCGGCGATGGGGGCGACCTCGGTCAAGGTGGGCTCGATCGTTGAGCTGGAGCAGGCATTGGCCAAACGTGGCGAGGTCACCGGCCCCTATGTGGTCGTCATAGACACCGATCCGTACCCGTCGACCGAATATGGCGGCACCTGGTGGGAAGTGGCCGTGCCCGAGGTCAGCATCCGCCCGGAAGTGAATGAAAAGCGCGCAGCCTATGAGGTTGCCATCAAGGAAAGAAACACGAAATGAGCGTGAAGATCGGCATCTCTCCGATTGCCTGGCAGAACGATGATCTGCCGGACCTGACCGCGGCTTACACGATGGAACAGGCCCTGAAAGAGGCGCGCGAGATCGGCTATACCGGCGTCGAACGCGGTCAGCGGATGCCCGGCGATACCGAAGGTCTGCGCGCCTATCTCGACACCAATGATATCGTCCTGTGTGGCGGTTGGTGTTCTGGGGCTTCTCTGGTTAACGATTTTGCCACCGAGCGCGAGGCCGTGCGCGCGCAGGTCGAACAATTCGTAGCGCTCGACAGCCCGTGCATCGTCTATGCCGAATGTTCGAACACCGTGCAGGGGCAGATCGGGGTCGCGGTTAATGACCGGGTGAAACTATCCCGGGATGAGGTGTTGGCCTATGCCGCCAAAATCACCGAGCTGGCCAAATGGATGGCTGATCAGGGCATGCCGATGGCCTATCACCACCACATGGGCACGATTATCGAAAGCGAAGAGGATGTGAACTGGTTGATGGAAGGGTCGGGCCCCGAGGTTGGCTTGTGCTTTGATACCGGCCACTTGCTGTTTGGTGGGGGCAATGTAATGGCGACGCTCAATCGGTGGGGCGACCGGGTGCGCCATGTGCATTTCAAGGACATCCGCCCGGCCGTTGTCCAGGATGTGCGCGAGAATAACCGCAGTTTCCTGGATGCTGTCGTCGCGGGCGCGTTCACCGTGCCTGGTGATGGTTGCATTGATTTTCAAGCCGTGGCGAATGCGTTGAAATCTATGGGTTATAGCGGCTGGATCGTGGTCGAGGCCGAACAGGACCCCGCCAAGGCCCCACCCCAAGAGTATTCCAAGATGGGTTACGACCACATTGTCGATGTCTGCGCTCAGGCAAGATTGGAGATCACCAACTAACAAACCGCCCCAAGGGGCAACACCAAGGCCATGAAGAAGGAGAAAATCATGGTAAGTCAAAGAATTGGATATGTCGGGTATTTTGACCGGGAATCCTGTGATCTGGACGAATTCAAGGTGTTGACCTCTCGGAAACTGACCTCGGACATGGTTCCGCAGGCCGCGATGATCGAAAAGAACGTCCCCGTCTATGACATGAATGCCCTGCGTCCCGCGCTGGAAGATACAGGGCAACGGCGCGCTTTGATGGCGGAATGGGGCCATGTGCTGAACCAATCCGCCGGGGTGATCGCGCTGAAAGGGGCCTATCAGGATCTGTCGGTGATCGACCGGGCGACCGAGGTTTTTCGGCAGATCATCGACGAGGAACGCCAAAGCGGCGAAGGCGAGGGTGATCATTTTGCCGCCTCGGGTGCGAATGACCGGATCTGGAATGCGCTGCAAAAGCACTGCCTGCGCGATCCGGAAGGTTTCTCAAAATACTTCGGCAACGCTGCTGTTGCCACCGCCGGCGAGGCATGGCTGGGGCCGAACTATCAGGTCACGGCTCAGGTCAATCAGGTCCGCCCCGGCGGTAAGGCACAGCAGGCGCATAGGGACTACCATCTGGGCTTTCAGACCGCTGAAAGCGCTGCCCGGTACCCGGTGCATGCACATCTGCTGACGGCGGCGCTGACCTTGCAGGGGGCAGTGGCACATTGTGACATGCCGGTGGAAAGCGGGCCCACCAAACTGTTGCCGTTTTCACAGCTATATCCAGCCGGATATATTGGCTTTCACGACCCCGCGCACAGGGACCACTTTGAGAAGAGCTATGTTCAGGTGCCGTTGAACAAAGGCGACGCGGTGTTCTTCAACCCCGCACTGTTCCACTCGGCCGGCGAGAACCGCAGCACGGATATCGACCGTATGGCGAACTTGTTGCAGATCTCATCCGCTTTTGGTCGTGCGATGGAGGCCATCGACCACCGGTCCATGGCGCAGGCCGTACTGCCGTCACTGGTGGCCTTGAAGCGAAGCGGCGAGCTGACTGGGTCCGAGCTGGACGCGGCCATCGCGGCGACTGCCGAAGGCTATCCGTTTCCGACAAATCTGGACACAGATCCCCCGATTGGCGGTAATGCTCCGGAAAGCCAGGCGGATATCTTGCGGCGTGCGGTCGCCGAAGAATGGACGTCAGAGCAACTGACCTCGGCACTTTCGGCGTTGAAAACCCGACAATCCGCCTGACGTTACGAACCGGGCCAGCGCGCCCAGAAAGGAGGCCCCATGGCCAACCTGCTCAGGAAACCACGCGGCCCCTATGGCAAGGTGCATGACATCACCCCTGCCTCTGCGGGATGGCGCTATGTCGGGTTCGGTCTTTACCACCTACGCGCAGGCGACAGGGCGACCGAAGAAACCGGTGACAATGAGGTCATACTGGTCATGGTCGAGGGCAAGGCGCATATCACCGGGGCCGGGCAGGATTGGGGTGTGCTGGGTGACCGCATGGATGTCTTTGAAAAGACGCCGCCGCATTGTCTGTACCTGCCCAACGGAACCGATTGGCAGGCCGTGGCGGAAACCGATTGTGTTGTGGCCGTGTGTTCGGCCCCCGGCACAGGTGGCCACCCGGCGCGACGGATCGGGCCGGGTGGCATCACACTGACCGAACGCGGGAAGGGTGTGAATACCCGCTATATCAACAATATCGCGATGGAGGCCGAAGACGTCGCTGACAGCCTGCTGGTGACCGAGGTCTTCACGCCCAATGGCCACTGGTCCTCCTACCCCAGCCATCGCCATGATGAGGATGACTTTCCTCGCATAACCTATCTGGAAGAGACCTATTACCACCGTCTGAACCCCTCGAACGGGTTCGGCATTCAGCGGGTCTATACCGATGATGGCGATCTGGACGAGGCTATGGCTGTATCTGATGGCGATGTCGTGATCGTCCCGCGCGGGCATCATCCCTGCGGTGCGCCCTATGGGTTTGAGATGTACTATCTGAACGTCATGGCCGGCCCATTGCGGAAATGGCGCTTTGTTGCCGCCCCCGAAGTTGAATGGATCATGGAGCGTGACGCATGAGCGCGAATTTTGCGAATTACCCCGGTCTTGCGGGAAAAACAGTTTTTATCACCGGCGGGGCCGGGGGGATCGGCGCCGAAACGGTTCGCGCCTTTGCCGCCCAGGGGGCCAGGGTCGGGTTTGTTGATCTGAACGCAGATGCGGGCCAAGCGCTGCTGGCAGAACTGGATGGGCAGCATGCCTTTGCCCAATGCGATTTGCGCGACATTGAGGCATTGCAGGCCGCCTTCGAGCGGCTGGTCGCCGCGCTGGGCGAGGCGGATGTTCTGGTCAACAACGCTGCCCATGACGAACGCCACGACTGGCACGAGGTAACGCCGGAGTATTGGGATGACCGAATGGCAACCAATATCCGCCATATGTTCTTTGCCATCCAGTCGGTGGCCCCGGGCATGATCGCTAAGGGCAAGGGGGCCATCGTCAACCTAGGCTCGAATTCCTGGTGGGAATGCGGGGCGGGGTTCCCGGCCTATGCCACCGCCAAATCTGCCGTTCATGGCCTGACCCGCACCATGGCGCGCGAGCTGGGCGACCATCGCATCAGGGTGAACACGGTAGTTCCGGGCTGGATCATGACGGAGAGGCAAAAAGAGTTATGGGTGACACCCGAGGCGCTGGCCAAGCAGGTGGATCGTCAATGTCTGCCGGACCCGATTGAGCCGGTCTATGTGGCGCGCATGGTCCTGTTTCTGGCCTCGGACGACGCGGCCATGTGCAGCGCGGGGAACTTCATGGTCGAAGGCGGCTCGATCTGAGGTGATGCCGCTTGGCGATGCGCTCCCGGTCGACTGGTAGCATGACGACCTAGCGCTGCGGCGGGGCGCCAAAGGCACGGATCACGGTGCGGGCAGCAGCCTCAACCGGGTCGTGCGTTTCCTTCAGGATCGTGACGCGGTCAAACCGTTCAGGATCACGATTGACGGCTTCACGCATGGCATTTCCGAATGCCATACGCAGCTCGGTTCCTATGTTGAACTTGCAGATCGAGGTCTCGCGCGCCAGCTTCATACGCTGCTCTACCGGCACACCGGACCCGCCATGAATGACCAAAGGCACTTCGGTCACGGCATCGATTTCGGCGATGCGAGCCTCGTCCAATCCGCCTTCTTTGTTTTGTTGCAGATGAACGTTTCCGACTGAGATGGCCATTGCGTCCACGCCGCTTTCACGAGCGAACTGCGCGGCCTCGTTTGGGTCTGTCCCGTTCGATCCTTCGCCGCCGGAATAGCCGACAAAGCCGATCTCACCTTCGCAGGAAATACCTGCCGCATGGGCCATTTCGGCAATGGCAGCAGTTTCGTCGATGTTTTGCTGCAGCGGCTTGCGTGACCCGTCAAACATGAGCGATGTGAACCCGCTGTCCAATGCGATCTTGCAGTCCTCGAATGTATAACCGTGATCCAGATGGGCCACGACAGGAACCGAGGCATTCTCGGCCAGGAAGCGAAACATCTTTCCCAGAACAGGCAGGGGTGTGTGTTCGCGGCAGCTTGGACCAGCCTGAAGGATCACCGGCGCATTTTCCGCCTCGGCTGCCGCTACATAGGCGCGCATATCCTCCCATCCCAGTGTAACAAGCCCGCCAACAGCGTAGCCGTTTTCGTATGCAGGGGTGAGGACGTCTTTGAGTGTGGCGAGGGTCATTTGAATTTGGCAATCATGTCTTTGATGCCTGGAATGGTCTCGACCTGATAGGCATGGGTTGGTTGGAAGTACTGGACCAGCGAACGCTGAGTCAGACCGCCAAGGATGGTGAAATAGTACATCTCGTACCCCGGCAGGACGCAGCAGGGGTGATAACCCTTGTCGATACAGACGGTCGATCCGTCCATGATATGATAGGCGTCGCCCGGTTCGTTATCCTCGCGCTGCAGCATCTGAAGGCCCGACCCCCAGTTGGGTTTGAAACGGAAATTGTAGGTCTCGTCGTGCCGCGTCTCGTCGGGCAGACGGTTCGTGTCATGCTTGTGGCTGGGGAAGCCGGACCAGCCGCCTTGACCAACAGTGAACAGCTCACTGACCAGCAGGCGACCGACTTTGTCGTGCTGTTTCTGGCCCAGGATGTGCTTGATCTTGCGGTGGGTTTTGGTGTCGTCGCTGCCGTATTGTACCAGATCATGCTGGCGGACATCGAACGGGTCCAGAACCTTGTCGTATCTGGCGCCTGCGATGAAGACTTCGGAATGATCCGAGATGCAGACGATCTGCACCTTGGCGCCAACGGGTGCATAAACGCCCTCTGGCTCTCCATCCCAGACATCCTCTCCTCGGTTACCCAGCATGGCAAATTGCACGCTTTCGACATCCACATCGACCGAACCTGTGGCCGGGACGATGCAGGTCTCATACCCCGGCACTTGATATTCGAACGCTTCGCCCTGTTTCAGTTTGACGATGTTGAAATAGTTCAGGGGCACCATTGGGTCATCGACATCCACGATGGGTTTGTTCTGGTTGTCATAGGGGGCGATATGCATTGGGATCTCCTATGCCGTTGGGCCGGGATGGGTGGCCAGAAACGCGTCCAGCTGTTCGGTGGTCGGCATCGCGGGCGCGCAGCCGGGTTGAGACACGACGATCGAGGCGCAGGCCGAACCGCGCATCACCGCGTCCTTCAGCGAGTACCCCGCTGCAACCGAGGCCAGTAACCCGGCCATGAAACTGTCACCTGCGCCATTCGGCTTGACGGCAGTCACCGGATAGATGCCTGTCTGAAATTCCTGCCCGTCCATCAGCGTGATGGCGCCTTTTTCACCCATTTTATAGATCACCACGCGGCCTGGTTTGGCCGCCAGTTCCTGCGCCTTGGCAAACCCTTTGTCTATCCCGCCCGCCATGAAACCGAATTCTTCGTCATTGCCTACGATCAGATCACTGGCGTCACCGGCGCGGGACAGGACCTCGGACGCGACTTCGGGTGAGGGCCAACTGTAAGGGCGATAGTCTATGTCAAATATTACGGGCACACCGGCCTTACGGGCCGTATCGATGGCCCGGAATGTGGCGCTGCGCGAAGGCTCGGCCGCAAAGACGGTTCCGGCCGAGATCACAGCCGAGAAGGAGCTGAAATCGACCTGGTCCATATCCTCTTCGGTGACTTGGAAATCGACTGCGCCATTGCGGTAGATGACATTCTGGAAATCTTCTGTCCGGCTTTCGTAGATTGCCAGCGACATGCGGTATTCGCCCCTTACAACCCGTATGTTGGACGTATCGACGCCGTAATGCGCCAGCCGGTTCAGGCAGAACCGCGCGACCGCGTCGTCAGATACCGAGGTGATCAGCGACGCTTGACTGCCCAGCTTGACCAGACCCACACATATATTTGCCGATGAACCGCCCAGATCGGCCCGGAACGCGTCGGCATCCTCACTTTTCTCGCCGATGGGATCGGCAAACAGGTCCATGCCCGCACGACCCAAGACGCCAAAGCGGTTTCCTTTGATACCGTCCATCAAAGCGGTCAAGTCATTTCCTCCGGCGAAAAGGGTCGGCAAGGTGTGTTGATCCTTGCGTTGAATCGATTCACACGATACTGATTTTGCAACCGGTTGCAAATGATATGTGCGAGGCCGCGGCAGATGCCTGAAATTGGAATTGGAATTGTTGGCGGCGGCTATATGGGCAAGGCCCACTCGGTCGCGATGTCAGCGGTAGGTGCGGTGTTCGACACCGTGCTGCGCCCGCGACTTGAGGTGATCTGTGCCTCGACATCTGCAAGCGCGGAAGTCTATCGTGCCGCCTACGGGTTCCAGCGCGCCACCGATGACTGGCGCATGTTGGTCGAGGATCCAAAGGTCGAGGCCATTGTGATCGCCTCACCTCAGTCGACACACCGTCAAATCGCTGAGGCGGCGTTTGCCCTTGGTAAACCGGTGCTGTGCGAAAAACCCTTGGGGGCGTCCTTGGACGACAGCCGCGCGATGGTGGCGGCAGCCGAGGCCACAGGTGCAATCAACATGGTCGGGTTCAACTATATCCGTACGCCCGCCAGCCAATATGCGCGTCAGCTTATTGTTGAAGGGGAAATCGGTCAGGTCACATGGTTCCGTGGCGAACATACTGAGGATTTCTATGCCGACCCCGAGGCCCCGGCAACCTGGCGCACAACGGGAATGGCCAATGGAACCATCGGCGATCTTGCTCCGCATATGGTGAATGGTGCGTTGGCGCTGATCGGGCCGATCACTCAGGTTATGGCCGATGTGGAGACGGTGCACCGGCATCGCCCCGGCGGCGAAGTTACCAATGATGATCACGCGCAGATGATGTGCCGTTTTGAAAACGGGGTCATGGGAAACCTTTATTTCAGCCGCGTCGCAACGGGTCGCAAGATGGGTTACGCCTATGAGATCTCGGGTACCAAAGGTGCGATCCGGTTCGATCAAGAGGATCAGAACGCCCTGTGGCTGTATCGCCGCGAAGGCCCCGAGGCCACGCGCGGGTTCACCAAGATCCTGACCGGCCCCGCGCATCCGGATTACGAGCCCTTTTGCCAGGGCCCTGGCCACGGGACAGGATATCAGGATCAGATCATTATCGAGGCCAAGGATTTCCTGCAGGCCATCCATTCCGGGCAGAATATCTGGCCCACCTTCCACGATGGGCACGAGGTGAACCGCGTTCTGGCGGCTGCATTGGCATCGTCAGACGGGCGGCAATGGACAGATATCAGCGATTTCTGAAAGCACACCACCCAATTTCCAAAGAGAGACTAAGACCATGACAAAGCTGAGATGGGGCATGATCGGTGGCGGTGAAGGCAGCCAGATTGGCCCTGCGCACCGCCTTGGCGCACAGGCCGATGGGCTGTTTGAGTTCGCTGCCGGAGCGATGGACCACCGCCCCGACGTGGGACGTGAATATGCACAGCGTCTGGGCGTTGCAACTGATCGCGCCTATGGCGACTGGCAAGAGATGCTAGCCGGTGAAAAAGACCGTAGCGACCGCATCGATCTGGTTACAATCGCGACACCGAACTCGACCCATTTTGAAATTGCCAAGGCCTATCTCGAGGCGGGTTTTAACGTTCTGTGCGAAAAGCCGATGACGATGACCGTGGAAGAAGGCGAAGAGATCGTGCGCATCGCCGAAGCATCGGGCAAGCTATGCGCCGTGAATTATTGCTATTCGGCTTATCCGATGGTGCGCCAGGCACGTGCAATGGTGAGGGTCGGGGATATCGGCAAGGTGCGTCTGGTCGTGACGAATTTCAGCCACGGCCACCACGGGGATGCCACTGACGCCGACAATCCGCGCGTGCGCTGGCGGTATGATCCGGCGATGGCCGGTGTCTCGGGGCAGTTCGCGGATTGCGGTATACACGCGCTGCATATGGCCAGCTTCATTTGCGATGATGAGGTCACGTCGCTGTCCGCCGACATGGCCTCGACCATATCAAGCCGCGTGCTGGAGGATGATGCCATGGTCAACTTCCGGACAGAGCGTGGCACCGTCGGGCGCTTGTGGACTTCGTCCGTTGCGATCGGGCGCCAACATGGGTTCGACATTCAGGTCTTCGGTGAAACCGGCGGTCTGCGCTGGACCTCGGAACAGCCCAACCAGTTGCTCTATACACCGGTCGGCGGCCGCACACAGATCATTGAAAAGGGCGAAGGTGGCTTGTACGAGGACGCCCAGCGCCTGTCGCGGGTGGCCATCGCACATCCTGAAGGGTTTCCCTTGGCTGTGGCCAACATCTATTGCGATCTGGCCGATGCCATTCGTGGCGAAACCCGCGACGGGTTGCCAGGCGCAGCGGATGGGGTGCGGTCTATCGCAGCGGTCCATGCTGCCGTTGCGTCGGGCAATGAAGACGGAGCCTGGAAGGATGCGCGCCCCCCTATGTTCCGCTGACTAGGTGCGGGGGCGCAGCGTGCCCCTTTCGACTACGCGGCAGGGGAAAATGCGGGCCTCGGGATAACGCTCGGGGTCTTTCAGCATCTCTTCCACCAGATCCACAGACGAGGTGATGATTTGCTTGATCGGTTGGTGGATGGTCGTCAGATTCACGCTTTCCCAACGCGACATCTCCATGTCATTCAGGCCGATGATCCCGATATCCTTGCCCGGTTTCAGCCCGTGATCCGACAGAGCGGACAGCGCACCGACGGACAGAATGTCATCGCCGCAGAAATAGCTTTCGGCTGGTTGACCCTTTAGCAGATCCAGCATTTCAGCGCGCCCCGCCTCAAATGAATAGGCCCCGGCGAAAGAGTATGTCACCTCAAGATCGGGGTGCTTTTCGACCTCTTCCATAAAGCCCTGATAGCGATCCATGGCCGAGGTCGCATCTTTTGGCCCGCCTAAATATCCAACGCGCCGATAACCCCGCGCCTTTAGCTCGCGGGCTGCCATGCGACCACATTCGACATTGTCGATCCCGACGACATGTACCTCTGGTGAGGTCGCCGAGCGCCCGAACGTATGCACAACCGGAACACCGGCATCGTGAAACGCCTTGGCGAAACTAGGCGGCAGGGTCGAAGAGGCCACGATGGCAGCGTCAACAGAATACTGGCGCAGCATCCGAACGGAATTGGCAGGCTCGGTCTCATCCGTCAGATTCACGATCAACGGGCGTAATCCACGTTCTTGCAAGGCACGTGTGAACTGATCGAACACTTCAAGGAAAATCGGGTTGTGAAAGTTGTTCGAGATCAACCCAATCAGTTTTGTCCGCCCCGTGGTCAGGGACGAGGCCAGGGCGTTTGGGCTGTAACCCAGTTCCGCCGCGGCCTTTTCCACCTTGCTTCGGGTTTTTGCCGAAACCGAGGCGCCCTCGGTAAAGGTGCGCGACACGGCAGAGCGCGACACCCCGGCCAGAGCTGCGACGTCTTTTAGGGTGACGCTCATGTTTCGTACCTGCAGAAGAAAGTTGGGATGACAGACATTTTCATGTCGTGATACTAAGCCAGTTTGTCTGGCGGCTGCAATCGGTTGCAAATGATTGCTCGTTTGACGCGGGGCCCGGTTTATTGACCCCGAGCAGCTTCTCACCAGTCGATTCTTTCTGACGGAAGATCAGGTAAATCAGCCGCCGCGCACCGTAAATCGGTCCGCGATTTGACACATTTCCGCCCAAAATGATCGAAAATTCGCCCTAAGCGGGAATTTCTTTTCGTTTGTGGGGAGGTTTCGGCACCGCCTCATCGGTAACGATTTAGTTAACGGGGGTGTGTTCCTCGTGTCAGTGCGGGATTTCGCACTTTGGTAAAACAGTCTGGAGTTCAAGTAATGTTGAATGGAATTCGCAAAGTATTTCTGAAGCTGCGCAAAGACGAGCGTGGCGCCACCCTGGTTGAATATGGCATCGCGCTGTTTGTTGCGATTGTCGTCGGCGGGACAATTCTGACCAATTTGGCTGGCACGACCAGCAGCAACTTTAGTGATGCAAACTCGGCAGCCCAGCGGACAACGCCTTAAGCTGCGCGCCAATTTCCTAAGTGAAAAAAACCTGACTTCCCATTCGCAAGCGTGGGGCGTCAGTTTCCTACCAGACCACCTTTGATTTGCATAAGCGGTCTGTTTGGCCATTCAGGCCCAATTAAGTAATTATCCTGAGTTTTCCCGGGAATTGGAGGATACCATGCGTATTAAATCATTTTTGATGACTTTCCTGGGAATAGGTTTGGCGGGTGGCGCGGTTATTCTGGCGCAGGATCAGATCCGAAGGAATCAGTCAGCGGGTGAACCAACCATAGTTCGTGTTGTGGCCGTGGCCGAAGATATCGCGTTCGGAACGCCGATCGAAGGGCACAAGCTGACGACCATTGATTGGCCTACTGCATCTGTGCCTGCAGGTGTTTTTACAAGCTTTGATGATGTCCTGCCTGCCGCAGGCATAGAACCTCGCCGGGCCAAGCGCGCTTTGGCGCAGGGCGAAATTCTTTTGACCTCGAAAGTTTCCGATTTTGGTGAAAAAGTGACAATCGTTCAGACGATTGGCGAGAATAACCGCGCGATGGCGATCAATGTCGACGCGCAGACAGGGGTAGGCGGATTTGTAACGCCTGGCGACTTTGTCGACATTGTTCTGACCCGCGGTACCAATGATACACTGCGAGCAGTGACGATCCTGCAGAATATCCGGGTCATCGGCGTGGACCAAACCGCGGATGAAGAACTTGACCAACCCGGCATTGCCCGCACGGTTACGATTGAGGTCACCCCGGATGAAGGTCAGAAGTTGGCTCTGGCGCAGAAGGCCGGGCAGCTCAGCCTGTCTCTGCGGTCTCTGCAAACAGAAGAGGATAAGCCGCTGGAAGCGGTTCGCCTCAGCGACATCCTCCTTGAAAAATCACCGCTAGAAGAGGGCACGCCCAGGCCGATTGTGAAAGTTCGCCGTGGGGCAACCGACGTTCAGGAAATTCAGGTCTTTGGTAACACCAGTGCAACAACTGAGCCGGTGAACTGAGGTCAGGTTGGTCTTTCGAGGGAGGTTGATATGACTTCGCTACGCAAAATCAGGAACAAAGAAGACGGCACAATTCTGGTATTTGTCGGCATGTTCATGGTCGTCATGATCGGAATGGCTGCACTGACTTTTGATCTGGGGCGTATCGCCTCTACCCAAACTGACCTGCAAGCCTATACCGACCACGTGGCGCTTGCCGCCGCAGGAGAGCTGGATGGCAATGCTGACGCCATCACCCGTGCAACAGCTGCGGCATCCGGCATGATCGACGACGAACAGTTTTTCGCGGATGGCAGCCAAAGCCTTGGAACTTCTGCGGATTTTTCGCTTCGCTTTCTGACTGGATTGCCTGCTTCGGCGGCAGACCCAGACGATAACGACTCGGTTACGCCCTTTGTGACGACAGACCCGGCGCGTGCCGTCTTGGTCGAGGTGACCGCGACACCACGGACTGTTTTCCTGCCTTTTGGCCGATCGCTGGCCAGCTTGTTGGGCGTCGCCAATCCGTCCGGAGAGGTGAATTCAGTCTCGATCGCTGGGTATTCAGCATATGCCTGTGACGTAACGCCGTTGATGTTCTGCATCCCGTCGGGCTGGACCTCCAGCGCCAATATCGGCGCTTCCATCAAATTGCGTACTGGCGGCAACAACTCGGCCTGGGGGCCGGGGAATTTCGGATTTCTGGATCCAACGGATATCGGGATCAATCCAAACGGGCCATGCGCCGGTCTGACTGGCTCAAAGCTGTATATCTGCCTCATTGCTGCGAATGGGAACCTGACCAAATGTGTGTCCCAGCGCGGTGTCGACACCGAACCCGGTCAGCGGAACGGGATTGGCAGCGCGATCTACAATTCGCGGTTCGATATGTTCCAGGCGACCATGAACCAACTGAAGAACGATCCAGATTATGCGCCGGGTCCAAATGTGATTTCAGGCTGGGACCATACTGGTGGGGGATGTTTGAACAACAATCCGACGCTGTCGACCAATACTATTCCAATGCCGCCGGATGATTGCTTTGACCCTGTGAGTGGTCTTTGCAATGGCAGCCGTTTTGGCGATGGCAACTGGACGTCAGGGCAAGCAGCTTACAACCTTATGAATTATGGCGTTGGACCGGACGGTACGCTGACACCGCACGCGCAGGGTGCACCGACAGGAAACACCCGGTATCAGGTATATCTGGATGAGGTCAGCCGGGCCGGGTCAGGCGATATCGTCACCGGACGGGACGAGACCGGCCGCGCCCAATGTTCAAGCCAGCCCAGCACCGACCCCGACCGCCGGACATTTATCGCCGCAGCGATTGACTGCACCGCGAATCCGGTTTCCGGGCGGGCCACCGATGTGCCGGTGAAGGAATTCGTAAAAGTCTTTCTGTTTCAGCCGCTTGAAGAATCCACAGGTTCGGATTTCGACATCTTCGTCGAGGTGGTCAAACAGGTTGGCGGCGGAGTTGGTGGCAGTGCCGTTGATGGCATTTTCCGCGATGTCGTGAGGCTGTACCGATGAAGCCGCTGGGTCGCTTCCTCTCACGCTTTCAGCGCTGCGAGTCTGGCGCGCCGATGGTCGAGTTCGCCATGGTTCTGCCGGTTATCTTGCTGTTCTTTGTTGTGATCATCGAGGGCAGCCGGATCACCTGGATACATCAGGCGACATCTGCCGGCGTACGGGATGCGTCACGCATGATCGCTCGCATCGCACCGCTGGATCTATGCAGCGCGGGCGGCGTCGCAAGCTATGATGCAATGGCCACAGATATTGTCGCCAACCGACTGGGCGGTGGGGCGCATTTGCCGGTCGGAACAACGCTGGTAGATGTAACCCCGACCTGCATATCGCGGTCTGGCAGCTATCGTATTGACCCGACCTCAGTGGTCGAAGTGACCGCGAAAATCCAGATTGATTTTATCCTGGGCAATGTTCTGGGCCTGTTCGGCGGGGCTGTTAGCACGCTTGACACGGTGATTTCGGATCAGAGCCGGGTGTTCGGCGTATGACCCGGGTGTCGCATATCCTGCGGACCTTCCGGCGTCAGGAGCGTGGCGCCGCCCTGGTCGAATTGGGGATGGTCATTCCACTGTTCCTGTTGCTGATGTTCGGCATAGTGGATTATGGCCGGTTGTTCTGGTCGACAACCATGGCGCAGAAGGCGATGCAAAAAGCATCCCGGCTGGCAACTCTTGGGCCTCCGCTTTGCGGTGCGTTGCCGACCGAGCACACGCTGGCAAGCGGCGCTCCTACAAGTACGAAATTTGGGGTGCTCTGCCGCAGTGGCAATGTCTGTGCCGTGCCTGCCCTGCCTGCGCCTTGCCCGTTGAATACCGCGACGGATTACGGCGCACGTGTCTGGAATGATATCCGCATGTTGCTGCCACCGGGAACGACTGCCGCCAACGTGCAGATCGGATATTCGCATGACGCGCGCCTTGGATTTTTAGGGGGGCCATATACGCCGGTCGTTACCGCCGAACTTGTTAACGTAGACTTTAACTTCATGATGCCAATCGCCGGTCTGGCCGCTCTTGCGTCGAACGGCACAACACCTGCGTCAAATACCCCCAACAGTATTTCTCTTCCCGCGATGAGCACATCGGTTCCCGCCGAAGATCTGGCGGCCGGGGCGAGTGAGTAAGGAGAAACATAATGAGTGCCAAGCAGATTTCAGTATTGTTGATTTCACCGGACGAGCAGATTTACTCGGCCATAGAAGGCTCGTTACGGGGGCAGGCGAACTGCCGGTTCACCGGTCGTCAGGACACCGTTGCGGGGGTAAACGGCTCTGCGATCTCGCTGACTGCAGAGCATGATGTTGTTCTGTTCGATGTGGATGAGAATTCCGGGGACCTACTGCAAACCGCACGGAAAATCTGTGATGCCCGTATGCCAAATGCGATCATCATTGCGTTGGCCCACGAGGATCTGCCCTTGGAAAAGGCGCGCCAGTTGAAAAAGCTTGGTGTCGACGACGTTCTTCCGAGAAAGTGGATCGACGAGGAAATTGTGCCGCAGGTGGACGCAATCCGGGCCCGCCGTCAAGCGCAGTTGCCGGCCGTGTGGGGCGGTCAAGCAACCCTGGGCAAAGTGATCGCCGTGGCCAAATCCCGTGGTGGGGTTGGATCGTCTATCGTCGCTGCCAATCTGGCCAACGAGCTACAGGCCAAGGAAGGGTTCTTCAAGAAGAAAGCCGCCAACGAAGTCGCGGTTGTCGATTTGGATTTTCAGTTCGGATCTATTGCCGCCCTGATGGATGTTGAGGAAAGTGACGCCATGTGGCGGATGGCGATGGATGAGAGCATTCCCGATGGCGCCTTTCTGGAACAGGCCATGACCAAATCCCCCTGTGGGGTTGATGTTCTGGCTGCACCGTCGCGCTTTGGTCCTCTCAGTGCCATTAATGAAGAACAGATCTCGGCCATTTTGGACAGCCTTAAGCGCAGCCATGATTATGTGATTATTGATCTGCCGCGAGCTCTGGTCGAGTGGATCACGCCGGTTTTGTCGCAAGCCGACCGGCTGCTTTTGGTGACGGATGTCGCGGTGCCTTCGATCCGGTCAGCACGGAAATTGATGGATTTCTATCACGCCGAAAACCCGGCCTTGGAAATCCAGCTGGTTGCGAGCCTGGAAAAGAAACCCCTGATCCCGGCCGCGCATCACCGCGCAGCGGCAAAGCTGTTGGAACAGGATTTCGCCCACTGGATCCCCAAGGATGAGCGAACCGTTCGTGAATGCGTGGATCGGGGCGTACCTCTGCAAGAGGTCTCAAACCGGGCGCCTCTGACACGGGCCATCCGCCGCATCGCGCAGGAAACCACAGTTTCTCTGCCGCCACGCGTGGGCAAACAGTAAATCGAAGTCCGAAGATGTGAAGATCAGTTAAGTAAAAGGTAAAGCAGAATGTTTCGTGAATTTGACAGAACGGGTCGCACAACATCCCAATCCCCAAAAGTTGTGCCGTTGGACACGAAACAGCCGAACGGAAATGTTGCTGATATCGAGGTCAAGAACGCCGAACGCCGTGCCATGGAGCGCGAGCGCGAGATGGACCGTATTGACCTCAAGGCTCGAATGCACAACTCGTTGCTTGATAAGCTGAATCTGGCTGTGATCGACAAGGTCGAAGAAGACACATTGCGGGGCGAAATCGGCAAACACGCAACTGATCTGTTGCGGTCCGAGGGCCGGGCCATGCGGTCTGAGGAAATCAAGCTTTTGGTCGAAGAACTGATGCACGAGGTGCTTGGGCTTGGGCCACTGGAGCCTTTGCTGGCCGACCCTTCGATCAACGATATTCTGGTGAACGGTCACAAGCAGATTTTCGTCGAACGTTCAGGTATTCTGGAAAAAACCTCGGCGCGTTTTCGGGATGAACGTCATTTGCTTCGGATCATCGACAAGATTGTCAGTCGTGTCGGCCGTCGTATTGATGAACGCCAACCCTGGGTGGATGCGCGGCTTGAGGATGGCAGCCGTGTAAACGCGATCATTCGGCCCTGCGCGCTGGACGGGCCGGCCTTATCGATCCGTAAATTCGCGCGCGTACCGCTGACGATGGAGCGGTTGGTTAAGAACGATGCATTGAATGACAGTGCCGCGTCGTTGTTGCGCGGTCTGGTCGAGGCAAAGATGAATGTCCTGATTTCCGGAGGAACCGGATCAGGAAAAACGACGATGCTGAATGCCTTGTCTTCCTATATCGGCGGCAACGAACGGGTCGTGACCATCGAAGACGCTGCTGAACTGCAACTGCAGCAGGAACATGTTCTCCGCATGGAGACCCGCCCAGCCGGTTTGGACGGGACCGGCGCTGTGGCCCAGCGTGATCTTGTCCGCAACGCGCTGCGGATGCGCCCTGACCGTATTGTGGTCGGCGAGGTGCGCGGATCAGAGGCCTTCGACATGCTGCAGGCGATGAATACCGGCCATGACGGTTCGATGACGACCGTTCATGCCAACAGTCCACGCGATGCGCTGTCTCGGGTCGAACAGATGGTACAGATGGGCGGGATGGAGCTGCCGCATTCGGCGATCCGGGCCACCATCGCTTCGGCCATCCACTTTGTGCTTCAGTTGAACCGACTGTCAGACGGGACGCGCCGGGTTACTTCAATCTCGGAAGTGACTGGAATGGAAGGCGACATCATCACCATGCAGGACATCTTTGTCTTCAAGCGCGAAGGCAAGGATGAAGATGGCAAGGTTCTGGGCCGGTTCATGCCCACGGGAATTCGGCCAAAATCCAGCGATGCACTGGCGGCTGCCGGGGTCGACCTGTCCACGGTCAAGTTCAACTAAGGAGGTCCGGGATGTTCGAGGAAATCAGGTCATATCTGGCCAATCTGAACATCAACAACCTGATCGGCCCGGAAATGGAAGTTGCCGGGTTCGATGTCAGGTTTGTTCTGGCGCTTGCGGTTTTCCTGGGTGCGCTGATTGCTTTTGAAGGGCTGCGTCAGTTTATGCGGCGTGGCGAAAACCGCGAAGAGGCGATCAACCGCCGAATTCAGATGCTGTCCGAGGGGAAGTCGGGTGAGGATGTTCTCAGCCTGTTGAAACCGCAGGAAGCCAAGCCACTGTTGCGGAGTTTCCCGCTGGTGGGGGATTTGCCTCTGGCGTTGAAGGTTTCGGGCCTGAACATGGTTCCCGAAATGTTTCTGGCCGGTTGCGGCGCAGCCTTTCTGATCTCGGCCATTGGTGGGTCTATGGTGGCTGATCCGTTGAAAGTGGTCCCCACCTGCGCCCTTGTTTTCTTGATTGCGCCACTGGTTGCGTTGGGGGTGACGTTGCGCAAGCGCAAGGCGGCGTTGATCAAGCAGTTGCCCGATGCGCTGGACCTGATGTCCCGTGGATTGAAGGTCGGGCACCCACTGAACACAACCTTACAAAGTGTCGCCGAAGAAATGCCTGACCCAATTGGAACTGAGTTTGGGCTGGTCGTTGATCAGGTCTCTTATGGCGAAGAACTGACGACTGCGATCAAAAGCATGGCTGACCGCATCGATGAAGAAGATATCCAGTATCTAGCTGTTGCGCTGATGATGCAGCACGGCACAGGTGGTGACCTGGCCGGCATCTTGCGCACGCTGGCCCGCGTGATCCGAGCGCGAATGTCATTGCGTCGCAAGGTCAAGGCCATCTCGGCCGAAGGCCGCATGACGGCTTATATCCTGTCATCCATTCCCGTTGGCATTGCCGTGTTCATGACCATCATGACGCCGACATATTATGGCGATGTCGCGGACTCTCCGGCCTTTGTGCCAGTCATGAGCGTTATCGCAGTGACCATCGTCCTGAACGCGATTGTGATGTTCAAGCTTGTGAATTTCCGGATTTGAAGAGGCGTATTCGATGGAGTATTTGAGTTCGATTTTTGATAGCGAATTATCAACGCAGATCCTGGTTCTGGGTTGTGTGCTGATAGGTGCGGTCGTAGCGTTTCTTGGTATCTCGTCCTCGCTTAGCGAACGGTCCACAGCCGCAGAGCGCATGGTGTCAAGCCGACCACGTCAGGCTTTGTCACGGGCAGTTCCTGAAAAAGTCGAGGGCGAAGCGCCGACAGGTTTGAGTGCGGCCCTGATACCCAGCGATGCCAGTGTACGTTTCGAAGTTGGGCAAGTGTTGGCGCGTTCCGGATTTCGCAGCAAAAACGCAATCGTGAATTTCTATCTTATCCGTTTGGGGCTGGCGACGTTCCTGCCGCTGGCCTTCCTCTTCCTGATGTCCTGGCAACCGGCAAACAACTTGGGTGCGCGGATCGCGGAATAT
The DNA here is from genome assembly GCF_059609985.1 of Ruegeria sp. YTSA219. NCBI lineage: Bacteria > Pseudomonadati > Pseudomonadota > Alphaproteobacteria > Rhodobacterales > Roseobacteraceae > Ruegeria > Ruegeria sp. YTSA219. Next base: position 297,864 of record NZ_JBXWMT010000003.1, read on the forward strand.
ACGTCCAGCCTGAACGCGTTCGAGATTATCCGGAATGTCGGCGTATTGTGCGGGATCGGGTATCTCATACCGCAGTTATGGATGGGCGCCCGGATCAAAGAGCGCAAGCGTCTGATGGAAAATGCGTTTCCGAACATGCTGGATCTGCTTCAGATCGGTATCGAGGCTGGCCTCGGTTTTGATCAGGCCTTGCTGAAAGTGGCGGTCGAAATGCAACTTGTCGCGCCAGAAATGTCCGAAGAGATGCTGATTGCGCTTTCCGAGATTCAGGCAGGGCGTGACCGAGATACCGCGCTGATGCGTATGGCGCGTCGAACAGGTATCGAGGAAATGAGCTCATTCGTAAGCGTTGTGCTGCAATCGACCCGGTTTGGCGTTCCCCTGGCTGCGGCTTTGAACACCTATGCCGAAGAAATGCGTGAACTGCGCGAGGTGCGGGCACAGGAAAAGGCCAACAAGTTGCCTGTCCAAATGTCGGCGGTTATGGCCAGTTTTATGCTGCCTGCAATCGCTGGGCTGATCCTGGCCCCGATCGTGATCCGTTATATGGATGCGTTTGGCCCCTAAGACGCTGACATGGTCAGAACCAAAGCGCAGTAGCCGACCAGATTGCAAGGATCACCCCGGATGATCCGATAGCAATTCCAAGAGGAAATTCGCGCGACTGGGCGGTCGACTTGATATGCGGGGAAGTTTGTCGGGCGAGACGCCGAAACAGCGACATTCCGATCAGCCCCGCTGCCATGCAGCCTGCCAGTATTAGCAGATAGGTCGATACGACCGGGACCGGAATTGCGGCAAATACGATTGGCAATATCTTGGCGTCGCCACCGCCCAGCCAACCCGCTGCAAACAGGCCGAAACAAATCGCAAAACACGCTGCGGCCACAAGAAGGCGCAGCAGCAGTTGGTTCCAATCCGGAAACGGCGCGGTCACAAGCACGACTGCACCGCCCAGCAGGCAGTACAGGTTAGGGATGCGCATTTGGGTGAAATCCGTCCAGGCGATCATTACGAACAGCGGTGTGAATACCCACAATGTCAGCCAGGACTGCCAGTCCAGTTCAGGCATCAGGCACGTGCCTGGCCAGGTTTCCCAAAAAGGGCCTCGCGCTCTTCTACCGATACCAAGCGCCGGGCCAGCATGTGGAAGGTGTCCAGCGCCGTTTTTGAATAGATATGCTTGAGATGCGTGCGAACTGTCGCTGGTCCGATCTCAAGTTCGGCACCAATGGACTGAGGCGACAGCCCGCGTGAAACAAGAACGCAAACACGCCATTCGGCACGGGTCAGGCCCGTAGGGTTCTCGGTGCTGAGAATAGGTGCTTCACTGTATGATTTTCTGAGTGCGGTGACTGATTGCCGAGACAATGATTCAGTGATCAGTCCGGCTCGGCGGGCCTGATAGGTCTCGGATAGTTGCGGAGCCACCTGTTCAATAGCTTCGCGGTAACCGGGTTCGGAACTCTGCCCGAAATGAAGTTCCAGAAAGTCGATTTCGCCGCCGTTATGGTCCAGGCATATGAACAGAATATCATCCAGCTTGCGGTGCGACATCCAATCTAACAAAACTGCGGAGATATCACTGGGGTCTGCCCCGTCATCTCGCAGACTAAACACCGAGGCGCGTTTTGGTTTGTTCCGAAACGGGCCGAGGGCGTCGTTGGCGAAAGAATGAAACAATGGTCTTTGGAATTTTGGATCCCGTGTGTCAGCCCGTGCGGCAACACGATGGGCCCCTTTGTTCAGCCACACACGGCTGATGACAGCACAATCGGCGCCAAATGCTTTGACGATACCTTCAAGCGCGGCATCAAGAACGACGCCTGCCTGGCTCCAATGAATGAAATTAATGATGGCTCTGGCATGAAGCGCGTTTGGCAACCACGCAGCGCTCTGAGCATTCCCCCGGACCATAGATAACAACCTGTACTCGAACAAACATAAACGCGCATTTGCAATATAAGAGTGCGCAACCTCCTACCGATTCTTTACATTCCTATAGTTCTATATAATCGTCTAAAACTCATCTAAAAAATCATTAACCTAATTATGTACGATCAATTCGTCGCGTTTCAGTAAACAAACTGCACAAAATCCGCGGACTATTTCTTTGACCTATTCGCGGAATGCGGGGTGAAGCGTAGTGGTTTATGCCTTTTTTGTAAGGTTATTGCGCTTGTTTGGTCGTCGGTTGGTCGGGCGGTTGCCTGTATTCACCGATGCAGCCGTGGAGGGATTAACCGTTTTTCAATTTGTCACAATTCTTGATTTGCACGATGCTTCGGGTTTGAGAACCCAGGTTCAAACGGTTTGATCTCCAGGGGAAGTCAGCTCGTCCCGGTGACCATCTGAGCTGTATCATGCGGCCCGGGCTCTCCTTTAGATTTAGCAACAACTTCTTGTAGATTTAGCAACAACTTCTTGCTTGCCGAGCAGAGCGGCACTGCCTGCATGGCGATCACCCGCATGTTTTCAGATAATACCTTTTAATTTCAATTATTAAGAAGCATAAGATGTTTAAGAATTTACAAGAATCCGCACCCAGGTGTTCATTTGTTTACATAACATAGCTGCTTTTTGAATAGGTTATTGAGAAATTTTCAGAACCCCCGCCATACTCGCGGTGCGTAAACCTGCGCAATCGTTTGCTGGAAGAGGAGCCAACAGACGTAAAACAGGGAACTGGGAGGAATGAATGACTAATAAATCTGTCACACGCCGCGGCGTGCTGAAGTCTGGTGCTGTTGCCGGTACCGGTCTGGCCCTACCTACGATTTTTACCGCATCGTCGGCTGCTGCATATACTAACGAACCTTCTGGGTCGTCTGTCACATTGGGTTTCAATGTTCCGCAGACCGGGCCTTATGCAGAAGAGGGTAATGATGAACTGCTGGCACAGCAGCTTGCAGTCGAGCATCTGAACGGTGAGGGCGATGGCGGTTGCCTGAACACCTTTACGTCCAAGGCCCTGAAAGGGAACGGGATTCTTGGTAAAAAGGTTGGGTTCGTAACCGGCGACACCCAGACCAAATCGGACGCCGCACGCGCATCGGCCAAGTCGATGATCGAAAAAGACGGTGCGATCATGATCAACGGCGGCTCGTCCTCGGGCGTGGCTGTCGCAGTTCAGGGTCTGTGTCAGGAAGCGGGCGTGATCTTCATGGCTGGCCTGACCCATGCCAACGACACGACCGGTAAGGACAAGAAGGCGAACGGTTTCCGCCATTTCTTCAATGCTTATATGTCGGGCGCTGCTCTGGCGCCGGTTCTTGCTGCCGAAATGGGCAGTGAACGCCGGGCCTATCATCTGACCGCTGACTACAACTGGGGCTGGACTCAGGAAGAGTCGATTGTGGCCTCGACCGAAGCCCTGGGATGGGAAACGGTCAACACGGTCAAAACACCGCTCGCGTCGACGGACTTCTCGTCCTATATCGCGCCGGTTCTGAACTCGGGCGCGGATGTGCTGGTTCTGAACCACTATGGCGGTAACATGGTGAACTCGCTGACTAATGCGATTCAGTTCGGCCTGCTCGACAAGGTGGCCAACGGCAAAGACTTTAAGATTGTCGTGCCGCTGTATTCCGAACTGATGGCTGCCGGTGCTGGCGAGAACATCAAGGGCGTGCTGGGTTCGATGAACTGGAACTGGCAGCTGCAAGACGAAGGCACCAAGGCCTTTGTGAAATCCTTTGGTGAGAAATACGGCAAGCCGCCGTCCAATTCGGCTCAGACCTGCTATGCACAGGTTCTGCTCTATGCAGATGCGTGCGAACGAGCGGGTACCTTCAACCCCTGTGGTGTCGCCGAAGCGCTGGAAGATTTCGAGTTCGACGGTCTGGGCAACGGGCCGACCTGGTATCGTGGTGCAGATCATCAGTGCTTTAAGGATGTGCTGGTGGTGCGGGGCAACGAGAACCCGACCAACGCCTATGACACGCTGGAGATCGTCGAGATCACCCCACGCGCGCAGGTCGAATACGATCCCGAGCACCCGATGTTTGCCGGTGGCGAACTGGGTAAATGCAATCCGGGCGCGTAACACAAGCGCGAGAATTTTCGACGAAAATTCTCTGACCTAGAAAACGGGCTCTCCCGCCTATGGGGGAGTCCACTGGACAGGCCAAAGGTGGGGACTATGGACGCCATTCTTCTGCAAATTCTGAACGGGTTGGACAAGGGGTCGGCTTATGCGCTGATCGCGCTTGGCCTGACGCTGATCTTCGGAACGCTTGGAGTTGTGAACTTTGCCCATGGGGCGCTGTTCATGATTGGTGCGTTCTGCGCCGTGTCTTTGCAAAAACTCTTTAACTTGAGCTACGTGACCCTTGATGAAAGTCAGAGAGATTTTCTGGGCAACCCGCTGAAGGTTGAAACCCCGTATATTGAGGCCTGGTTCGGCCCCGAGATTGGCGCGTCAATCATAGATTGGTCCGTTCCTCTGGCTGTCCTGTTCGCGATCCCGATCATGTTGTTTGTCGGCTACGTGATGGAGCGCGGGCTGATCAAACATTTTTACAAGCGCCCTCATGCGGATCAGATCCTTGTGACTTTTGGCCTGGCGATCGTGCTGCAGGAGATCATCAAATATTTCTTCGGTGCCAATCCGATCCAGACCCCGCCCCCCGATATGCTGAGTGGGTCTGTTGATCTTGGCATCATGGTTGGATTCGATCCCAACGCCATCATCTATCCGATCTGGCGGCTGGTCTATTTCGGGTTTGCCGTTGGCATTATCGGAGCGGTGTTCTCGTTCCTGCAATTCACAACCTTTGGCATGGTCGTGCGGGCTGGCATGGCAGATCGTGAAACGGTGGGCCTGCTGGGGATAAATATCGACAGGCGGTTTACCATCATGTTCGGGATTGCGGCCGCAGTCGCGGGTCTCGCAGGCGTGATGTACGGGCCGCTCAACCCCCCGAATTATCACATGGGCATGGACTTTCTGGTTCTCAGCTTTGTGGTTGTGGTTGTGGGGGGGATGGGCTCATTGCCGGGCGCGGTTCTGGCCGGGTTCCTGCTGGGCGTGCTCGAAAGCTTTGCGTCGACCACCTGGGCCACGACCACGATCCCCGGCATCAACCAGATCATCATCTACCTTGTCGCCATCATCGTGCTTTTGACCCGTCCACGCGGGTTGATGGGGCGCAAAGGCGTGATGGAGGAATAAGCCATGTTGGGACTGAACAAGAGAGATACCAGCCTGCTGATCATCGTCGCCATACTGACCCTGTTGGCGCCCTTTATCCTGAACCCGTTCCCCGAAGGCAGCGCCATGGCGCAGTTCAACGCGGGCTATCCCGATTTGATGCAGCGGTTCGTGATCTTTGGGATTTTTGCGATCGGCTTCAACATTCTGTTTGGATTGACCGGATACCTGTCCTTTGGCCATGCGGCCTTTCTTGGGGTGGGGTCGTATTCCGCAGTGTGGATGTTCAAACTGCTCAGCTATAACGTCGTTCCGGCCATCGCGCTCAGCGTTCTTGTCGCCGGGGTGTTTTCGCTGCTGATCGGATTTGTCAGCCTGCGTCGGTCGGGCATCTATTTCTCGATCCTGACGCTGGCTTTTGCACAGATGAGCTTTGCTCTGGCCTATTCGGTGCTTTCGAACCCAAAATTCAACCTGACAAATGGTGAGACCGGCTTGCAGGTCTATGCGGACGATCCGCAGATCCTGCAATCGGCCAGCGCGCCGAACCTACCGCATCTGTTCGGCATTCCCATGCGCGCGACCTATACGTTGGATGTGGGTGCCTGGAGCTTTGACTTTAACGCGGGCTATTACCTGTGTGCGGTGATCATGATGGCGGTGTTCTATCTCTCTATCCGCATATTCCGCTCGCCCTTTGGCATGATGCTGCGGGCGGTGAAATCCAACCAGCAGCGGATGAATTATACCGGTCTAAATTCGAAACCCTACACACTGGCAGCCTTTGTGATTTCGGGCATGTATGCCGGTCTGGCGGGGGGGCTGATGGCCGCCATGGACCCGCTGGCCGGGGCCGAACGGATGCAGTGGACTGCCTCGGGCGAGGTGGTGCTGATGACAATTCTGGGCGGTACAGGGACCCTGATCGGGCCGGTACTGGGAGCAGGCTTTATCAAGTATTTCGAAAACATCTTCTCGAAGATCAACGACAATGTTCTGCACAGCTGGTTCGCTTTCCTGCCCGATGGGCTTGAGGACGCGGTTGTGTTCCTGATCCATCCGTTCATCGGCAAGGGTTGGCATCTGACGCTGGGTATCCTGTTCATGCTGGTGGTGATCTATCTGCCGGGTGGGCTGGTTGAAGGTGGTCAGCGGCTGATGGGCTGGTTCAAGCGTAAGAAACCGGGCGCCGATGATGCCCCGAAGGGCAAAACCGAGCCAGCGGAATAAGGGGGCACCATGGCAATTCTACGAGTCAAAGACGTCAGCAAACGCTTCGGTGGCCTCAAGGCGCTGTCGGATGTGAACCTCAACGTCGAAGAAAACTCGGTCCACGCGATCATCGGCCCGAACGGTGCGGGCAAGTCAACCTTGCTGAACTGTTTGGTGGGAAAGCTGATGCCGGATACCGGTTCTGTTTTGTTCGACAACAATTCTGTTCTGGGGTTGGAACCCTATCAGATCAACCAGATGGGTATCAGCCGTGTGTTCCAGACGCCCGAGATTTTCGGCGATTTGACTGTGATGGAGAACATGTTGATCCCGATCTTTGCGATGCGGGACGGCGCTTTTCGGATGCACGCCTATGAAACCATCTCCAGTGAAAAGGCGATTGTCGAGCAGGCCGAGGCGATGCTGTTAGAGATGAACATGGCTGACAAACGCGAGATGCACGCGGCATCGCTGTCACGTGGGGACAAGCGACGACTTGAGATCGGCATGTGCCTCAGCCAGAACCCGCGCCTGCTTTTGCTGGACGAACCCACCGCCGGGATGGCCCGGGCAGATACCAACAACACGATCGACCTGCTCAAACAGATCAAGGACGAGCGTGACATTACCATCGCCATCATTGAACATGACATGCATGTGGTGTTCAGCCTGGCCGAGCGCATCACCGTTCTGGCGCAGGGAACACCTCTGGTCGAAGATACGCCAGAAAACATCCGCGGGCATCCCAAGGTTCGCGAAGCTTATCTGGGTGAGGCCGCGTAAGGAAAAGCAATGAACGAGAAACCTGACTTTTCGAAAAACGCCAATATGGCCAGCACCGCCCCTGCGTTTTTGTCCGTATGGGACATGCATTCATACTATGGCGAAAGCTATATCGTGCAGGGCGTCAGCTTTAACGTGCACGAAGGTGAAATTCTGGCCCTGCTGGGCCGGAATGGTGCTGGCAAAACCTCGACGCTCAGATCCATCGCGCGGGTCAGTGACCCCGAGGTGCGTCATGGTGAAATCTGGCTGGATCACAAGCCGCTGCACAAAATGACCAGCTATGAGGCCGCCGCCGCAGGCCTTGGCCTTGTGCCCGAGGATCGCCGTATCATCCCCGGTCTGACGGTCGAAGAGAACCTGCAACTCGCCCAGATCGCTCCACCTGTCGGCTGGTCGCTGGAACGGCTTTATGAGCTGTTCCCAAGGCTGGGTGAGCGCCGCAAGCAAGAAGGAATTACCCTGTCTGGCGGAGAGCAGCAGATGCTGTCGATTGCGCGGGCTTTGGCACGGGACATCAAGGTGTTGCTTCTGGATGAACCCTATGAGGGGCTTGCCCCGGTGATTGTGGATGAGATCGAAAAGACTCTGCTTCACGTCAAACAGCAGGGTATGACCACGATCATTGTCGAGCAGAACGCGGTGCGCGCCCTGGAATTGGCGGACCGTGCGATCATTCTGGATACGGGCAGCATCGTGTTTGATGGAGCCGCCAGCGAGGTGTTAGAGAATCCACAGCTGCGCGAGGAATATCTGGCAATCTGAACATGCGGATTCAGCAATTTTTCTGAACCGTCGGGCGGGGTGTTCATCCCCGCCCTTTTTCGTTGTTCAATTTTCGATTGGCGGTGTCCTGGGGCCGGGTCACCAACGGAAAATGACAATATTCAACGAATTTCTAGAATTTACGGATAATTTATTATGTAATTTCAATACCCTATCTAGGGCTACGGGAAACCCCCTATATCTTTGATTGGAGCGATTCGTTAACTTCAAATCATCCAAGGAGTTTCCAAGGACCTACCACTTTTCCCCCTTGAGGGGCTGGCTACTTACCCCCTCGGCCGGCCCCTCACTAGTTGGGGGACATCAACCCAATTCCCCCAAAAGCTCACTTACAAGCGCAGGCACTTCGTACCAGTCGGCGAAGTTACGGGTATGATACAGTTCAGAAACCGGGCTTTTCCGATAACCTTCCGTGAATAGCAAAAAGGGAACCTGGGCCCGTTCAGCGGTTTCTGCATCGACCTCACTGTCACCCACGAACAGGCGCGGACCTATAGCGGCCACTGCGTTAAAACTTGCCTCAAGATGGGCTGGGTCTGGTTTGCGCGTGGCCAGGCTGTCACCACCCAGGGTGGCATCGAAATGATGGGTCAGGCCCATCGACTTCAGAACATGGTCAGCCGGTGCTTTGGGTTTGTTTGTACAAACACCCAGAACACATCCCATCTGGCGCAGCTGTTCAAGCGCTTCGGCCACGCCGGGGTAGACGACGGTTTTGTCGCTGGAGGCTGCGTTGTAGTGGGTCAGCGTCAGTTCCGATAGCTCGGCATGGCGATCCATAGGCAGGTCGCAATGAAACATCATGCGTTCTACCAATTTCGGGAGGCCATTGCCGACGAATTGTTTGATCGTGTCCTGGGGCAGGGGCGAGACACCAGTGTCCCGCAGCATTGCATTCGCAGCGGCGGTGATGTCCGGAAGGCTGTCGACCAGTGTTCCGTCCAAATCGAACATAATTGTAGCGCTCATTGAAATCCTTGCCTCTGAAGCTGCACCGCAAGTCCTAACTGGTGTGTTCAGGCAGTGCAATTCAACCCGGTTGCGAGAGTGAGATATTGAGGCTTGACATACCTGACTAAAATAATCAGATTATATTTCAAGCCGTCAGCAACCCCAGAATCGGGCCAGCCAGATACCTGAAAAGTAAACCGATAAGGCGCATTGCCCGAAACCTTCCGGAGTGATCCTGATGAATGTTCAGAACCCGAATCCCAGCCAGTCTTTTGCCGTATCAATGCTGCCTGCACATAAGGCTGAAGATCTGACCAAAGGGGGCAATCTGGCCCATATCGAGCTGGGCGATCAGCTGTACACCCTGCGCATCACGCGCGCGGGCAAACTGATCTTGACGAAATGAGCGCGCCTGCAGCCCGGGGTGGCGCGACCGTTGGCCGTCTGTCCGACCTAAGCCCTGTCGAGGCCGGTGCGGTCATGTATCTGCGCCTCTGGGGGGACGGAATGCAAACGCGTATGGATGCGGCGCAGGACTTTCAGATCGCCCTGGGTACGGATCAGGGCCGGGCAGCGATGTTGACGCTGGACCGGCTGTGCTCGCTTTGTGCCCATCACGGGCGGCGCCCGCTGATCCGGCATGGGTTGGGCTGTGTCTGCCTTGGCGCGGATGAAAACTGTTTCGCCCAGATGATTGCGGCGGCATCAGAAGGCGCGCGCGAAGACGCTATGATGATGGCGTCCCTGATCGTCCGTCCCGATTTTGCCCCCGCATTGGCCGCTTTGTCTGAGGAATTAGGGCTGGCTTTGCGACGCATGACGGTCTCGATCCCGATGCCAACCCCAAGACATCAGAACCCCACTGCCACGCTGCACTAAGCAGCAGGGCAGGTGCAGAACCCCGGCGAATGCGCGCCGGGGTTCCGTGCCCTCAGCAGCAGCCGCACCCTGCGTGGTGATGGTCATGATCGCATGAGGGTGGCGGGCTGTAATCACCAACTTCTGCCAGCACATCCCGTAATGCCCACAGGATCATGTCCACATCTTCCGCCTCGATCGTCAGCGGCGGGCGAATTTTCAGGATGCTGTCCTTTGGGCCTTCGCTGCCAATAAGAATCCGGTGGTCGCGCATCCGGTTTTTGACATATTGGCAGATCTCACGGCCTTCAGAGCCATCGGGGTTGATCAGTTCGACTCCAACGAACAGGCCCATGCCGCGCACATCACCGACAGATCCGAAATCGGTCTCGATCTGACGCAGGCCTGTCATCAACCTGTCGCCCATCAGGCGGGCATTGTCCTGCAAGCCTTCATCATCGACGATATCCAGAACTTCTTTGCCGATGCGGCAGGACAGGGTCGATCCGCCAAAGGTCGAAAAGAACTCGATCCCGTTATCAAAGCTGCGGGCGATCTCTTTGGTAGTAACCAGAACGCCCAATGGATGACCGTTGCCAATGGGTTTGCCCATGACCACGATATCCGGCAGCGCGCCTTGATGCTCAAAGCCGAAATAATATTCGCCCAGACGCCCCAGACCTGTCTGCACCTCGTCGGCGATGCAGACACCACCAGCGGCGCGGATTTTCTCATAAACCGCGGGCAGATAGCCTTTGGGTGGTATGATCTGCCCGCCAACTGAAGGGAAGGTCTCGGCAATGAAACCGGCAACGCCCTGACCTTTGTCCTGTAGGGCTGCAATCGCTGGGTCCACTAGATCTGCAAACTTCTCGGCGCGATCGGGGTCGTCGCGCCGGAAAGACCCTCGGTAGTCATCCGCGACCTCAACCAGTTCCACCCAATCCGCCTGACCAACTCCGCCCGGTTTGTTGAACTTATAGGCCGAAATTGCCACGGCGGCGGTGGTATTGCCGTGATACCCGTGATCGGGCGTCACGATCCCTTTGGCGCCGGTATGGGCGCGGGCCAGCCGCAGGGCGAGCTCATTGGCTTCGGTGCCGGAATTCACAAAGAAGCAGACCTCGAGGTGATCGGGCAGCTTGGACAGAACCTTATCGGCAAAAGCCGTCTGGGCCGGATGCAGATACCGGGTGTTGGAATTCATCCGCTTGAGCTGATCTGCTGCGACAGCCTGAATGCGCGGGTGGGCGTGGCCCACATGGGGTACATTGTTATACGCATCCAGATAAGGGCGACCCCATTCGTCAAACAGGTGATGCTTCCAACCGCGTACCAGCATGACTGGATCGTCATAGGTCAGGGACAGGTTGCCTCCGAAGTGGTCCTGCCGTCCCTGCAGGATCGCCCGTTTATCGGTCGGCCGATAGAACACCTTGTCATCGGGAAGGTTCAGCAGAGCCGCCGGATTCGGGCAGACGGCGTGCCACAGTTCAAGCTCGTCAGGGTCGCCAACACCCGGCCAGTTGGCCCGCATCCCGTTCGTAGTCAGGGCCAGCTGGAAATGTACATGTGGGGCCCAGCCCCCGTTCTGTGTGACATCCCCAAGCCGTGCAAACGCCGCTCCCTGTGCGACTGGATCGCCCGGGTTCAGCCTGTCGCAGACCTCGGGGTCCAAATGTCCGTAGAGTGTATAGAACGGATCGCCTTGGGGTGTTTCGTGATGCAGGATCACCACCCCGCCATAGTCAAGGTGACTGTCGCGATTCTCGACCGCCTCGACCCGGCCACTGATCGGGGCATTCAGGACAGTGCCGGCAGGCGCGAACACATCCACCGCCAGATGCACGGTGCGTCGGTCCGAAGCTTTCCATGGCCCTTTGCGGAACCCCGGCTCTGCGTAAATCAGGCGGGGTTCATTGTAATACCCCAACCAGAAGTCTGTGCCATTTTCCTCGCCAACACGTGCCGCCTCGGCCAGGGGCATGTGGAATGGGTTTTGCGGCCACACAGAGTCTTCGACCGATAGCGAGCCCATGGGCACATCTTTTAGACCCTGTCCAAACATCTCGGCGAATTGACCACGATGCGCGGACAGATAGGCATGGATGCGTTCGGCCCCATCGGTGACCGGCAGACTACAGGCGACGCGCAGGCGCGCTGGCATCAATCCGCCGTTGACGCTTTGGTCCTCAAGAAACCGCCAGGCCGGCGCCTGACTGATAGTGACATAAGGATCATCCGGGTTTTCAAGGGCCATCAGGGTCGAGTTCACAACCGACACAGCCAGTCGCATCCGCAAGAGAGGCCAGATCAGTTCGACTTCGTCCGCGCGCAGGGGGTTTGCCGCCTGATAGCCGCGCACCAGTGCCGCCAATGCGCGATCGGGTTGCGGATGATCCAATACGATATAGGCCCCGGCAATCGCCAGATCGCAAACGCGTGGCGCGGCACACATATCGCCAAGGTCAATCAAGCCCGACACCCCCGGGCGCTGGCCAGGCTCTGCTTCGACCAGAACGTTATAATCATTGGCGTCATTATGAATCGCCTGACTGGGCAAGCCTGCCAACTTGTCTGATATCGCATTGAATTCGGAACATATCTCGGCCAGCACTGCCTGCCGTGCGGGGCTACTAACGGTGTCCAGATGCTGTTCGATCCACCCTGCCTGCGTCAGATTCCATTTGAAATCGCCCCGGGCCAAACCCTCATGAGTGAACCGCTCTAATGCACGGTCTGTAGCACCCAGAACGCGACCCAGCTTTAGGATCAACTCTTCGGATTTGGGTGCCGATTTCGCATAGCATTGCCCAGGCAGGCATTCCAGCAACCAAACAAGGCGCGGTACCCCCTCGTGATCTTCGATCCGGGGCAGATAATCCCCCTGCAAATCGGGAAACACTGTAGGAAATGGCAGCCCCGGTGCTTCTGAGGCGATATGTTCCAAGGCTTTGACCTGGAGGTCCACAAGCTCTGCTTCGCATCCGGGGCGCATGACTTTCAGAACATAATCCTGTCCGTTGGTTGCCTGGACCAGAAAATTAAGATCGTATTCGCCGTCCAATCGGTTCAGCCGCGCGTCCAGCCCCCAGTTTTGCCGCAAAGCATTAGCCCAAAATGCGATGATGTCGTTCATTTGAAACCCTGTCCCAGTAAACCGGGGTCCTTTTCATCTGGCTAAAAATATCTTCGGGAGTGAATTGGCCCTGCGGGCCAAGAGGGGGCAGACAGCCCCCTTTTCCCGTTACCCCAATGCGCGCAACCGTTTAATAAGCGAGGAAGTATCCCACCGATTCCCGCCCATTTTCTGCACATCCTTATAGAACTGATCAACCAAAGCCGTCACCGGCAGGGATGCCCCTGTTTCATCTGCGGTATCCAAGCAAATTCCCAGATCCTTGCGCATCCAGTCCACCGCGAAACCGTGCTCGAAATGATCGTCCAACATGGTTTCATAGCGGTTCGCCATCTGCCAACTGCCTGCGGCCCCCTGACTGATCACTTCCACAACCGCCCGGCCATCCAGCCCGGCTTTTTCGGCAAAATGCAGCGCCTCGCTGAGGCCCTGAACCAGTCCGGCAATGGCGATCTGGTTGCACATCTTGGTCATCTGACCGGCGCCACTGTCCCCAATGCGGCGACAGATTTTGGAATAGACCTGCATAATGGGCTCGGCCGCGTCATAGGCAGCCTGATCCCCCCCGCACATGATCGACAGAACGCCGTTTTCAGCCCCGGCCTGACCGCCCGAAATCGGCGCGTCCACAAAGGCAATCCCTGCGGCTTTGCCCGCGCCATAAAGCTCTCGGGTTACCTTTGCCGAGACGGTCGTATGGTCGACGAAAACCGCGCCGCTTGACATTGCGCCGAAGGCACCATCGTCGCCGGTGCAGACCATGCGCAGATCATCGTCATTGCCCACACAAGCCATGACAAACTCGGCTCGCTCAGCCGCCTCGCGCGGGGTAGCGGCCATTGAGCCGCCATATTGGGCGACCCAAGCCTCGGCCTTAGCGGTTGTTCGGTTGAAAACCGTGACCTCATGACCTGCAGCCTGCAGGTGGCCGGCCATTGGATATCCCATGACACCCAAACCAAGGAACGCAACTTTTGCCATTTGGTGAACCTCTCTGCTGTCCGGGTCCGGTCAGACGCCGCAAGCCGGATTGTTTGGCAGAGACAAAGCAAAGCTGAAGACAAAGGGCAACCCCGTGTCAGGGTTGTCCGCCCAAATCCTTCAGGATCGGACAATCAGGCCTGTCGTCGCCGGCGCAGGCGTCAATTAAATGACCCAACGTATCGCGCATCGCATTAAGGTCGGCGATCTTCGCTTCGATCTGGACCATATGCGCGCGGGCAACCTTCTTCACATCTGCACTTGCGCGGGTTTCATCCTCATACAAGGCCATCAGGGTCCGGCAATCTTCGATCGTAAATCCCAATGCGCGGGCCCGGCCCAAAAAGTTCAGTTTGTGCACATCCTGACTGCGGAACCGGCGATAGCCATTATCATCGCGCAGCGGTTTGATCAGTCCGATATCTTCGTAATAGCGGATGGTCTTGGCCGGGAGACCGGTTTGGTTGGAAACGTCGCCGATATTCATGACGTCACCATTTGTGGAGCCGCCGTATGTGATCCCTCGGGCAGGCTGGCGCGAACCCTGCGAAGTCGCAACGCGTTGGTGACGACAAAGACGCTGGACAAAGCCATGGCTCCAGCCGCCAGAACCGGGGAAAGAAGCGGGCCGCCAAAAGGATACAGAATCCCGGCGGCGACAGGTATCAGCAAAACATTATATCCAAACGCCCAGCCCAGATTCTGTTGGATATTGCTCATGGTCCGGCGACTGATTTCAACTGCATTGGCAACGGCGCGCAGATCGCCCGCCATCAGCACCACATCCGCCGTTTCAATCGCCACATCTGTACCCGTGCCGATAGCGATGCCGACATCCGCCGCAGCCAATGCCGGGGCGTCGTTAATCCCGTCACCGACAAAGGCCAGCTCTCCGAACTGGTCGCGCAGGGCGTTGATTGTAGCGAGCTTTCCGTCCGGCAGGACCTCGGCTGTGACATGATCGATGCCCAGCTTGTCTGCCAAAGCCTGCGCAGTCAGGGCGTTGTCCCCGGTGACCATCGCCAGCGTTAGGCCCATAGTGTGCAGCCGGTGCAAAGCTTCGATCGTGCCCGGTTTGACCGGATCCGAGACCGTAAGAAGTGCCGCAGCCTGACCGTTGATCGCGACGAATACGGGGGTTGCCCCTTCGGCGGCATGCTGGTCGGCCTGTTGGCTCAGCGCGGATAGATCAATGCCGTTCTGCGCCATTAATCTGGGTGAGCCGATCAACAGATCGTGCCCATCGACAGACGCGCGGGCGCCCAGCCCAGTCAACGATTCAAAGCCGGCGATAGGGGGCAGGTCCGCCGGTCCGGCCCGCGTGATGGCCGTGGCAATCGGATGCTCGGATCGCGCCTCGACCGCAGCGGCCAGCCGTAAAACGGTATCGCGGTCAAACCCATTTATGGTCGTGACATTCGCCAGTTCAGGGCGCCCCAGTGTCAGAGTCCCGGTCTTGTCCAAAGCGATGATCTTGGCCTGTTGCAACTGCTGCAAAGCATCGCCTTTGCGGAACAGCACGCCCAGTTCAGCCGCGCGCCCCGTGCCCACCATGATCGACGTCGGAGTCGCCAGCCCCATGGCGCAGGGGCAGGCAATGATCAAAACCGAAACCCCTGCGACCAGCGCCATCGGCAAGGCAGGCGCAGGGCCAAAGATCAGCCAGATCGCAATGGTCAGTAGGGCAACGCCAATCACAACGGGAACAAACCACGCCGTGATCCGGTCGACTAGCCCCTGTATCGGCAACTTGGCACCCTGAGCTTGCTGAACCATCTGGATGACCTGCGCCAGCACCGTTTCGGACCCAACACGCGTGGCGCGCACGCGCAGCGCGCCCGTGCCGTTGACCGTGCCCCCTATCACCTGATCTTCGGCCGATTTCCCTATAGGAACGGGTTCGCCGGTAATCATGCTTTCATCCACGTATGAGGTGCCGTCCAACACCTGAGCATCGACTGGGACGCGCTCTCCGGGTCGGATCTGCAGCACATCGCCAACCAGTATTTCGGATATGGGTCGATCGACCGTGCCCCCGTCCTGTTCTAGCCGGGCTGTTTTCGGTTGAAGCCCGACCAGTTTGCGAATGGCGGCCCCGGTCCGGCCTTTTGCCCGCGCCTCCATCGCGCGACCTAGCAGGATAAGGACCACGATGACCGAGGCGGCCTCGAAATACACATTTGCACTGCCTTGTGGCAGAACCTGAGGCGCAAAGGTGGCCAGGACGGAATACAGATAGGCGGCACCGGTTCCCATCGCGACCAGCGCATTCATATCAGGTGTCCCGCGCAGCAAGGCCGGGATACCCTTGGCATAGAACACCCTTCCGGGGCCGATCAGCAGAACCGACGTCAGGACAAACTGGATGATATGGCTGGTCTGAATCCCGATTGTTGCCTGAACCCAGTGATGAAAGGCTGGGATCATGTGCCCGCCCATCTCGAGTATAAACACGGGCAAAGCCAGCGCCGCAGCGATCAGGGTGGTGCGGATCAGCGCAGAGGCTTCGCCCGGTTTCTCATCGTTGCTTTCGGCCATCCTGGAAGGGTGCGCCGGATAGCCCGCTTTGGTGCTTAGCTGCGCCAGCTTCACAGGATCAGTTGCCCCGTCGGCAAAACGAATGGTCGCGGTTTCAGTGGCCAGGTTGACCCGAGCACTTATGACGGCCGGGTCTGCGCAGAGTGCTCGTTCAATCCTTGCGACGCAAGAAGCACAACTCATACCGTCAATCTGCAGAACGGCTTCTGCCACTGACACCGGATAACCAGCTTTGTCCAGCGCGCCGGTCAGGTCGCTGATCGGCCCGTCATAAGTGACCTGTGCAGTCTCGGTTGGGAAGTTGACCGAAGCCTCGGTAACCCCGGGAACATTGCGCAACGCAGATTCCACGCGGCCTACGCAGGATGCGCAGTTCATTCCGGTGACCTTCAGTCTGATAGCATGTGGGGTGGCCAATCGACTCATCCTGTCCTGTTTCCAACCCTAGATGGAGGTTCCAGTCACAGGAAGGTCAAGGGCAGAGATCATGATTCAGGCACAATCTCTTGTTTCGAGGGCCGTATGGTTCTTAGTCTCGGGCCAGTTTTTCCAGCAGCAGCGAATTATAAAGCGCGGGCGGGGATGTCCGAACAGCTTCGGGGGATGCGAAAAATCCCAGCATAAGAAAGGCAATCGACAGAGCGAAACCAAACAGGACTATGAAGGCTCGGTGAAGCGTTAACGTTATCATGGTGTCAGTCCTTGAATCACAAGTTGGGGAATGCTTGGCACTGGGGCTTATTTCTTATTTTCCAATTCCCGTTTCAGCCGGTCATTTTCTGCCTGAAGTTGGGCCAGCTGCTGACCCAATTCGTTCAGGTGGGGGCGCAGCTCGGCCTCGGTGAATCGTGGGGTAATGTGACTTGGGCAATTCCAGTCCAGACCTTCGACCTTGATAATGACGGCGCGTTCGGCCGGGGTCTGGGTGCCTTCAGGGGAGAGGCTGGCAGCCGCCGCAGCGCCTTCGGCAATTTCGACACGCCCAAGTATTTTCAGGCGTCGCTGGTTGGCATAATCCATCAGGATCAGCGCAACCCGGTCATTGCCATCCAAATTCCCGCGCGAGATATACTGTTTGTTGCCCGAAAGATCAGCATACCCGATGGTCTGCGCATCAAGTACTCGTAAAAACCCCGCGGGTCCGCCACGATACTGCACATATGGCCAGCCGGTCTCGGACACGGTTGATTGGTAGAACCCGTCGCGGGCCTCGATGAACTCTTTTTCGGCGGCTCTGATTTCGTGACCCTGCACAGAGCCGCTTTCCAGGAATTTCGCATAGATTTTTGCCGATCCCATCCTTTCTTGATGGGTGAGAACGGCAGGCGTGAAGGTTAGTTTGGAAAAAGCACGTGGCATAATAGGTCCTTTCTACAGGCCCAGATCAGACAGGCCGGGATGGTCGTCAGGGCGCGGACCAAGAGGCCAAAGGAAAACCCGATCCTGTTGCCTGATCGGAAGGTCGTTCAGCGAGGCATGACGTTTGGCCATCCGACCATCCCTATCGAATTCCCAGTTCTCGTTACCATATGAGCGGAACCACTGGCCGCTGTCGTTCCGCCATTCATAGGCATAGCGCACGGCAATACGGTTTTCCGAATAGGCCCAGAGTTCTTTGATCAGCCGGTACTCCTGCTCATTTCTCCACTTGCGGGTCAAAAGCGCGTGAATTTCAGCATGGCCCGCGACAAACTCGGCCCGATTCCGCCATTGGCTGTCCTCGGTATAGGCGGGCGTCACGATATCCGGATCGCGGCTGTTCCAAGCATTTTCAGCCATGCGGACCTTTTGTGTAGCGGTCTCAGCAGTGAATGGCGGCAGAGGGGGGCGGCTCATGTCATGATCCTTCAGGTCAGCGATGCAGCGAGCAGCGCAAGGGTCAACAGAATTGGGATGTACTGGCGGTTGAAGGGGCTGGTACGGCGTTTCATGACGGCTCCATGGTTAACTGATCGGTACATCATGTTGCTTAGGTGTACTGATCGGTACCTATTTGCAAGGGGCGCCTGTAAAATATCTAAAATTTTTCTCTATCCAGGTGGAAAATAAAGAGAATTTCCTGAACATTGGTGGCCCTTGCGGATTATGGAGGGTACAATTATGTACAGATCGGTACGTATAGGAGGCGAATCATGCGCCCAAACAAAAGGGATGAGCTGGTCCGCAAGGCCCTAAAGGTCTTTTATCGTGACGGTTTTCATGCGACCGGCATGGACAAGCTGGTGGCTGAGACGGGTGTGTCGAAGACTTCGATGTACAAACATTTCCGCACCAAGGAAGATCTGATACTGGCGGCTTTGCGCTTGCGGGACGAGAATTTCCGCAACTGGTTCATGCGTCGTGTCGAGGAATTGGCCGACACCCCTGCGGACCAGTTGATTTCAAGCTTTGATGCACTGGGCGAGTGGTTCGCCGAAGACGGGTTTCGCGGCTGCATGTTCATCAAGGCTGGCGCCGAGTTCCAGGAGAAAGAGCACCCGATCCACGTGCAGGCGGCGGAGCACAAGCGGTTGTTGTTGGAATATTTCACGGATCTGGCCCGCAAAGCCGGTGCCTTCGACCCTGAAAGCCTGGGAGGTCAGATCCTTCTGCTGAAAGAAGGGGCAATCGTGACGGCGGTTCTGTTGAAAAGCTGTGATCCCGCGCAAGATGCCAAAGCTGCAGCGCGGGTCTTGCTGGAAAACGCGTTGGCCGCACCGATCCAGTGACCCGGCGAAATCTTCCAAAAGACGTTGCGTAGCGTTTCATCCAACGCATTGGATTACTTGGCGGTCCAAATTACGCTGGCAGCAAGTTGATCTTGGAGGATGCGCAATGTCTCTTATTACCCCTACATCCAGCTGGGTGTCAGAAGAGCACCAGATGTTTGCCGAAATGGCGGACCGTTTCATGCAGGACGAACTGGTGCCCAATATCGAGCGCTGGACCGAAAACGGGGTTGTTGATCGTGCGTTCTGGCGCAAGGCCGGTGACATGGGACTGATGGCTGGCGCGATCACCGAAGAACACGGCGGTGTCGGTGGTGGCATGGGATTTGATGCTCTGACCATGTACGCCCAGACCTCGCACGGAGATTCCGGTTGGGGCTATGCGATCCAGTCGATTGTCATCCACTATATCACCGCTTATGGCAGCGAAGATCAAAAATTGAAATGGCTGCCGAAACTCGCCTCGGGCGAGATGGTCGGCGCGCTGGCCATGACAGAGCCCGGAACCGGTTCGGATGTGCAGTCGATCCGCACAACTGCAGAAAAGAACGGTAACTCCTACTGTCTGAACGGATCCAAGATCTTTATCACCAATGGGCAATCTGCGGACTTGATCCTTGTGGCCGCAAAGACCGACAAGACCCAAGGGTCGAAAGGGGTATCGTTGGTCGCGGTCGAAACGCAGGGCGCAGATGGGTTCCGCAAGGGGCGGAACCTCAAGAAACTGGGCATGAAGTCCAATGACACGGCCGAGCTGTTCTTTGAGGACGTCAAGGTCCCGATGACAAACCTGATTGGAGCGGAAGAGGGGCAGGGTTTTTACCAGATTATGCGGCAACTTCCCTGGGAACGCCTGACGATTGCAATCGGTGCCCTGGGTGCGATTGATTTCGCGATTGCCGAAACAGTGAAATACACGCAGGAGCGCAAAGCCTTCGGTCAGCGCGTGATGGATTTCCAAAATACCCGCTTCAAGCTTGCCGAGTGTAAAACCAAGGCCGAAGTGCTGCGCAGTTTTGTCAACGACTGTATTGCCCGACTTGAGGCTGGAACTTTGGATGCATCGACCGCGTCGATGGCCAAATACTGGGGGTCTGAGGTGCAGAATGAGATCATGCACGAATGTCTGCAGCTGTTTGGCGGCTATGGGTTCATGATGGAATATCCGATTGCTCGGCTTTACGCGGATGCGCGGGTTCAGATGATCTATGGCGGGACAAATGAGATCATGAAGGAACTCATTGCTCGGTCGTTGGACACATAATCCTGTTCGGAACGCTCCCGCCCCGCAGTTTTCTAGGGTGGTCGGAATGGCCCGGTCACGAGATTTGGTCGACTTGGCCTTGCAGCCAAGAACAGAACGACTTCAGCGGCTCGGATGCCACCCGGGATTGCGGCCAGACCAGAAAGAAATCGCCCAGACTGACGCCCGGGCCTTTCCAGGCGGGAACGAGTCGCCCGGTTTTCAGGTCGTCTTCGACCAGATAGCTGGGCAGTAGCGCCACCCCAAGCCCATGAATTGTGGCTTGTCCCATGGTCGAGAATTGGTCGAACAACATGCCGCCAAGCCCGGATGCCACAAGCCCTTGTGCGGCAAACCATTGCTCCCAGGCATCAGGGCGCGTTTCCAGGTGCAGCAGCGGGGCATTCATTAGCCAGTCAATCTGTTCCGGGTTTTTGGGCAGAATTTCCGGGGCGCAAACCGGTACAACGTTTTCACGCATGATCGGCAGGTAGTTGACGCCGTGCCAATCTCGACGTCCGAAATGAATCGCGGCGTCGAAATGTTCCGTTTCGAAATCGAAGGGGCGAAGCCGGGTGTTCAGATTGACGGTCACCTCGGGATGTCGGCGGGCAAAGTCCTGAAGACGCGGCGCCAGCCAATGCATCCCAAACGCTGGCAGGATCGACAGGTTCAGCGATCCTCCGGTCGGATTGGCTCTGAGTTTTAGGGAGGCCTGCGCCAGTTGGTGCAAGCTTTTGCGCGCGACCTGAACGTATTCTTTTGCCGCCGGGGTAAGCTGCAGCCGCATCTGGGTTCGCTGGATCAGTTCGATGCCCAGCTGTTCCTCCATCGACTTGAGCTGTCGGCTGATGGCGCTTTGGGTCAGCGAAAGCTCTTCCGCTGCCGCCGAAGCACTGCCAAGGCGGTCAACGGCCTCGATTGCCAGCAGAGAGGGGATAGACGGCAGAAAACGACGGGGGGCGATCATATGATAATTCCTCATACCTTTCGGATGGAATATCACTGGCTTTTAGGGCCCGCCAGCCCGATACCAAATGAATATTTTGGTCAAGAGAGACGTTGGCAGTGTCCAGGGATATCGCAGCAGATAGTTTTAGGCGTGCAGACAGGCTGCGCGGGATTGAGTTGTCAGAGATTGTTCAGATCTCTGAGCAGGCTGCGCGCCTTAAGGCGCAGGGTGTCGATGTGGTCGCGCTCAGTACTGGCGAACCTGATTTTCCGACCCCTGAACATGTGGTCGAAGCGGCCCATAAAGCGGCGCTGGCCGGGCAAACACGGTACCCGGCGACGGCAGGGGCGCCGGACGTTCGGGCGGCTATCGCCGTCGGGGCCAGTGTCCAGCCGGAAAACGTGATCGTCTCGACCGGTGCTAAACAGGTTTTGTCCGGGGCGCTGATGGCCACGCTCGATCCCGGGGATGAAGTTATTACCGCGGCGCCGTTCTGGACCAGCTATGCGGATATGGTCAGGTTGTCCGGCGGTATTCCGGTTGTCCTGGACTGTCCGGTTTCTCAGGGGTTCAAGCTGACCCCAGCACAGCTTGAGGTCGCAATTACGCCGCGCACTCGCTGGCTTTTGCTGAACACGCCCTCAAACCCGACCGGCGCGGTCTATACTGAATCGGAAATGCAGGCCCTGGGTCGCGTTTTGGACAGGCATCCCAATGTTTGGGTGATCTCGGATGAGATCTACCAACACCTGACCTATGTTCCCTTCACGCCATTTGTTCAGGCCGTGCCGCATCTGGCGGATAGAGTGCTGACCGTAAATGGAGTTTCCAAGGCCTATTCGATGACCGGGTGGCGGATCGGTTGGGGAATCGGGCCATCACCCTTGATCAAGGCGATGACCGCTGTTCAGGGGCAGATTACATCAGGCGCATGTTCCATCGCGCAGGCGGCAGCATTGGCTGCGATTACCGGGCCGCAAACGCTTTTGGGCGAACGCCTGCAGGCGATGCGAGCACGCCGTGATCTTGTGGTTGCTAGGTTGAATGCCGCGGGTCTGGAGTGTGCCGTTCCGGATGGCGCGTTCTATGTCTTTCCCAAAACACCGGCTGAAATGCCGGTCGATCACGAATTCTGCCGGTATCTGCTGGACGAAGTCGGGGTGGCACTGGTGCCGGGGCGTGCCTTTGGTTTGCCGGGCCATCTGCGGCTTTCTTTTGCTTACGCCACCGAAAGCCTGCAAGAAGGGTTGCGGCGCATTTCTGTTGCGACCGCCAGATTGAAGTAGAGGGGCCGCCATGGATCGCGCTCAGATCGTTCATGAGAATTTCCTGACACGTGTGGCGCAAGGCCACCTGCCTGACGGCGCAGCCCCGCGCCCCGGACTTAGCAATACCGAGGCGGTGTCGCTGTACCGGTCGCAGGTTCTCAGCCGGGCGTTGGACCGGACCAGCCGCGCGATGCAGAAGGCGGGGCAGGGGTTCTACACGATCGGCTCGTCCGGCCACGAAGGCATGGCGGCTGTCGCCCACGCGCTGCGGCCCACGGATATCGCGTTTCTGCACTACCGGGATGCCGCCTTTCAGATCGCACGTTCCGAACAAGTGCCGGGCCAGCAAATCGCCTGGGATATGTTGCTGAGTTTCGCCTGCTCGAAAGAGGACCCGATCTCGGGTGGTCGGCACAAGGTACTGGGCTCAAAGGCGCTGATGATCCCGCCGCAGACCTCGACCATCGCCAGTCATCTGCCCAAAGCTGTGGGTGCGGCCTATTCGCTTGGCGCGGCACGGCGGCACCCGCCCGACCATCGCGAACTGCCTGCCGACGGGATCGCCATGTGTTCCTTCGGGGACGCATCGGCCAACCACTCGACTGCGCAGGGGGCGATCAATACGGCGGGGTGGACCAGCGTACAGTCGACCCCTTTGCCCCTGTTGTTCGTCTGTGAGGATAATGGGATCGGTATCTCGGTCAGAACGCCAAAGGGATGGGTTCAAGCGTCGATGCAGCACCGGCCGGGGATCAAATATTTTCAGGCCAACGGTTTGGATATTTTCGAAACCTATGCGGTTGCGAAAGAGGCAGCGGAATACGTGCGCACTCGGCGCAAACCGGCTTTCCTGCATCTAAGAACCGTTCGGCTTTATGGCCATGCGGGGGCGGACGTCCCGACGACCTATATGGCGAAATCCGAAGTCGAAGCTGATGAGGCAAATGATCCGCTGCTGCATTCGGTGCGGCTGTTGGAACAGGCCGGGGCGCTATCGTCGGATCAGGCGCTGAAGATATATCAGGATACCTGCGCCCGCACCGACAGGATCGCGGCAGAGGCCGTGACCCGCCCGCATCTGACCACCGCGTCCGAAGTCATGGCCAGCTTGATCCCACCAAAACGCACCTGCAAACCCACCAATGGTCCGGGGGCCGAGGCCCGTGCAGCCGCTTTTGGCGGCGACATGCGCGCGATGGACGATCCCCAGCCGATGAGTCGTCTGATCAACTGGGCACTGACCGATCTGATGCTGGAACACGCCGAGATCGTGTGTATGGGCGAAGATGTGGGACGCAAGGGTGGCGTCTATGGCGTGACCCAAAAGCTGCAACAGCGGTTCGGCCCGGATCGGGTGATCGACACGCTGTTGGACGAACAGTCCATTCTGGGGCTGGCCATCGGTATGGGGCATAACGGCTTTGTCCCGATCCCTGAAATTCAGTTTCTTGCCTATTTGCACAATGCCGAGGACCAGATCAGGGGCGAGGCCGCGACCTTGCCGTTTTTCTCGAACGGGCAATTCACCAACCCGATGGTCCTGCGGATCGCGGGGCTGGGATATCAGAAGGGGTTTGGAGGGCATTTCCACAACGACAACTCTCTGGCCGTTCTGCGCGATATTCCCGGTGTGATCATTGCCTGCCCCTCGACCGGTTCGGACGCGGTGCAGATGCTGCGCGAATGCGTAAGGCTGGCGCGCGAAGAACAACGCGTCGTGGCATTCTTGGAACCCATTGCGCTTTATCCGATGCGCGACCTTCATCAGGCGCAGGATGCCGGATGGATGACGACCTATCCTTCGCCGGATCGCAGCATCCGCCTGGGCGAGGTCGGGGTACAGGGGGACGGCACCGATCTGGCGATTGTGACCTATGGCAACGGCCACTACCTGTCGCGGCAAGCCTTGCCCGAACTTGAGGCCGCAGGGATCCGAACCCGGATTATCGACATGCGATGGTTGGCTCCATTACCTGCAGAAGCGTTGCGCGAGGCCAGCAAAACCTGTGCGCATATTCTGGTCGTTGACGAATGCCGCCGGACCGGAAGCCAGTCAGAGGCGCTGACAACTTTCTTCGTCGAAGAAAGCCCCGACACCCCAATCGCCCGGGTAGTGGCAGAAGACAGCTTTATCGCGACCGGGCCTGCATATGCTGCGCCATTGCCGTCAAAGGATAATATTGTCGCCGCTGCGCTCAATCTGACTGGAAACCGCTCATGACCCGTACCGCCGTTGTGATCTGCCCGGGTCGGGGCACCTATAACAAGGCCGAGCTGGGGTATTTGCACCGTCATCACGCAAACCGGATGCAGATGATTGGCGGGTTTGACGCCATCCGCGCCAATGCGGGGCAAGCGGCAGTCACGGCGCTGGACGGTGCTGATCGGTTCACGGTCAGTAAGTACTCGCGCGGTGATGTGGCCTCACCCCTGATTTATGCGGCCTCTTTGGCTGATGCTCAGGTGCTGGCCGATGACATTGAAGTGGTGGCTGTCACCGGCAACTCGATGGGCTGGTACATCGCCCTCGCCGCCGGAGGCGCGGTGTCGCCTGAGGATGGCTTTCGTGTGGTGAATACAATGGGGACGTTGATGCAGGACCACCTAATTGGTGGGCAGCTCGTATACCCATTCACAGACAATAGCTGGGCGGATGACCCACAGCGTAAGGCTGAATTGCTGGCCGATGTGGCGCGGATCAACGCGCAGGACGGTCAGGTTCTGGCATTGTCGATTGATCTGGGTGGAATGCTGGTTCTGGCGGGCAACGAAGAGGGCTTGCGAGCGTTCGAGGCATCGTGGCCGAGTGTGCAAGACAGGTTCCCCATGAGGTTGGCAAATCACGCCGCATTTCACACCCACCTTCAAGCTCCGGTGGCTGCGGAAGGGCGCACGCAACTTGGTGCGGAGCTGTTCAAACAGCCTGACCGGCCTCTGATCGACGGGCGTGGCAAAATCTGGTGGCCGGGTGCGACGGACACGCAGGCACTGTGGGATTACACCCTGGGACATCAGGTGACCGCTGCCTATGACTTCACCCGCGCAATCCAGACCGCCGCGCGCGAATTCGCGCCTGACCTGTTCATCGTGACAGGCCCCGGAGCGACTTTGGGCGGTGCCGTTGCGCAATCGCTGGTTCTGGCCGGGTGGCAGGGGATGTGCGATCGGGCAGCGTTTCAGTCGCAGCAAAAGGCGCGGCCTTTCCTGATCGCGATGGGGCGTGAGGATCAAAGGGCTCTTGCGACGACCTGATCCCGCGTCCTAATGGTTTTTGACACCGCAAGGAGCCCGCATTGAGCGACTACGATCAATCCCTTTGGCTAAACACCTGCCGCGAGCATGTGGAGAGCGCCCCGCTGACCAGCGATTTGTCTGTGGACCTTGCGGTGATCGGCGGCGGTTATACTGGCTGTTCCGCGGCTTTGACGGCCGCACGGGCCGGAGCCTCGGTCTGTGTCTTGGAGGCACAGGAGATCGGGCATGGGGGATCCGGGCGCAATGTGGGGCTGGTCAATGCCGGACTCTGGGTGCGCCCTGCTGACATTTGCGCCCATCTGGGGGATGCGGACGGAACGCGTCTGATCGAAATCCTTGCGGCGGCCCCAAGTGAAGTATTCAGCGTGATCCAGACACATGGGATCGAGTGCGAGCCGATGCGCAAGGGCACGTTGCATTGTGCGCATTCTGGCTCTGGTCTTGCTGATTTGAAAATACGCCATGCACAGTTGCGTCAGGCAGGCGCTCCGGTCGAGTTGCTGTCGTCGGACAAGACGTACCAGCGCACGGGCAGCGCCACCTTTCGTGGAGCTCTGTTCGACCCGCGCGCCGGAACGATCCAGCCGATGGCATATGTGCGTGGTCTGGCCCGCGCGGCTGCCGCAACCGGGGCACGCGTTCACACGCACAGCCCAGTGATGACGATGCGCCATGTCGATGGCCAGTGGCTGTTGGAAACCCCGCAGGCCACGGTGCGCGCCAAATCAGTGATCCAGGCCACCAACGCGTATCATCGGAACCTGCCCGATACGGCACCGGCCTATGTTCCTGTCTCGTATTTTCAATTCACTACTGCGCCGTTGTCCGACAATCTGCGCGCGAGTATTCTTCCCGGAGCCGAAGGATGTTGGGATACCGGCCTGATCATGACCTCTTTCCGAATGGATCACGACGGGCGCTTTATCCTCGGCGCAATGGGCAATCTAGAACATGCGGGCAGCGCCGCGCACACCGGATGGATCAAGCGCAAACTGTCAGAGCTTTATCCTCAGCTTGCGGATCAACCCTTGCAGCAGGGATGGCATGGCCGCATTGCGATGACCTCGGACCACATTCCCAAGATCACCCGGATCGGACCGGATGCGGTTTCGATCCATGGCTATTCAGGCCGGGGTATCGGGCCGGGCACGGTGTTTGGCCGTATGGCGGCTGAGAGCCTTTTGGCAGGGGATCCGGCGTTGCTGCCAGTTCCCGCTGTGGCGGAACATACTGAACGCTGGACCCGCCTGCGTCACGCCTACTTTGAAACCGGTGCTGCACTGACCCATTTGATCAAGGCGCGCTGATGTCAGCTGCTATGGCTTCGATCCTTCTGCGCAGCCAACGATGCGCCGGGTCATTGGCCGACCTTTGGTGCCAGACCATGTAAAGCGGAACCGGGGTGCATTCGAAGGGCAAATGCGCACAGTCCAACCCGGCCAGAGGACCTTGTCTCATCAAGGCGGTATCGGTCGAGATCAACGAGCTGCCCCGCACAAAGGCCGGTATCGCGTTGAAATGGGGCAGAGTCACAACCGGTGCCCTGATCTGGCTTTGATCAACGCCCCGCATGACGGCACGGGTGTTGCGGCCATCGGAAAAGCGAACCTCGATATGGTCGCTCTCGCAGTAGGTCTGCCAACTGTTTGGCGGGGTGCAATGGCCGGCATCATAAAACATCATCAGCGGGCTTTCGAGCAGCCGTTTCTGGTAAATGTCCGGCCCATCCGGTGGCAGAGGGGTGACCATCAACTGACACCGGTCGCTGCGCAACAGGTCCGGATCGGGAACGCCCGATGGGATGAACTCCAACCGTAGCCGTGCACCCTCGGCGCGTGTGTCGCGCAACAGCCTTGGGAATATCACTTCGCGTGGCATGTCATTTGTGGCGATGCGAATGTCGATCTGTTCGGATAACGGGTCAAAGGGGCGACCGTCAGTCAAGGCACGCATCCCGTCCAGCACCGTTTGAATAGGGTCCTTCAGGGACAAGGCACGTTCGGTCGGGGTCAGGCCCTGACCTGAACGTACAAACAACGGATCGCCCAGCACCTGCCGCAGTTTGGACAGCGTGTGGCTGATTGCCGATTGCGTGACCCCCAGCCGATCCGCTGCTTTCGAGACCGAGCTTTCCTCGAGTATTGTCAGAAAGACCCGCAGGACTTTGCCGTCCAAATCAGTAAAATCATTTTTATTCATATTATTTATGATTAAGTATGAATGGTTTTGCTGTCTACCGGGCATTAAGGGTCAGACGGGCTAGGGGAGGCACGCTATGGGAATCCGTTTCTTTTCAGACCGGAACAGGCCAGTTCATATGGGCGGCTACCCGCTAGAGCGGTTGGCGCGGCAAGACACAATGCCGGACCTGTCACAGGTGCCGCCTATGGGCGATCTTAGTTTTCGCCGCCCCGATCAGCCCCACAGCATCGTCAATGCGATGGGTGAGTTTCAGGCGATGATGGATGCGATCCGCGACGGGTTGGTGAACCCGGCAATGGGCGATATCCCGTCAGATCCGAATGCGCGCGCCAACCATCTGAAAGCCTTTGGTTATTTCAACGATGCGTCGATGATTGGGTGCGGACCACTGCCGCCCGAAGCACTGTTGCCCGAGCCGCGCCGCAACCCTGATATAGACCGGCTGGCTGATGCCCTGAGGACACGGCAAACCAAGACGCTGGCCTCGGGCATTGATGTCATCATGGCGGATTTGAAGGACAGTATCGAGGCTGCGCCAAAGCCAATCGACAGCCACCGCCATGCAATCGTGTTTCTGTACGAACACAACCGAGACCCGGACCTGTCCGAGCCCGGAACCGATTGGATCGTGGATGCGCAGGATCATCGCGCTTGTTTGTTGGCAACCGAGAATGCGGTGGTGATTGCCAACTACATCCGATTGCTTGGCTTTGATGCACGGGCGCATACGGCGATGTCGTCGGATGTTGATCTGGGCAAACTGGCGGTCGCCGCGGGATTGGCCTCGGCCGAAGGTGGACAACTTGTTGCCCCGTGGCTTGGGACCCGGTTCGGGTTGGCCGTGGTAACGACCGAGCTGCAGATCACGCATGACAAGCCGCTGTGTCCGATGGCTCAACAACCGTGGTTTCGTACGCAAGGTCCGGCATGGTGGTTGGGGTCGGGTTTTGCCAAGAATGCGCTGAACCGCGACCCCTATGCTAAGCGCCGTTATGTGGATGGGGCGCATCCGTTCGAAAAGCTCAAGCGCGTCGAAACGCCGACCACCTACATTGATGAAGAAAACGTCGCCCGCGTCCCCAAACGGGCCGACATGTTTGCACGGGCGCAATTCGGCGACATGGGAAAACCCATGCAGGACGCGGCCAAGGGCGGGCATTACGTGCGCAAGGCGGCCCCCAGTTTCGCGCAGCGGCGCGCGCTGGGCGCGTTTGTTCTGCTGCAGGATGGCGACAGCGCCGAGACAGCGCCGCCGACAGATGCCGCCCGGAATGCCGCTAATATCAAAGCGGCGAGCTATTTCCTTGGTGCGGATGCGGTGGGCCTCAGCTGCTGCCCCGTATGGGCGTGGTATTCACATGATGCTGCCGGAGAAGAGATCACGCCGCCGCATGATCAAGCCATCAGCATGATCATTGATCAGGGTTACGAGACCATGGAAGGGTCCAGTGGTGACGACTGGATTGCAGTGGCCCAATCCATGCGCGCCTATCTGCGGTTCTCGCTTATGGGTGGGGTCGTTGCACAGCAGATCCGCAACCTTGGGTACAAGGCAAAGGCCCATACGGTGATGGATGGCGAGGTGCTGCAGCCTCCGCTTTTGCTCTTGTCGGGACTGGGAGAGGTCAGCCGGATTGGCGAGGTCATCCTGAACCCCTATCTGGGTCCGCGTCTGAAATCCGGCGCGGTGACAACGGACATGCCTCTGGCTCATGACAAGCCGATAGATTTTGGACTGCAGAGTTTTTGTGAAAGCTGCAACAAATGCGCGCGAGAATGCCCCTCGGGGGCGATCACCGCTGGGCCAAAACTGATGTTCAATGGCTATGAAATCTGGAAATCCGACAGCCAGAAATGCGCCACTTATCGGGTGACAACATCGGGTGGTGCGATGTGCGGGCGGTGCATGAAAACCTGCCCATGGAATCTGGAAGGCATCTTCAAGGAACGTCCCTTCCGCTGGGCCGCGATGAACTTCCCCCAAGCCGCGCCAGCGCTGGCGAAACTGGACGATGCAGTGGGCAATGGTGGCTTGAACGACACCAAGAAATGGTGGTGGGATATCGAATTGCAGCCCGACGGCGCGTATCGCCCGACCCAGCATCCGCTGAACCGGCGCAACCTGCAGACGGACCTTGCCCTGAAATATGAGGATCAGACGCTGGCGGTCTATCCCGCCTATCTGGCCCCGCATCCCTGGCCCTATCCTTTTGCCATGGACCGCGAAGCCGGGATTGCAGCTTATGAAGCGATGGTCACGGCAGAGGAGTACAAGGCACGCAAGGCCGCCGGGGACATGTCTGTTGTTCACAACTATTCGATCGCAGGTGATGCCCCTGTCATGCGGGTCGAGCTGAGCATGGTCGACCGGATGACGGATGATGTGACCAAATATGAGTTCGCGACGCTGGATGGCGCGCCGCTGCCTCAGTGGACCGCAGGCGCCCATCTGGACGTGCTGGTCGCGCCAGAGTTCCTGCGGCAATATTCAATGTCCGGCAATCCGGCGAACCCAGCGACCTATCAGATCGGTGTCTTGCGCGAGGATGAGGGGCGGGGCGGCTCGGCCCTGTTGCACCGGATTTTTACCGAAGGGCGCAAGGTTTTCATCTCGAAACCCATCAACCATTTCGAACTGGATGAGACCGCCACCAGGACATTCCTGATGGGCGGCGGGATCGGCATCACGCCGATGATCGCCTTTGCCCACCGCCTGCACAGTCTGGGCAAACCCTTTGACCTGCATTACTCGGCCAGTACCCGCGCCGGGGCGGGGTATCTGGACGATCTGGCCGCAATGCCCTGGGCCGATCACGTGCACTATCATTTCTCGGACGAAGGTACGCGCGCTGATTTACAGTCAATCCTGTCGGGATATCAGGCAGGTTGGCACGTCTATACCTGCGGCCCGGATCGGTACATGGAAGGCGTGATGCAGGCAGCGGAACGTCAGGGGTTCCCAGACGAGGCGCGGCATCTGGAGTATTTCTCCGTTCCCGAGCAGCCCGAATATGAGAACCATTCTTTCACGCTGAAACTGGTCAAATCGGGGCGAGAGCTGCAGGTTCCCGCCGACAAACACGCGGCGCAGGTGCTGAACGAAGCCGGAATTCAGGTCGATGTGAAATGTTCGGACGGAATTTGCGGCGTCTGTAAATGCGGTGTGATTTCGGGTGAAATCGAGCATAGGGATTTCGTGCTGTCGAACAAGCAGCGCGAAGGCGCAATCATCCTGTGCCAAAGCCGTGCTGCGGACCCGGACGGGGTGGTCGAGATCGACCTCTGATCCGAGGTCTGGAAACGTCATTTCGGGATCGAAAAATAGGTCGTTCTTGCCATGGACGCCAGTGTGTTGCTGCATTAACGTCCCTGCGAACCCCAGTGGATCCTGACCAACAGGCGCGAGGTAAAATCATGGATTATCACAGCCCTGCCAGCTTTGCCGAGGCGTCGGCTCTGGCAGAAAATGCAAAAGGCGTTACACGGTTTCTTGCCGGTGGCACCGATGTTCTGGTGCAGTTGCGCTCGGAATTGGTGACGCCTGATACATTGATAGACATCAAGAAAATCAATGGCGTAAGCGATATCACCCGCAATGCTGACGGCAGCTGGACGCTGGGCGTGGCGGCGACAGGTGCGGAAATGAGCGAACACCCTGGGTTGGGCCTCGACTGGCCCGGCGTGGTCGAAGCGATGGATTTGATCGGATCGACTCAGGTGCAGGGGCGGGCGACGCTGACTGGCAACCTGTGCAATGGCTCGCCTGCGGCGGATTCGGTGCCAGCCATGGTGGCAGCGGGCGTGACCGTGACAGTCACCGGACCAAGTGGCACACGTGAGGTTGCCGTCGAAGATATTCCGACCGGCCCGGGCAGAACGTCCTTGACCAAGGGTGAACTGATCTCGGCGGTCAATATTCCTGCACGCGGCGAAAACGGAGGTGATGCCTATCTGCGGTTCATCCCAAGGACCGAGATGGATATTGCGGTGGTTGGCGTAGGTGTAAATCTCCGTCTGGACGGGGATACCATCACCGAGGTCCGCGTGTCGCTGGGCGCTGTGGCTCCGACTGTTCTACTTGTCGAAGACTGCGCCAAGGCGATCATGGGCAGCACCCTTGACGATGCTGCATTGGACGCGCTTGCCGCTGCCGCATCTACTGCCTGTAACCCGATCGACGACAAGCGCGGCACGATCGCATTCCGTACAGAAGTGGCCGGGGTTCTGGCCAAACGCGCCGCGAAAATCGCCTATGCCCGCGCCAAGGGAGAGCAAGCATGAGCAAGTTCCACGTATCCACCACCGTCAATGGTGACACGGTCGAATACCTATGTGACCCACGCGAGACCCTGCTGGACTGTCTGCGCGACAAGCTGAACCTTACCGGTGCGAAAGAAGGCTGCGGCACCGGCGATTGCGGTGCCTGCTCGGTAACTGTCGATGGCCGTTTGGTTTGTTCCTGCCTGATGCTTGGGATCGAAGCAGAGGGTAAACAGATCGAGACGGTCGAAGGTATTGCAGACGGGGACGTTCTGCATCCGCTGCAGAAGAAGATGATTGAATATGCTGCTCTTCAATGCGGTATCTGCACCCCCGGTATTCTGGTCGCGGCCAAATCGTTGCTGGAAAAGAACCCGAACCCGACCGAGGAAGAGACACGGTATTGGTTGGCTGGTAATCTCTGCCGCTGCACCGGGTATGACAAGATCATTCGCGCCGTGATGGATACAGCGGCTGAACTGCGGGAGGCTTCGTAATGGCACTCGACGATCGCAAATCTGAATTCACTTTCGTTGGCACCCGACCGAACCGCCCTGACGGGCTGGACAAGGTCACGGGGCGCGCGAAATTTGGTGCTGACGCCACCGCACCGGGCATGTTGCACGGGGCTATTCTGCGCTCGCCCCATGCCCATGCGCGGATCGTAAAGATCGACACCTCCAAGGCCCAAGCGCATAAAGACGTCAAAGCCGTTGTGACCCGTGACGATTTCGCTGAGGTGCCGTTTAAGCCCGGTCTTGAAGGTGAGTTCTGGAACGTGCTGGAAAACGTTATGGCAGGCGAGAAGGCCCTGTATGACGGCCACGCGGTGGCAGCTATTGCGGCAACTTCGGCGCTGTCGGCTCGTGACGCACTCAATCTGATTGAGGTCGAATATGAGGTGCTGCCCCATGTGACCGATGTCGACAAAGCGATGGCCCCGGACGCTCCGGTTATACGCGAGGGGGCGGCGGATTATTCCGTGCCCGAAGGGATGCACCCGAACGTCGTGCGCTATCACGAAAGCGGGCATGGCGATGTCGAGGTCGGTTTTGCCGAAGCGGATCTGGTTGTTGAAGACAGCTTCGTCACCGAGGCAACCCATCAGGGCTATATCGAACCTCATGCCTGTTTGGCGACGCTGGGAAATGACGGCAAGGGTGAGCTGTGGTGCACCACCCAAGGGCACTGGATCGCGCAGAAAACCTGTGCGGCTTTGCTGGGGATCGAAACATCGCAACTGCGGGTGACGGCGTCCGAGATTGGCGGCGGCTTTGGTGGCAAGACAACCGTATTCATCGAGCCGGTCGCGCTGGCGCTGAGCCGCAAGGCCAACCGCCCGGTCAAGCTGGTGATGACCCGATCCGAGGTATTCCGGGCCACCGGTCCGACGGCCTCCGCGTCGATGGATATCAAGATCGGGATGAAGAATGACGGCACGATCACCGCAGCGCAAGGCGTGTTCCGCCTGCAGGGTGGGGCCTTCCCCGGCGCGCCGGGTGATATGACGGCCATGTGTGCCTTTGCTCCTTATAACCTGACTAACGTCAAGCAGGTGGGCTATGATGTCATGGCCAACCGCCCGAAACAGGCCGCCTATCGCGCGCCCGGCGCGCCGATGGGGGCGTTTGCGGTTGAATCGGTGATTGACGAGCTGTGCAAGAAGCTGGGGCTGGACCCCGTGGATGTGCGCCTGAAAAACGCCGCCTACGAAGGTACCAAGGCCAGCTATGGCCCGCGCTACGAACGCATCGGTCTGGTCGAAACGCTTGAGGCCGCCAAGGCGCATCCGCACTATTCTGCGCCACTGAAACCAGGGCAGGGGCGTGGGATATCCTGTGGATTCTGGTTCAATCACGGGGGCGAGACATCCGTGTCGCTGGCCCTGTCCGAGGATGGTTCGGCCCAGCTGATGGTCGGCACGCCCGATATCGGCGGTTCGCGCGCGTCGATGGCGCTGATGGCAGCCGAGGTGTTGGGCATTCCCTACGAGAATATTCGCGTAACCATCGCGGACACGGCAACACTCGGCTATAACGACGTTTCGCACGGCTCGCGCGTGACTTATGCCTCAGGGCTGGCCACGATCAAGGCGGCCCGGCATGCGGTTGAAAAGCTGAGCGAACGCGCGGCGGCCAAGTGGGGCATCTCGGTAGATGCGGTGAAATGGGAAAACGGCTGCGCGGTGCCCTCGGGCCCCAATGCGGGCGATTTCGATCCGATGCCGCTGGCCGATATCACCGCCGATATGGGTGCGACCGGTGGTCCGATCTCGGGCCATTTCGAAGCGACCCCGGAAGGCGCAGGCGTGTCATTCGGCACACATATCGTCGATGCCGAGGTCGACCCGGAAACCGGCAAGACCAGCATCACCCGCTATACGGTCATTCAAGACGCCGGAAAGGCGATCCACCCGACCTATGTGGAAGGCCAGTATCAGGGTGGCGCGGCGCAGGGCATCGGTTGGGCGCTGAACGAGGAATATGTCTATGGCGAGGATGGTCGTCTGCAGAACTCGATCTTCCTCGATTATCGTATCCCGGTCGCCAGCGACTTGCCGATGATCGATACGGTGATCGTCGAAGTTCCCAACCCCGGCCACCCGTTTGGGGTGCGTGGTGTGGGTGAAACCGGCATTGTGCCGCCGCTGGCAGCCATCGCCAACGCGGTTTCGAACGCTGCAGGAGTGCGGATGAAGCAACTGCCAATGTCACCGCCGCGCATTTTGGCGGCGCTCAAGGACAATGGTTGAGGTCCACCTTTGGTCCGGCCTCCGGTCTCTGACCGGGGGTCAACAGGTGGTCGAGGTCGAGGCCAAAACCACCGGCGAGCTGCTGCGGGAACTTGCGCGGGTTCATCCGCAGCTTCAGGCACCGATTGATGCCGGTGTATCTATCTCAATCAACGGGCGCGTGATCGCCAGCGGGCTGACTGAACCGATCCCCGAGGGCAGCGAAGTCTATCTGATGCAAAGGCTGCGCGGCGGTTAGCCTTGGGGAGACCAAGGTTCGCGCCCGACCATCCTGTCTGCTTCGGCGGTGATGTCGTTCATATGCGCCTCAAGGCTGAGGCGAAGGGCCTCGAGTTCTTCTTCACTGGCCTTGCGGGGAACGTTTTCGGTCCATTCCCGGCACAAAAAGACGCCCTGATTGCGCCAAGGGCGTGGCATCAGCAGGCGGTCCCAGGTTCCGGCCTCGCTGCCGTGGCGAGCGGAAAAGGTGATCCCGAAGACCCGCTTGCCCGAGGTGCGGGCCCAAACCAGAGGCACGGTCGACAGCACCCGTTCCGGGCCGCGCGGGCCGTCAGCAGCGATCCCGATGGAAATGCCGCGCTTGATCTTGCCGATCACTTCGCGTGACACCGCGATGTTGTTGGCGTTTTTGCTGGTCATGGCGATGGTGTCCATGCCGAACAGTTTCTGCACCCGACCAACCATGCTGCCAGCGCGTGCCGAGGATGTGATCGAGCAGATACGCCCCTTATCCAACGGAAAGAAATAGGGCGATTGTGCCAGTCGCTGATGCCAAAGGACAACGATGACCGGCTCGCCCTGATCGGCCAGTTGGTCCAGCTCTTCATAGCCGATGCGTTGCCATTGGGTGTTGCGGTTAACCATCCGAATATAGCTCGCGATGCGGCGGGCGGTCCAATTCAGGACGGCCTCGCTATCGGCGATTTTCTTGCGGATACTCACTAATGGTGACCCTCATATTGATCAAACCGTGTCTTATAGAACTCAACGCCATACGCAACTTGTTTGTCGTGCGCATAACTGAGGAGGAATCTGAAAAAGCCTCTTGAGTCCGCCGCGCGGCTAGCATATTTGAGGCGCACCTTAGGGGTATAGCTCAGTTGGTAGAGCGACGGTCTCCAAAACCGTAGGTCGCGGGTTCGAACCCTGCTGCCCCTGCCATTCTCTCCATTGCCAGAAGTTTGTGCCAGCTTGGGCGGAATGGGACACGTGTGACCCTTTGCGCAGCCTAGCTGTTACAACTTGGACCAGCAGAGCATTCGACCGATGCGATAAACCGCGTTCTGGTTGCTCAACAAATCACGGTCTAACCCAAAATCGGTGATATGCCACCGGCAAAAGCGGCCAAGATTGGGGCCGTCAGGGCGAAGCCGGCGCGGATGATGTCACCTGTTCCTTCTGTCAGCTTATGCGACGATCTCCAGTCATCAATGTCGAATGTCTGGTCTGTGCCGCCCTGATTTCGGGCAGCCAAAGCGAGGTTAGAAATTCTTCCGTCCAGAAGGACTGCCACGGGAAGAAAGTAGCTGAGCATTAGCAAGCAAAAATATGTGCCGGTGAACAAGGCCGATGCGTTGAGCAATGCGCTATAGGCGGCCCTTTCTGATTCAGCGATCATGGGCAAGGGCCAGTACATCCAGCTTGCGGCAAAGAACATGCCGAAGGTCAGCACCAGACTGGACAGGTAGAGCTGCTGCCGCATCTGCCGCAAGTTTTGCGCCAGCTCAGCTGCGGTTGCTTCGATGTCCTGAGATTCATGCCGACCAAGACACAATATCATTCCGACAATCAACGACCCGATCGCAAGGCCGGCCATTGCATTCACCAGGTCCAGAATACGGTTGAACAGCGAAAGAACAGGGGCCTGCCCGCATTTCCCAAACATCCAGCTATCTTCCGAACCGGAACATGCCGGCAAGGTGCCTTGCGACAATGCTGTTTCAAAAACGGCTTTGCCGATCTGGTGGTAAATCTGCGGGCTTTGGTCGGTCATATGCTTTTGAATGGTCGGCACGAGAGCCAGAAACACGATGGCGACTACAATCGCGATTGCCGCGATCCGGGTGTTTTTTTCGATCGGGCGTGACAGGGTCCGGAACAAGACTGCCACGGGCAACAAGGCCAGCGATAAAAAGAACCAGGACGCGGCAAGAAACCGAAATCGACCAACGGCTTCCTGCCAAGAGCTACCGCTCAACACAAAGTTTACTGGAACGTCCAGTTCATTGGCGATCATTTGGTTCTGGATCAGTTTATGGATTGCGAAAACACATACCGGCAGCAGGGCGATGGCAAAATAGCGCGGTTTTACTCGGCTTTTTGACACGTGATACCTTTCTAGCCCGGGCGTTGCACAGCACACAGTTTAGCACAAAACTCGTACATCGATGCCTGGAGTTTCAGGCGGGCTTTCTGATGGTGACAATCGAACGGCCGGTACGTTTGCCCATTTGCCCCAGCCAGACCGCCAGAAGTACAATACAGACACCGGCGATCTGCACAAAGGTCAGGTTTTGCCCAAGCATGACCCAACCAATCATTACGGCGGATAGCGGGCTGAGAAAGCCAAGTGCCGAGACCGCAGAGGGTTCGATCCGGGCGAGGCCTCGGAACCACAGGATATAGGTCAGGGCAGCCCCGATGACGCTCAGATAACCAATTCCGAGAAGGTTGTTTTTTTCAAGCGCTGGTAAGGCGGGCTCAAACATCAGTGCAAGCGGCACCAGCATCAGCCCGCCGGCGGTTAGTTGCCAAGCGGTAAATGTCAGCAGCGGCACTGGCGGTTGCCATTTGCGCGTCAGGACAGTTCCTGCTCCCATCGAAAGGGCGCCACCCAGTCCAGCGATCAGGCCTACCGTATCAAGATTGATAGCTGTACCGAGGACAAGGCACCCGACGCCGATCACCCCCAACAGCGCTGCGCCGACCGATCTCAGCCCAACCGGGGTGTTCAGCAGAAATGCCGACAGGAAGACTACAATAAGAGGTTGTACCGCGCCGACAGTGGCTGCGACCCCACCGGGGAGCCTGTAAGCCGCGACGAAAAGCAGGGTCCAGAACACGGTGAAATTGAGCGCGCCTAGAATGAATATGCGGCCCCACCAATGACCCCTTGGAAGTTGACGGGACAAAACTAGAAGCAGCAGCCCGGCAGGCAGCGCACGCAGCGCGGCCATCGTGATCGGATATCCGACGGGCAAAAATTCGGTCGTAACATAATAAGTGCTACCCCAGATCAAAGGGGCAACAGCAGTTAGGGCGATGTCGGTTTGGTGTCTCATGGCGAATCCCTTTATCTTGACGTCAAGATATATTGTAAAATCTTGACGTCAAGATAAAGTTGGGCTAGCCAGAATTCATGGATCATGTGGAGCAAATTATCGCGCAGTGGAACAGTGCCCGGCCCGACCTGGATGTGGGGCCAATGGAAACCGTTGGTCGACTGACGCGGTTGGCGGTTCAGTTGCGAAGGGCGATGGAGCATACTTGGGCTCTTCATGACATGAACGCTGCCAGCTTTGATGTCCTTGCCACGTTGCGAAGGTCTGGCAAGCCAGAGGGTCTTTCACCTGGCGAGCTTTTGGAGCTTACAATGGTGACGTCCGGCACAATGACGAATCGCGTCGATCAACTGGTTAAGGCGGGGATGGTCGAAAGAGTGCAAAACCCTGAGGATGGCCGGGGCTTCCTGATCCGTCTTACCCAAAACGGATTCAAAGCGATTGAGGCCGCCGTTTCGGATCATGTAGAGACTCAGCAGCGCCTGGTTCAGGGTTTGTCCCTGCAACAGCGCGATCAACTCAATCACCTGCTCAGATCGTTGTCTGAAACGCTGGACTGATCCGGGCAGGTAAGCATTCTGGATCGGGGTGCCAATTCCGATGTGGCATAAGCCGTTTTAGTGCGCACGGCTCAAATTCTATAATTCTTGGGCTATGCGGTTTCCTCGGTCAGGGGATTGGCATATTGTCCAAACGAATTTCAGGTAGCCGGATGAGGATACATGTCGCGCTTCGATGGATATTTCCTGCGGCAACTGCTGATTCTGTTCGGCTTTTTCACACTGATTCTGGTGGGGGTTTTCTGGATCACCCGCTCGGTCAGCCTGTTTGACCGTGTCATCAGCGGTGGTCAATCGGCCATGGTGTTTCTTGAATTTACCGCTCTTACTTTGCCGACGCTGATCCGTACGGTGATGCCCATGGCCGTGTTCGCAGCGGCCGTCTATGCCACCAACCGCCTGAGCCGTGAAAGCGAGCTAACGGTGATGCTGGCCACAGGCTCCAGCCCGTGGCGGCTGGCTCGCGCTGTTGTTCTGTTCGGTCTTGTTGCTGGTCTGATGATGGCCTCGATCAGTGTTTTCCTGCGCCCGGCCTCGGTCGATCTACTGGAAAAACGGCAGGCCGAAGTGGCGGGTGACGTCACAGCGCAGTTATTGAATGAAGGCGAATTCCTGCATCCTGCAAGTGACGTGACCGTCTATATTGGGGGAATTGATCTGGACGGGACTTTGCGCGAAGTTTTTGTTTCGGACCGGCGGGATAAAACCAGCCCGGTCAGCTATTCCAGCCAAACAGCTTATCTGGTCAATAACGGCTCGGGCATTCATCTGGTGATGGTTGACGGAGTTGCCCTGCGTCAGGACCGGCAGGGACGTACCCTGTCGTCTACACTGTTTCAGGACGCGTCCTATGACATCTCAGAATTGACGAGTGCTGACAACGCGGCCGAGCGAAGCCTCGAGGCCATTCCCACCGCAGAGCTGTTGCGCGACCGGGCTGCGATTGCGGCAGCAGAAGGGTTCACTGAGGGCGCGTTGATCGACGAGCTGCATCAGCGATTTTCGTGGATCACCATTTGTATCGCGGTCGCGATGGCGGGCTATGCAACCCTTATGTTGGGCAGCTTTTCCAGATTTGGCCTGTGGCCACAGATTTTTGGAGCATTCATAATTCTGGTCCTTTTGGAAGGTATGCGCGGCTTTGTGTCCCCGTTGGTGATCGAAGACCCGAAATTGTGGCTATTGCTCTATTTGCCTGCTGTCATGGGCATATTGATCTCGTGCCTGTTTCTTTTGATTGCAGGTCGTCCGCTTCTGCGCGTGCGCGCAAGAAAACACTCGCGGGCGTTGTCCCAAGCCTGAAGTTACGGCGCATTTCGGCGCAATGTTCTTCGGCCAAGCTAATTCGTTTTTTCGCTCAGGTTTTCTGCGTTAGGCTGCGGTTGGATGATCAGTCAAAAGGACCGGACCATGCTGGACAAAACTCACAAACCCACCTGGACCAGCTTTGAAGTGGCGACCAAGGCCGATTGGGACGCCGTCATGGAATACGAAGAGGCCTATAACGCCGCGTTGCCGGACAGGATACTGGATGCGATCCGTTCGCTGGACGAGGATTGGACGCCCTATCCCGTGAACCGCTATCAGCACAGCCTGCAGGCCGCGACGCGCGCCTATGAGGATGGGGCGGAAGAAGAGCTGGTCGTCGCAGCGCTGATCCACGACACCGGCGATATCCTGTCTCCCTATAACCATGGAGAGTTATCAGCGGCGATGATGAAGCCCTATGTCAGCCAGAAAACCCATTGGATCCTCAAACATCACTGCGTGTTCCAGGGCTATTACTACAATCACCACCTGGGCGGAGACCGCAACGCCCGCGACAAGTACCGCGACAGTCCTTATTGGGAGGACTGCCGCTATTTCTGCCATGAATACGACCAAAAGGCGTTCGATCCGGATTACCCGACCAAACCGTTGGAGTTCTTCGAGCCGATGCTGCGCCGTGTCCTAAGCCGCGGCGAGGGGCATATGGAGTTGAACGAAACCGCCGAAGGTTAGCAGGCGGCCATCAGACGGTAAACGATCTGTGCGGCGGTAAAGTCCCAGGCGGCATTGCCGTCCGGGGCGAGTTCGACCACGTCGAACCCCACGCATTTGCGCCCCCGAAGGGCATGCTCGACCAGTTGTAGCGCCTGATAATAGCCCAAGCCGCCGGGCACGGGTGTTCCTGTGGCCGGCATTTGCGAAGGGTCCAGCCCGTCGACATCGAAGCTGACATAGACCAGTTCGGGGAAATCCTTGGGCAGATCGACCGCGTTGATGTTACCGGTGACCAGCTCCTCGGCATCAATGTGGAACACGCTGTTCTTCACCCGGCTCTGCGCCTCTTCAGTCGAAAAGGCCCGGACGCCGAATTGGGCCAGTCGGACGCCTTCTTGGGCCAGCAGGTGCATGACCGAGGCATGGCTGTGCTTTTCACCCTGATACGTGTCGCGCAGGTCCGCATGCGCATCAATCTGGACGATCCCGATCGGTTGGTTCAACGCGCGGGCCACGCCCATCACCGCACCGTAGCTCAGCGAATGCTCACCGCCCAGAGTGACCGGTACTTTACCAGCGCGAATGGCGGCTTCGGTGCGCAGGGCAAGGCGTTCCATCACTGCAGGCATAGGGCCGTCACAGTTCAAAGGTTCCTCAGTGAAAATACCCGCTATGCAAGGCTCGGCAAGGCCGGTGATGCGCTCCAGCTCGTTGCTGGCCTCGATGATCGCCGCCGGGCCACCGGCTGTACCCGAGCCGTAGGATACCGTGCGCTCCAACGGTACTGGGATTACACGAAACCGGGCGTTTTCGGTCCGTTCCGATGTGGTCAGTTCACTGTCGAGGAAAACGCTCATGAGAGCCTCTCTTTAAAGTCGTCATAGCCGAACTGTTTGATAATTTTCAACGCGTCGGTTTCGCTGTTCCACAGGGCGATTGTGGGCAGGGGGACACCGTTGAAGGTGTTGGTCTTGACCATCGAATAATGCGCCTGATCTAGGAAGGCAAAGCGTTGGCCGATCTCAAGCGGTTTGTCCCACGTATAGTCGCCGATCACATCCCCCGCCAGACAGGACGGGCCGCCCAGACGGTAGGTATGGCCTGCCTCGGCCTCGTCCATCAGGGCCGGGCGATAGGGGGCTTCGATCACATCGGGCATGTGGCATGTGGCCGAGATGTCGGTGATCGCAAGGGCCATGCCATTGGTCGGCAGGTCAAGGATTTCACCGACCAGAATCCCCGCATCCAGTGCCACAGCCTCGCCGGGTTCAAGATAGACGTCGACGTCATGGGTTTCGCGGATCTCCTTGATGAACGCGATCAACCCATCACGATCATAGTCGTCACGGGTGATATGGTGGCCACCGCCGAAGTTCAGCCATTTGAGATGACCCAGGAACGGGGCGAGTTTTGGTGCAACGGCTTCCCATGTGCGCATCAAGGGCTCGAACCCTTGTTCGCAAAGTGTATGCATATGAAGGCCGTCAACACCACCCATGATTTCATGGCTTAGTTGGCTGACCGGTGTGCCCAGACGCGAACAGGGCGCGCAGGGGTCATATTTGGGTATCTCGCCTTCGGAATGTTCCGGATTGATGCGCAGGCCGACCTGTACTTTGGCTGCCTGTGCCTTGGCTAGGAACCGGTTCTTTTGCGCGGGCGAGTTGAAGATCACATGGTTGGACAGCGACAGGATTTCATCGATGTCAGCGTCTTTGTACCCGGCGCAGTAAGTGGCGACTTCGCCGCCATATTCTTCGCGGCCTAAACGCGCCTCATAGATACCGCTGGCGCAGGTACCGTCAAGATGTTGGCGGACCAGCGGAGCAAGCGAGAACATTGAGAACGCTTTGAGGGCACCGAGGACATGGGCGCCGGACCTGCTACCGACGTCGGACAAGATCACCAGATTGCGCTCAACCGCCTTTTGGTCAACCACAAAGCAAGGCGTTGGCACGCGGTTTAGGTCGAAATTGCGGAAGGCACCGGCATCGCCTGCTTGGGTGGTCATCATGTCGGACATATCAGGCGTCTCCGAATTTGGAGAGGGCGGGGGGCGCTGCCCCCCCGGACCCCCCGAGGTATTTAGGGCCAGATGAAGCTTGGCGGATCAGAACTCGACCGGGCCATCCAGTTCGTGGACCTGCCATGGCAAGCCATGGGCGTTTAGCATGTCCATGAAATCATCCGGGTCGAGCTGTTCCATGTTCCACACACCTGGCTGCGTCCAGTTGCCTTTGAGCACCTGCGCGGCACCGATCATGGCGGGGACACCGGTGGTGTAGCTGACGGCCTGGCTGCCGACCTCGGCGTAGCATTCCTCGTGGTCACAGATGTTGTAGATGTAATATGTTTTCTCACCCGAACCATCCTTGGCCTGACCTGTAGCGATGTCGCCGATGCAGGCCTTGCCCTTGGTTTCCGCACCCAGATCGCCGGGATCAGGCAGCAGGGTTTTCAGGAACTGGATCGGGATGATTTCCTTGCCGTCATGCATTACCGGGTCGATGCGGGTCATGCCAACATTTTCCAGCACTTTGGCATGGGTGATATAGGCGTCGCCGAAGGTCATCCAGAAGCGGGCGCGCTCAATTTCGGGGAAGTGGGTGGAAAGGGATTCCAGTTCCTCGTGATACATCAGGTACATGTTTTTGGGGCCGATGGCGGGGAAATCGAACTCGACCTTATGGGTCATGGCGGGGGAGTGTTTCCATTCGCCAGCTTCCCAATGGCGCACTTCGGCCAACACTTCGCGCAGGTTGATCTCGGGGTTGAAGTTGGTGGCGAATTCCTGATCGTTGCTGCCACCATTGGCGTCCAGCACGTCGATCTGGCGGATCGTATCCAACTTGTGTTTCTTTAACCACGTCGCAAAGACAGACGTCACGCCCGGATCAAAGCCCGAACCGAGGATGGCGGTCAGTCCTGCCTGTTTGAACCGATCCTGATAGGCCCATTGCCAGTGATACTCGAACTTGGCTTCGTCCTCGGGCTCGTAATTCGCGGTGTCGATGTAGTGGATGCCCGCCGCAAGGCACGCGTCCATCAGCACGAGGTCCTGATAGGGCAGGGCCAGGTTCACGAGGACCTCGGCACCGGTGTCCTTGATCAGTTTGACCGTGTCCGCGACCTTATAAGCGTCCAGCTCCGCAGTAGCGATATCAACGCCCACACGCTCTTTCACGGCCTTGGCAATGGCGTCGCATTTCGACTTGGTGCGGCTGGCCAGCGTGATTTCAGTGAAGATGTCCGAATTCATCGCCATCTTGTGCACCGCAGCGTGAGAGACGCCGCCCGCGCCGACAACCAGCGTTTTGCCACTCAAAGTTCCCATGGGGTCATCTCCTCTCGGGGGTTATTCGTAATAGGTGTAGCCATTGATCGAGTCGCGATATGCGCTCATCAGGGTTTTGCGGTCTTTGGCCAGCAGAGTACCGGTCGAGATCGCCTCGTCCACCATTTTGCGGAAGGCGGCGACACAGTCGGCCGGATCAAACTCGACATAGGACAGGACCTGACCAATGGTGTCGCCCTCTTGCTCGTGCAGCAGATCGAAACCGCCATCGGAGCGCAGGTCGATGGTAACCACGTTGGTGTCGCCGAACAGGTTGTGCAGATCGCCCAGCGTTTCCTGATAAGCACCAACAAAGAAGACGCCCATGAAGTATTCGTCATTCTCGGGCAGGGAATGCACTGGCAGGCTGGGCGAGACACCGTCGGCCAGAATAAACCGGTCGATCTTGCCGTCGCTGTCGCAAGTGATATCGGACAGCACCGCGCGGCGGTCGGGCGTTTCGTTCAGACCCTGCAGCGGCACGATCGGGTGTAGCTGGTCAATGGCCCAGACGTCGGGCAGCGATTGGAACAGTGAGAAGTTGCAGTGATAG
Organism: Ruegeria sp. YTSA219; assembly: GCF_059609985.1. Classification (NCBI taxonomy): domain Bacteria; kingdom Pseudomonadati; phylum Pseudomonadota; class Alphaproteobacteria; order Rhodobacterales; family Roseobacteraceae; genus Ruegeria; species Ruegeria sp. YTSA219. Next base: position 342,615 of record NZ_JBXWMT010000003.1, read on the forward strand.
ATATCAGCCACTTTTTCCAACTGTTCGTCGACATCCGTGTCGAGCTCATCACTGGCAGCCAACGCCTTGAGGCGGGCCATCAATGACAGATAAATGCGTTCGGCACGCGCCATCTGGCGCAGGTCGATATATCCGCGGCGGAACAGGGCGCGCAGCTCGTTGCGATAAAAAGTGGCGTCGTTCCAGCATTCCTGAAGGCGGTCGCTGGAGAGGTATCCGTGCACGGCGGCAAGGTCCGAGACTAAGTGATGATCATCCGCCTCGACCTCAGGGCCGTCTGGCGCGTCATAAAGCGTGCTTTCCAGCACGTTGAACACCAGCATGGATGAGGTCGCAACGATAGCGCGCCCGCTTTCGGTGACCAATGTGGGGTGCTTGACCTCGGCTTCATCCATGGCATAGGCCACGGTTTCGACCACGTTGGCGCAGTATTCTTCTACCGTGTAGTTGATCGAGTTTTCGGCGGCTTTCTTTTCGCCCGTGTAATCTACGCCCATGCCGCCACCCAGGTCCAGATGGGTCAGCGGTACGCCTTCGCGGGTCAGTTCGGTATAGTATCGGCAGGCCTCACCCACGGCGCGGCGCACGTCATTGACGTCCTGCACCTGCGATCCAAGATGCGAGTGCTGCAGCTTCAGGCAGTGCAGCAATCCGGCGGCCTTCAGCTTGTCCACCGTGGCGACCAGTTGATCGGTGTTCATGCCAAAGGCGGAACGGTCGCCCGAGCTTTCTTCCCATTTTCCGCTGATCTGGTTGGTCAGTTTAACCCGTACGCCGATCAGCGGTTCGATGCCCAGTTGGTTATAGACTTCGATCACCGTGTCGGCCTCTTTCGGGCTTTCCAGCACGATCACCGTATTGAACCCGATTTTGCGGCTGAGGATGGCCAGCTGGATAAACTCGGCATCCTTGACGCCGTTGCAGACGATCAGCGCCTCATTGGCCAGACGATGGGCAAGCGCGACCACAAGTTCCGGTTTCGAGCCAGCCTCAAGGCCATAATTGTACTTCTTCCCAAACTCGACGATCCGGTCGACCACCTGAGCCTGTTGGTTGACCTTGATCGGAAAGACACCGCGATAGCTGCTTTTGTACCCAACCCGGGCAATCGCCTCTGCAAAGCTTTCGTTAATATGGACAATCTCGTGCTCCAGATAGGAGCTGACGCGCAGGATCATCGGAGCCTTGATGCCGCGATCGTCCAGATCACGCAGAATACCGGGCAGGCTGATAGCAGCAGTCTCTGGTGCAAGGGGATTGCGCAGACCGATTTCGCCGTCTTCCGTCACCTCGATGAGGTCTTTGCCCCATTTCTCAACCCCGTAGATGGAATGCGGTGCGTCGGGCGTCTGTTTCAATCAAGTCTGTCCTTAACCTAGGGTGCCTGCTTCGCGCCCGCCAATACGGCAGCAATTCGATTCGTCCAAGTGTAATCTATGTGACGGGTATTTCCGAATTTATACAGGCAGACCAACGGGAACCAGATGGTTATCCCACTGACAATCCGGTCGGGCGGAAATGCGGGCCTTGGCAGTAAGCGCTCCGACCAGCCCGGTGCCTGTGGTGAAGACAAAACCGGAAGGCCCGGCACCCAGGCCGCAGACATCCTCAAGCGGGGTCGTGTCGTTAAGTCGACCGGTCAAGCTGTCGAACCGGAGCAAATTGTTGCCGCGAGGGCAGGTGATGGCGATGGTTTTGCCGTCCCCGGCAAAAGCAATGCTGCCAGCGTAACCCTGCAAGGCACTTTGCACCGATTCCGGGGCTGCAAGCAGGCGCAGAGCCTCGCCTCTTTTGTGCAGTCCCAGCAAAGGCGGGTGGGTTAACCTGTTGCCCTGCCATTGCATTGCAAACCCAACCAGACCGTCGGATCGAACGGCAAGGTGCCGGATCGAATTTTTATGCAGTGTCCGGGGCAGCTCTATCTGTTCCAGGACCGAGCCTGACAGACTCAGATAACTTAGGCGCGGTTGCATGATGGGCAGATTCAGCTTGGTTCGGCCCATTTCAGGATGTGTTTCAATGCCGCCATTAGCGATGATCAGAGTTTCCCCATCCGGCATGATCCGCATATCATGCGGCCCGACCCCGCCCGAAGAAAACTCGCCCAACCGCGTGTAGTCCTCCGAGTCCCAAACGCCAATCACACCCTCACCGGCCTCATAGTCGTTTTCGGTGGTGAACAGATGGGTTCCATCCCGGGAAAACACGCCATGGCCATAGAAATGGCGGCCTTTGGGAGCATCCATCCGTGCGGTTTGGGTTCCGCTCTTGCAATCGATCACCACGCCAAAGGTGCCAGGGCGGCGGGCGAAAGCCACGGCTTGCGCGCGCAAGGGATGCGCCGCAGCGGCATGGCCGCGCGCCGGCAGGGGGAGAGAGAATAAGATACCGCCTTCAGAACTCAGGCCCGCCAGCCGATAGGTGCCGTCCGGAAACAGCGCCGCCGCCAGGAAATCTGGCGCGCCGACAGTCGACCAACCTTGTGTTGGGGCAAGGCTGGCTGCAGCCAGGCCCGCAAGGAATTGTCGACGGCTTGTCATGGCTTAGTCCCCGTCCAGCGAATTGAATCCGGCACTGATACCCAAGGTCGGGCCCAGCTCGGTTGCTGCAATCGTGCGGATGTCGTTGATCATCTGCTGCAAGGCTTCGACCCGTATCCGACCCGAAGGTGTCGAGACACCGGCCAGTGTAGGGTCGTCTAACTCACGCGTGCGGATGATAGCCTTGTCGAACGCATTATCCAAATCAGCGGCAATCTGCGGATGATCTGCGGACAGCCGGGTGGCCAGATCGCGTAGCGTGATCAATGACAGTTCGACCTGGCGTAGTGACCGTTCAGACCTGCGCGCTTCGGCCCGATTGGGACGGGGGCGCTCTAGGGTGCCCATAGGGCGTCCAAGGCGTGTTTCGGCAGTGAATTCCAATCCGGTGATCAGAGCTTTGTAAAGTTCCTGCATGGCCTCATCAGCAGACCGGTAAGGACTGTCTCCGCCGGGCATGGTCAGGTTGGCAGAGAAGGGTCGCCAGTCGTGATCCATCGCCTTGGCATTGCGGTTTATATCTGCAGCAATCGCCCGGATCAAAGCGCATCGATAGGCCCTGTCGCCCTGATCCACGAGGGCTGGGTCGAATAGCATCATTTCAAGTGCAAGAAACCCGCGTCCCGCGATCGAAGCCTCGGCATAAGCCTCGGGGGTGTCAACCACCGCGTCTTGGGTGGCAATCAGGCCGGATAGGGTTTTGGGTGTAAACCCTTTTGTGTCTGGCCAGAATGCCATCGCAAATGCGCGGTCATCGACCTCGGAGGGGCCAAAGCGCAAGTGGCTTACCGTGACCCAGCGGTCGAATGCCAGGTGATAGGCTGCACGAAGGTTCAGTGAAGCGGCTGTGCAATCCGCCTGCGCGGCCGCATCCAGCGCAGCTGTTGCGTCAGATAGCTGTGCGTATCCGGGAAGAATGTGCCCTTCAACAACATCTGTCAGGATCTGGCTGGGATTTTGCGCCAAGGCTGACAGGGGCAGAATAAGGGCAATGGCCAGGCCGAGGGCACGCATCAGAGGCTCTCCAGAAAGCGGATCAAAGCGTCGCGGTCAGGTTTTGGCATAGACACAACGGTGTCGCGCGCCGATTGTGCCTCTCCGCCGTGCCACAAAATAGCTTCCAACAGCGACTGCGCCCGCCCGTCATGCAGAAATTGTGTGTGGCCAGAGACCTGCCCGGTCAGGCCGATCCCCCAAAGCGGGGGTGTGCGCCATTCCCGGCCTGTTGCGCGTGCTTCGGGTCGGTTGTCGGCCAGACCATCGCCCATGTCATGCAACAGAAGATCCGTATAGGGCCAGATCAGCTGAAAACTGTGCTCGGGCCGGTCGTCCATCCGGTGGGTGACATAGGATGGCGTGTGGCACGAGGCGCAGCCGGTATCGAAGAATACCTGCTTGCCGTGCAGGACCTGCGGGTCACCGATATCGCGCCGCGCGGGTACGCCCAGATTGCGGCTGTAAAACGCAACGAGGTCCATGCCCAGTTGGTCGATTTCAAACACACGGTCATCGTTGTCCCCATGGGGGGCGCCAACGCAATCCACCTGCAATTCCGTACACTCCCCATAGCCAGCAGGGTAAAGCGGGCTTGAGATGCCGATATCCCCTGCAAAAGCTGCAGCAGACTGCTCCATTATCGTGGGCATCCCGGCTTTGTGTCCGAACCGGCCCATCATCGGTTCACCATATTCGGTTGACCAAACGATGTTGGGGCGGCCGGAAATACCATCGCCATCCGCGTCATCCGCGTCGGCCTGGGCCAGCAGGTCCTGCACGGGAATTGCCTCAAGCAATCCCAGGCCGATCATCTGCGGAGCCACGCGCGGGCTCAGCATCGCCTCGGGGTGCAGCGGGCCATATCCAAGATCCGCCGCGGTATAGGTCGGGCTGCGGAGAATGACCGTTTCGCCGTCTGATAGCGCGACAGGAAGGTCTTCATAGGTGATGTCCAGCCGGTACTCGGCGGGGTGGCCCGCGAGGGCCAGATCCTGCATCTGCCCGCCGTAATTGGGTTCGGGCTGAGTGGCGATGTAGTCCGCGATTTCATCGATTGCGCCGCCACCGGGGATTGAGACCCGAAGGAACATCGAAACGGCCCCGTCATCGGGCCCATTTGGTGTGTGGCCGCGCCCGTCCTTAATGTGACATCGTTGGCAAGAGCGCGCGTTGTACAATGGCCCCAAACCGTCCGAGGCCAGGGTCGAGGAAGGCGAAGACACCCAGATTTTCTTGAACAGCCCGTTGCCGACCTTGAAATCCAGTTCCTGTTCGAATTTCAGATTGCCCGAAGGTTGCGAAAATGCATCTGCGTCCTGACGTGCCCTTACGGTTGCAGCACCGGCGGGCAGGTCCTCGAACCGTTGCGCGGCGTCGAAATCCGTGGGCGCGGCGATCACATCCGCGATCCGGGCCTTTTCATCTTCGGTTCTGGGTTGGAAGTTGAGATGCAGATCCTGCAGTTCAGCGGACAGGATCGGGGTGGCTGCAATCGCAGCCACCGCTACAAGCGAGAGCTTACTCGCCTTCGTCCATTTTCGATGCGTTAAGTTGCGCATAATTGGCTTCGCCAATCCTTTCGTACAAATCAAGCTGTGTTTCGAGGAAGTCGATATGGCCTTCTTCGTCACTGATCAGGTTCTCGAACAGAGACATAGTCACGTAGTCACCCGCCTCTCGACAATATTCACGGGCCTCAACGTACAGGGCACGCGCATCATTCTCGGCAGCCAAATCACATTCCAGAGTTTCCTTCGGGGTCTGTCCAATCCGAAGCGGGTCCAGTTTCTGCAGGTTGGGGTGACCTTCCAGAAAGATTATGCGCTCGATCAGCTTGTCGGCATGACCCATCTCTTCGATGCTTTCCTCACGGCTTTTCTTTGCCATGTGGGTCAGGCCCCAATCCTCTTGCAGACGGTAATGCAGCCAATACTGGCTGACTGCCGTCAATTCATGCCGCAGAGATTTGTTGAGGTATTCTATGACTTTGGGATCGCCCTTCATCTACACTCTCCTGTGATGCCTTGGTGCGTAATGCACAAAGCTGCATGGGGACTTCCAGATTATCGCTGGCGCGCATGGTGTCTAGGAAAAGCGGCATGCATCCGCCACAATCCGCTGATTTTCCAAGGGCATGATAGATCTTGCCAGGGGTTATGACTGCCCTAGGGTCGGAAACGCGCATCCAGTCAATGGCGGCATGAATCTCGGTGTCTGTGATCTTGGTGCAATGGCAGACGATCATGGAGGTGGCGCTCTGGTTTGTATTCCGACTATATTAGTCAGTTATTAAGTGCGTGTCCTGCGGCATACTGTCAGTTAGCCGAAAATGAGTTGGGGGCGGGATAATCCTCCGCCCCCGAACCGCTAGGTTTACTGGAAAACAGCTGTCGGATTATCCAGGCTTTCAGATCCTTCGAACTCAATCTGATCGACGTCCAGAATGGTGACGATCCGCTCGATTGTCTTGGTCTGGTCCACCAGCCCGTTCACACCGCCCATGATCAAAACTTCGCCACCTTCGTTGCCGCGTTCCAGCATCTGGTCATAGGCGAACCCGGCCTCGGCTGTGGATTTGATCCGACCCAGCGCCTGCATTGTGTTGGCCAGCTTCAGCTTCATCTCGGCGTCAAGAGATGGGTCGGAGGCAATCACCAAGTCCGAAAGCGATGCGCCGCTGACAGGAGTTCCGTCGATGCGGGTATAGCTGCCCAAATAGACGTTCTGAATGCCAAGACCATCATAGTAGTGGCTGTTATGCGTGTTGTCCGAGAAGCAGTCATGCTCTTCCTCGGGATCGTTCAACATCAAGCCAAGACGCATCCGCTCACCGGCCTGCTCACCATAGGACAGCGAGCCCATTCCGGTGAGGATCGCGCTTATTCCTGCGCTTTCATTTTCGGTCAGGGAGGTTCGGGCCGCGCCTCCGTCCTGCCACTGGGTCGCCATCCATTCCAAATCGGTGACCAGCAGTTCAGTCACGGCCTCAAGGTACTGGGCGCGGCGGTCACAGTTGCCGCCGGTGCAGGCATCACCTTGGGCATAGTCCGTCCATGGACGGCTACCCGCGCCTTCACCGTGGCCGTTCAGGTCCTGGCCCCACAACAGGAACTCAATCGCGTGGTAACCAGTGGCGACGTTGGCCTCGATCCCGTCTGCTTCGTGCAAGGTGCCAGACAGCAGTTCCGGAGTGATGTCGTTGGCATCGATTGGTTCGCCTGAAAGTTCAAAGCTTGGGTTGGCGATGACGTTCAATGCGGCGAACTCATTCTCGTCGCTCGGGCCGCCGTAGGTGGTGTCTACATAGTCGATCAAGCCCTCATCCAAGGGCCATGCGTTCACTTTACCTTCCCAATCATCAACGATCGCATTTCCGAACCGATAAACCTCGGTCTGCTGATAAGGGACGCGGGCCGCAATCCAAGCGGAACGGGCGGCATTCAGTGTTGCGTCGTTTGGTTCGGAAATCAGCGCGGTCACGGCGCGCTGCAGCGATTTGGCTGCAATCAGGCTGTCATCGTACTTCGCCTCGGCGATATTGGCGTAGGTATTCAGAACATCTACTTTCGAGGGGGTCTCGGTTGCAAAAGCAGATGTGGCGGTCATCAGAGCCACGGCGCTTGTCAGGATCAGGGGGGTATTCATTGGGGGGTAGTCTTTCTTGTCAGATAACAATGGGTTCGCGCGATGCGACGCTCGACCAAATAACTGATAGAAATAGTCAACTAAGTCAACCTGAGTTTTATAGTCAGGTAAATTGTGAGCGAAAATAGCTCATTCCTACCCAATTCTAGTGGGCTTTGGTGTATCGTGACGCGATTGCGCGAATGTTTTTCAGTTTAGAGTCGCTTAGTTGATTCTTTTCAGATGGTTCCATGGTCATGAAGTTCTTAGTGTTTGTATTAACGCTTTTCCCGGTAAACGCGTTGCCTCAGTCCCAGGTTGCAAATCAGCACGAGCATGGGCAGGGACGATTGGCGGTTTCCTTTTCGGAAGCCGGGATTTCAATCTCCCTTGTGGTTCCTGGTCTTGACGTCCTGGGGTTCGAAGGCCCAGCGGAAACCGAAGGCGATCAGGCCTCGGTCGCCGGAGCCATTTCTGAATTGTCCAACCCCCTTGATCTGTTCAGTTTGCCTGAAGAGGCGGGGTGTTTCACTGTCTCGGCCAATGTCACGCTGTCTGGTGAAGGGTTGGGACCGGTCGTAGACAACGGATCAAATGTGCATACCGAATTCAGGGCAGACTATCAGATGCAGTGCCAGGACATGACGCATCTGGACCACGTCAACTTTCCTTATTTTGACCGCTTTCAACGTGCTGAGTCTCTGATTGTTCAGATCGACAAATCCGGGAAGGTTGATCGTCACACCGTGACGCGCGACGCGCCTGATTTAGACCTCAACACAGGCCTGTAATTCGGCAAAGAAAGCAAAGGCTTTGCTGCCGGAATAGGTAGAGCTTTCCTGCGTTCTTCAGCACCAGTTCCCAGTGCAAAGGCCATCGCATGTCTGAAGCCACAGGACCCCACATCCAACGTTAGTCTTCTTGCACCCACCGGCAAGACATTCCTGCATTGCCCCACAATCATTGTGCCACCACATACAGGATCTCGAAGACGAACATGTGCACGTAGGCGGCGCGCCTTTGGCAATTTCGATAATCGGTCTTTCGCAAGCATTGTCGCCGAGTTGCTGCGTATATTTATGAAACACCGAGTGATCTGGAAAAACCTTCTCGATCACAGGCGACAACTCCTCAAGACGAGAAGTGGCCGTATGGTTCGCTTTGTCTTCGGAGTAGCAGTCAGGATTGAGTAAATCCTGTAGCTCGGAAAGTAACCGGCACTGAGACTTGTCAGACAGTGCCGCAATGCCTTCACTAAGCCGGTCTTGCCACACTGCCGCCTGAACAGCGGCGGGAAGGCAGTCAAAAATTGACTTCTGTTCGGCGATGTTCAATGCCGACAAGCCGATCCGAAATTTTGAGATAGATGATACGGGATTGTACATAGTAGCCCCCTTTTCTAAGGGGCCATCATAACACATTTTTCGTTTGCGCGTTTGTCCCGACCTTCTGAGGGCGCAGAGAACAGGCTGAAGCAAGGGCTCGATAAGCCTTGGTATGTCCTTAGAAGCGAGATCGAGGACAAAGTCGGAAAGAGAGCGTTTTGGCTTGCTTTTGTGATGGCAGAGTCGCCAGCACCATCACAAATTAACCGGGTTTCTTTAGGTCTTGGTGCAGCGCATCAGCTGCACCGGTGCAAACCCGGATTCCCGCTGATTTGAACTGTGAACTCAACGCTCAGTTATGAAGGACAATCCAGACACAAGCTGTCTCAATCCAAGTGCTGCGCCTGCAAAGATTGCAGCGAATGTTACGGGCGCGCTGTAGGCCAGAAGTGAGAATGCAGATATGCCTTGACCGACGCTGCAACCAACCGCGATGATCGCACCTGGACCCATAATCGCAGCGCCCAGCATTTGCCGCTTGAGTTCACGTGGATCTTCGCATGCTTCCCATCGGAAATGGCCCTTAGACCACGACCCCAGAAACGCGCCAATGAGAACGCCGGAGACTGATCCGACCGCAAAGGACAAAGTGTTTCCGGACGCAGTCATAAGGTAGAATATTGTGTCACCCAGGGGTGCCGCGAAGGTATGGGTTTGCACCGGCTCACCATCGAAACCATGTGTTGCAACCCAATTCGTGCCAAACCAGCCCGAAACGATTGCCAGTCCAACTACAGACCCCCAAAACACCTGTGCCGGAGCGCGGCGGAAGCGATGGCTTGCCAAAGCAAAAAACACCAAAGCCACACCGATAACAGAGCCAATGAGCCAAGCTGGAATAGAGGTCAACCGTTCGGCAAGAAAGCTAATGCTCTGGGGGCCATTGAGATCCATTTCCTCTGGAAATATCCATACCCGCAGATAGGCGAGGGGTCCGGACATTACGACATAAGCGGAAAGACCCATGATCAAAACAATAACGAATGATCGAAGGTCACCACCTCCCAGCCTTGCCAGCGCACCATAGCCGCAGTTACCGCAGATGGCCATTCCGTACCCGAACATGAGGCCCCCCACGATCGAACCGAGGGGGTTCCAGGTCTGCGCAAGATACCTTGTTCCGACAGGGTCAAGTCCCCCCAACGCCATAGCGGTGTGGCTGCCGACAATCGCAACACCGATTGCCATTGCCCACATGCGCAGCCGCCGGTCATCATCTGCGTAAAGGTAGTCTTCGATTGCACCCAACGTGCAAAAACGGCCGATGCGTGCGGCCAATCCCAATACGATGCCACCAATCAAACCGATCAGAGCAACGGTATTTGTGTCTCCCAATGCTTCGAGCATTGCCAGTCTCCTCCCAAAGCTGGCGGCTTTCTGACCGGCTTCTACTTCTCCCTGCAGAAAAGGTCGTAAACGACTTCCAGGATTTGGGTCGAACGATCATCAGCCAATCTGTAGTAGATCGTTTTCCCCTCGCGTCGTGTCTTCACCAAGCCCTCGAAGCGTAAGCGGGAGAGTTGTTGAGATACCGCGGCTTGACGCGCTGAGAGCATTTCCTCCATCTGCGTGACCGATTTTTCCCCTGACGACAGATAACACAAAATCATCAGGCGCCCCTCATGGCTGATTGCCTTGAGGAAATTTGACGCGGTCTGAGCATTCTCCATCATTCTGTCCATGTCTTCGGCGCACATGTCCTTGGAGAACACAGGCAGGTTCGAAGATTTGTCCAACAAGATCGCCTCGCTTTCATGGCTTCACGCATTCAAAACAGTTTATGTAATATACCGCAGTTTATCCAGAGGTCTCAATTAGTATCCCAGCGTCACGCAGTAAAACGCCCAACACACCCCAGAAAAAATCTTCACCGGGATAGCCTTCGATTCGTCCGACCTCTCGGCCATTGTCCAACAGAACAAAGGTTGGTGTGTAGTAGAGAGGCCGTTCCAATGTGATGTCGTCAGGCATGGCTGCGTGGATATCGACACGCCGAAGCGGTGCGGCATTTCCTTCAGGTGTCTTAGTGTAGATTTCTGAAATTTCGGAGTCCCAGCGGGCGCACCACATGCACCCATCTTCTTCTGCCATCAGAAGTGTCATTTCGGCCCGTAAAGCCACGGGAAAAACAAGCAACGTGATCGCAAGCAAACGTAGGATTAGGTGGCGCATCCAAAGCTCCGATTGACCGCAGTGACATATCTTTATAATTTTGAATGTGTGAATGATAGCGCGCCAGGACAGGTTTGACCATGCTCGACATTACATTTGCAGGAGCTTTGGTCGCCGGACTTTTGTCCTTTCTGTCGCCCTGCATCCTGCCAATTGTGCCGTTTTACCTCAGTTATCTGGCGGGTGTCGGGATGGAGCAGATTACAGCGACATCCGCCATTTCCAGCGAGGTTCGCCGCCGGGCAACGCTTGCTGCAATCGCATTTGCGGCTGGAATCATAACCATCTTTATGGCTCTCGGGGCCACGGCTTCGATATTTGGTCAGCTGGTACGAGAATACTTCGATATTCTGCGTTGGATTGCTGCAGCCATCATCATAGCGATGGGCCTGCATTTCCTGGGGTTAATTCGCATCGGGTTCCTGTATCGGCAGTTACGTGCAGATATTGGCGAGACATCAAACGTGAGCCTCACTGGGGCTTATGTACTTGGATTGGCATTTGCTTTTGGCTGGACGCCCTGTGTTGGGCCGGTGCTCGCTGCAATCCTGTTTACAGCGGCCGGAACCGAAACGGCTTGGCGGGGCGCGGGGCTTCTGTTCGTTTACGGGGTTGGAATGACTGCACCGTTTGTTCTGGCGGCCTTTTTGGTTCGCCCCTTCATGCAATGGATGGTGCGGTTCAGGAAGCACTTGCCGCAGATCGAAATGGCAATGGGGGGGCTGTTGATCCTGTTCGGGGTCCTGATCGCAACCAACTCGATCAATCACATCGCACAATGGATGCTGGACTATATGCCCTGGCTTGCGGCCATTGGTTAATCCGGGAGGAAGACATGAAACGCACTTTGTCAGTTTTGATCGCATGCATGATAGGGGCTGCAGTCTCTGCTGCTGATCTGGGCGACGATGGATTGCATAAAACACCGTGGATGCGTGACACGTTCAAAGATCTTCGCGAGGATCTTGAAGAAGCGTCAGGTGAAGGTAAGCGGTTGGTTTTGTTCATTGAACAACGGGGCTGCATCTACTGTAAAAAGATGCACGAAGAGGTTTTCCCACAGCCCGACCTGCCGGCGTTTATCGAAGAGAACTTTTTTGTCGTCCAGCTGGATTTGCATGGAAGCACCACGGCCACTGATTTTGACGGAGAAGAGAATGAGCAGAGAGCGCTGATGCGCAAATGGGGGATTCTGTTTACCCCAACGCTTGTATTTCTGCCGGAAGAGGTGCCCGAGGATGCCTCAGCCATCGATGCTGCCGTTGCTGTAATGCCGGGAGCATTCTCCAAGGGAACAACCTTAGACCTTTTCACCTGGGTCGATCAGAAGCGATATGAACTTGATAATGGCGAAGATTTCCAAAGGTATCACGCGCGGCGCATTCAGGAGCGAAACAATATTTCGCAGGAGTGAGATTGGGCGTTACAGATAAAAAAATTCATTATGATGAATTTGATGTTGCGATAAACCATGTTCGTCGACTACGGTGCACAAAGTCTTTGGGTCGCAAAGCGCCACAGGCGCGGTAGCAAATGGGAGGGATCATGAAGCTGAGACTCTTAACACTGGCATCCGCTATGATGGGCGTTGCCGCATTTGCCGAAGAGACAAGTCCGAAAGACGTACCCTATGACGACTATGGTGCAATCGAGGTCTCTCTGACCGATGTTAATGGGGACGCGGCAAATGGCGCACTCATCGTTGGCGACAAGTCCAAAGGTAATTGCGTGGCCTGCCACGCGGTCTCAGCTTTGGCGGACATTCCGTTCCATGGTGAGGTTGGCCCGATGCTGGATGGCGCCGGTGATCGTTGGACCGAAGCAGAGCTTCGCGGTTTAGTCGCAAACGCAAAAATGACGTTCGAAGGCACGGTAATGCCGGCGTTCTACAAGGATGACGGATATATCCGTCCAGGCGATGCCTATACGGGCAAAGCGCCAACGGCGCCTTTAACGACGATCCTGACTGCACAGGAAATCGAGGACGTGGTCGCGTTTCTAGCGACACTGAAAGAGGAATAATCTCGCCTTCTGGCGTGACTTTTCGAAGATTCAAAGGAGATTGAAAATGGAACTCTCTCGCCGCGAGACTCTGGCCCTTGGGCTGGGCGCCGCGTTCCTGACAATTATGCCGCTACGAGCGAATGCAGCTGCTGAAGATGCGATCTCCGCATTTTCAGGCGGGGCAGATGTGGCTGATGGCGGTGTTACACTGACGGCACCGGAAATCGCGGAAAACGGAAACACCGTACCAATCGAAGTCAGTGCTCCGGGCGCAGCTGCAATTCTGATCGTGGCCGCAGGCAACCCCGAACCGGGCGTGGCAACGTTCAATTTCGGCCCGCTGGCTGCTGAACAAGCCGCTTCAACCCGCATCCGTCTTGCCGGAACGCAGGATGTCATTGCCGTGGCGAAGATGGCAGATGGCAGTTTTGCCAAAGCGTCCGCGACCGTAAAAGTGACAATCGGAGGGTGCGGCGGTTAATCGCCACGCGCCCTGAAGAACAGGAGATTAACCAATGGCATCCGGTGTAAAGCCCCGCGTCAAGGTTCCAAAGACAGCCGCTGCTGGCGAAGCTGTTACGATCAAGACACTGATCAGCCACAAGATGGAAAGCGGCCAGCGCAAGGATAAAGAAGGCAACGTCATCCCGCGTTCGATCATCAACCGTTTCACCTGCGAGTTTAACGGTGAAATGGTGATTGATGTGACTATGGAGCCTGCGATTTCGACAAATCCGTACTTCCAGTTCGAAGCAACCGTGCCCGAGGCCGGTGAGTTTGTCTTCACCTGGTACGATGATGATGGCTCAGTTTACGACGAGAAGAAAACGATCGAGATCGCCTGACGGCTCGACCACTAAGGAAGGTAAGCGCTGGTTGTGATTTCTGGCGCTGGCCCACCAAGGGAGGAACGTAATGAATACCAAGGCACTTACGGCGATCGCGGCTGTTCTGGCTTTCCCAATGGCAGCAATGGCTGGACCGGACGAAGATAATCTTGTGATCAATGACGAGCTGAATATGACCTCGGTCACCGAGGCCTCGGCGCATCTGGAGAATTTGGACACGGTCTATTCGGGTTGGCATTTCCGCACAGATGAAACTCAGGCACTGCAGATTGATGATTTTGACAATCCGGCAATGATCTTCGTCGATCAGGCAGCCGACCTCTATGAGGCAGTTGATGGTGCTGCAGGTGAAAGTTGTGCCTCGTGCCATGATGGAGTGGAAAGCTTCAAAGGATTGCAGGCGTCCATGCCCAAGGTCGATGCTGAAAGCGGCGAGCTGGTGGTTATGGAAGATCTGATCAACAAGTGCCGTACCGATCGCATGGAGGCCGATGCCTGGAAATGGTCTGGTGGTGACATGCAGGGTATGGTCGCATTGATCGGTCTGCAGTCACGCGGGATGCCCATGAACGTTGCTATTGATGGTGATGCCGCGCCATTCTGGGAACAGGGAAAGGAAATCTATTATACCCGCTACGGTCAGTTGGAACTGAGCTGTGCCAACTGTCATGAAGAAAACTGGGGCAATATGATCCGAGCGGATCACCTGAGCCAGGGTATGATAAATGGATTCCCTACCTATCGTTTGAAGCAGGCCAAACTGATCTCGCGCCACAATCGGTTCCGCGGTTGTATTCGCGATACACGTGCGGAAACCTTTGCCGAAGGGTCGGACGAGTTCCGGGCACTGGAGCTCTATGTCGCTTCGCGTGGCAACGGGCTTTCAGTCGAAACCCCAGCTGTACGTCAATAACGAATGACCCGCCTGGGCAATGCCCGGAGCGGGTTTTTCACTTATATAACATTCACACATATATATGTGTAAAAGGAAAGCTGATAGATGATTTCTCGACGTGACTTCTTGCAGGTTTCAATTGCGGCCTCGGCTCTGTTCGGAGCGTCCGGGTTTGGCAACTGGGCCAAGCTTGCTGCGCAGCAAAGTCTAACGCAGGATCAACTGCTAGAGTTCGAGACCTTTGGCAATATCAGCCTGATTCATGTCACCGACATTCACGCGCAACTCAAACCAATTTATTTCCGTGAACCCGAAGTCAATCTTGGTATTGGCGATGCAAGAGGACAGATGCCGCATGTTACTGGCGCCGCGTTCCGCAAGGCATACGGGATAGAAGATGGAAGCCCGTCGGCCTATGCGCTGACCTACACCGATTTTGAGTCACTGGCCAAGACCTACGGTCGGGTGGGTGGCTTGGATCGGGTCTCAACTGTCATCAACGCCATTCGAGCGGACCGTCCTGATGCGTTGCTTCTTGACGGGGGTGATACTTGGCACGGTTCTTACACCTGCTATCAGACGGCCGGTCAGGACATGGTCAACGTCATGAATGCGCTGAAACCCGATGCGATGACTTTCCATTGGGAGTTCACGTTGGGCAGTGATCGTGTCAATGAGATTGTCGAAGGTTTGCCTTTTGCCGCCTTGGGGCAGAACATTTTTGACGCGGAATGGGATGAGCCCGCAGAGATGTTCAAACCCTACAAGTTCTTTGATCGGGGCGGTTCCAAGATTGCGGTGATCGGACAGGCCTTCCCTTACATGCCGATTGCAAATCCGGGATGGATGTTCCCCGAATACTCGTTCGGGATCCGGGATGAGAACATGCAGGAAATGGTGGACGAAGTTCGCGATGCCGGCGCCGATGTCGTTGTCGTCCTAAGCCATAACGGCTTTGATGTGGATAAGAAGATGGCGGGTCGCGTTCAGGGGATAGACGTTATCCTCAGTGGCCACACCCATGACGCACTGCCCGAGCCGGTTCTGGTGGGTAAAACGCATATAATCGCCTCTGGATCGAACGGCAAATTCGTCAGCCGTGTGGATCTCGACGTGCGGGATGGGCAGATGATGGGGCTAAAGCACAAGCTTATCCCGATTTTCTCTGATGTTATTGCACCAGATCCTGCGATCACTGCTCTGATAAATGATCAGCGCGCGCCTTATGAGGCGGCGCTGAGCGAGGTGATCGGCAAAACAGACTCGTTGCTGTACCGCCGCGGCAACTTCAACGGCACTTGGGATGACCTGATCTGCGATGCTCTGATCAATGAGCGTGAGGCAGATATCGCAATGTCGCCCGGCGTCCGTTGGGGGCCGTCAATCCTGCCGGGACAGGAAATAACGCGCGAGGATATTTGGAACGTCACCTCGATGTCCTATCCGAACGCCTATCGCACAGAAATGACCGGGGAGTTCATCCATGTCATCCTGGAAGATGTCGGCGACAATCTGTTCAATCCCGACCCCTATTACCAGCAGGGTGGCGACATGGTCCGCGTTGGCGGGCTGGGTTATCGGATCGACGTAACCAAGCCGCAGGGGCAGAGGATCAGCGACATGACGCTGTTGAAAACCGGTGAGGCGATCGACCCGGCCAAGTCCTATGTCGTGGCCGGTTGGGCCAGCGTCAACGAAGGCACCGAGGGCCCGCCGATTTGGGATGTCGTCGAAAACCATGTTCGCAACCTTGGCACCGTAACGGTGCAAGAGAACACCAGTGTCGAAGTAATCGGCGCTTAAGAAACCGATGGAGACCTAAGAGATATGGATGACGCGTTCAAACCGTCCCGCCGGGCCTTCCTGAAAGGCAGTGCCGCGGTCGCCGCAGGATCCGTTGCAGGTGCGGCAGCGGCAGAAACACTCGACCCACTGATAACAGAGCTTCAGGATTGGGCATCTTATACGGGGGCAGGTGTTGATGAGACGCCTTATGGCATGCCGATCAGCTTTGAATCCCATGTCGTGCGCCGCAATGTGGAATGGCTGACCGCCTCTCCGATTTCGTCGATCAACTTCACGCCGATCCACGCGCTCGATGGCACGATCACTCCGCAGGGATGCGCCTTTGAGCGTCACCATTCAGGTGCGATCGAGCTGCGCAAGGAGGACTACCGCCTGATGATCAACGGGCTGGTTGATCGCCCGCTTGTCTTTACATACGAAGACATTGAGCGGTTCCCGCGCGAAAACCACGTGTATTTCTGCGAATGTGCGGCGAACACGGGTATGGAGTGGGCTGGTGCGCAACTCAACGGCGTCCAATTTACTCATGGCATGATTCACAACATGGAATACACCGGTGTTCCGCTGCGCACGCTGTTGCAGGAAGCAGGTGCCGACATCACACCTGACAAATGGGTCTATGTTGAGGGCGCAGATGCGTCGTCCAATGGCCGCTCTATCCCGATGGAAAAAGCGCTGGATGACGTGTTGGTTGCATTCAAGGCGAATGGCGAAGCGCTGCGGATGGAGCATGGGTACCCTGTGCGTCTCGTGGTGCCGGGTTGGGAAGGCAACATGTGGGTCAAGTGGCTGCGCCGGATCGAGGTTGTCGATATGGCGGTCGAAAGCCGCGAAGAAACATCAAAATACACCGATGTTTACGTCGATGGCACGGCCCAGAAATGGACTTGGGTGATGGATGCTAAGTCTGTCATCACCTCACCCAGCCCGCAAATGCCGATCAAACACGGACCGGGTCCGCTGGTCATTTCCGGGCTTGCCTGGTCAGGCCACGGACAAATTACACGGGTCGATGTGTCAAAGGACGGTGGGATCACATGGGAGACAGCGCGTCTTGGTAAGCAGGGCGACACAAAGGCTCTTACACGTTTCTATCTCGATACGAACTGGGACGGGGTGCCAATGCTCTTGCAGGCCCGGGCAATAGACGAGACCGGTTATGTGCAACCAACCAAAGACCAGTTGCGTGAAAAACGCGGAGAAAACTCGGTCTACCACAACAACTGTATCCAGACTTGGTACGTGAGCGCAGAAGGGATCGCCGAGAATGTTGAAGTCTCTTAGTCATGTTTTCCTGCCCGTATTTGGCGGTACGGCGTTGGTGCTTGCGGTAGCTGTGTCTTTCGCGAACCGGAACTACGGCCACTCGAAGATTGAGACATTGGAGACCCGGATAGGGCAGGTTGAGGCGCATGCAGCAGTTGCCCAGGAGAATGCGGAAGCAGAATCCAAACGAGCAGCCGAACTGGAGATCAAAGTCGAAGAAATCCGGGCAGCGGCGGCAGAACGGGTCGCCAATGGTGCGAACTTGACCGCATCCGCGCCCATCCGCGAGAGTAGCCTTGGGCTTGGGCGGTCGGCACTGAAGGAAGAGATCGCGGCCTGGGACGTTGACGTCTTGCCTGATGGGCGTGGCCTACCCGTAGGTTCAGGCGACGTCTGGACCGGAGAAGAGGTGTTTGTGGCCCGCTGTGCGTCGTGCCACGGTGAATTTGCCGAAGGTGCCGATAACTGGCCTGTTCTGGCCGGTGGGTTTGACACGCTTGCAGACGAAGATCCTGTAAAAACCGTTGGGTCATATTGGCCACATTTGTCGACTGCCTGGGATTACATTTCCCGCTCAATGCCCTTTGGTGAAGCGGGCACGCTGACAGCGGATGAGACCTACGCAATTGTCGCATACATCCTCTACTCCAATGATTTGGTGGATGACGATTTCGAGCTGAACAACGAAAACTTCGCCGAGTTCAAAATGTACAATATGGACGGTTTCGTTGTCGATGTACGACCCGAGACCGAATACACTGAATGGCGCAAAGAGCCTTGCATGGAGAACTGCAAGGCAGAGGCCGCCGTCACGATGCGTTCTGTTTTTCTGGTTGAAACACCCGCGGAGGGTGGTTCGAACTCGGTCATGAATAATGCCAGCCCGGATGAGTTGCCGACGTTTTCGGCTAAAGGCCCCTCGTTCATTCCAACTGCAGCGCCAAAGCCTGATGAAGAGGCCGCAGCCATACCGGCCGCTCAAGAAACCGAAGTGACAGACGAGGTTACAGAACTGGCTGCTGCCGGAGAGAAAGTCTTTAAGAAGTGTAAATCCTGCCATCAAATTGGTGAAGGTGCAAAGCACAGCACTGGGCCTGCTCTGAACGGGGTAATCGGAGCTAATGCTGGATCGGTCGAGGGCTTCAAATACTCCAAAGCGATGCAGGCGTCTGCGGAGGCAGGACTAGTCTGGACCGATGAAGAAATGACTGCCTTTCTTACGAAGCCCAAGGAATACATGAAAGGCACAAGGATGTCTTTTGCAGGTCTTAGAAAACAGGACGATATCGAAGCTTTGATCATCTATCTTAAGACGTTTGGAAGTTGACGATGCGTTGGTCGAACGCGCTTGTCTGTGCCGCGTTCTTTGGGGCTACTGCTTCATCGACCTACGCTGCAGAAGACCTTGGCGATGCTGAGGCAGGGAAAGCCGTGTTCGCCAAATGCAAAGGCTGTCATCAGGTTGGAAAGGGGGCCGAAAACAAAATCGGTCCGCATCTGAATGGGATTTTTGGGCGCAGGGCAGCTGGTCTGGATGGCTTTAGCTATTCCAAAAGCCTTGCGCGCGCGGGTAGCTCGGGTCTGGAGTGGCACGCTGACACACTGTCTGCGTACATCGAAAACCCACGTGCATTCGCGTCAGGCACCAGGATGAGTTTTGGTGGCCTGAAAGACCCGGTAGACCGCGCCAACGTGATCGCCTATTTGCGGGATTTTTCCGACAATCCTCAGGACATCCCAGAAGCGGACCCGACGGCGAAGGGCACGGATCATTCTATCGACCCCGCGATCTTGGCGATTCAAGGAGATCCGGAGTACGGCGCATATCTCAGCAGCGAATGTACAACGTGCCATCAGATCGACGGAGGCGATGAGGGCATTCCCTCGATCGTGTACTGGCCTGACGAAGACTTCGTGGTCGCCATGCACGCATATAAAGACAAACAGCGGCCACATCCGGTCATGCGAATGATTGCCGGACGGCTGAGCAATGACGAGATCGCGGCATTGGCTGCCTACTTCAATAATCCATAGTGACGGTGTCCAAGAGGAGGAATCGCGATGACGCTAAATAGACGAGTATTTCTTGGAGCCGCCGGGGTGGTAGCAGCCGGGTTATCGGCACCGATGGTGTTGGCGCAAGGCAAACCACGCGTGGTAATTGTCGGCGGCGGTGCGGGCGGTGCAACTGCTGCGCGCTACATCGCAAAAGACAGCAGGGGTGAGATCGACGTAACGTTGATCGAGCCGTCGCGGACCTATTACACCTGTTTCTTCTCAAACCTGTATCTGGGAGGGTTTCAGGAGCTTTCGGACATTGCCCACAGCTATGGCACGCTTGCCGCGAACTACGGCATCAACGTGGTGCATGATTGGGCCACAGGGGTGGATCGCGATGCCAAGACTGTGTCCTTGGCAGGTGGCGGGTCCGTTCCATATGACAAGCTGATCCTGAGCCCGGGTATCGACTTTGTTGATGGTGCGGTCGAGGGCTGGGACGTCTCGGCGCAAAATAAAATGCCGCATGCGTACAAGGCTGGATCTCAGACCGAGCTTCTCAAGGCGCAGATCATGGCAATGCCCGAAGGCGGTACATTTGCAATGGTCGCGCCACCGAACCCGTACCGTTGCCCACCCGGACCGTATGAGCGGGTTTCAATGGTTGCGCATGTTCTGAAGGCGAACAACCCGACAGCAAAGATCATCGTTGCCGACCCGAAACCGAAGTTTTCCAAGATGTCATTGTTCCAAGAGGGTTGGGCCAACCACTACGAAGGAATGGTTGACTGGATCGGCGAAGATTTCGGCGGCGGCAATGTCGCCGTAAACCCGGATGCAATGACCGTTACTATCGACGGCGAAGAAACCAAGGTCGATGTCTGCAACGTGATCCCAGCGATGAAAGCCGGACGCATTGCGGAAATGGCAGGGGTGACCGATGGCAACTGGGCACCCGTGAACGCCGCGGATATGTCCTCCAAAGCCGACCTGGATATCTACGTTCTTGGTGACGCCAGCCAACAGGGTGACATGCCCAAATCCGGCTTCTCGGCCAACAGTCAGGCGAAAGTCTGTGCGAATGCCGTGCGAGGTGCGTTGACCGGGTCCAAAGTGTTTCCGGCCAAGTTCTCCAACACCTGCTGGTCGCTCATCGACACCGATAATGGCGTCAAGGTTGGCGCAACTTACGAAGCGACTCCCGAAAAGATTGCCAAAGTGGACGGCTTTATCAGCCAGACCGGCGAAGATGCGGACTTGAGAAAAGCAACTTATGAAGAGTCGCTGGGTTGGTACGCTGGTATCACTTCAGACATGTTCGGTTAAGGTATTCAGGGGCTTTGACTGGTGTCAAAGACCTTGATGAGCAATCTGAGAAGATGCGGCTCAAGAGGAGGATTAAAATCATGAAACACTTTATCGCTGTAGCCGCTTTTTCCACTGTTCTGGCGAGCCATGCGTTTGCAGAGGAGATCATCACCGCCCCATTTGACGGCAGTTTTGATGATGCAACCTTCGCCGTCGAGTCCGCGATTGTCGGACAGGGACTGGTCATCGACCATGTAAGCCACGTAGGCGACATGTTAAATCGTACGGGCGCTGATGTCGGCAGTGACAAGCAGATATTTGCGGCCGCAGACATCTTCATTTTCTGCTCGGCAAAAACCTCGCGCGAGGTGATGGAAGCCGACCCTATGAATATCGGATTCTGCCCCTACGGGATTTTTGTAGCCGAGGACGACAGTGGCGTGATGGTGGGATATCGAGGCTACCCTGACGGGCCAATGCAAAAGGTTCAGACTCTGTTATCCGAGATCGTCGAAGAGGCCGTAGGGAATTGAAATGAACTATCAGCAGTTTTTTCGTGATCAACTGGACCAGCTTCAAGATGAAGGGAACTATAGGGTCTTTGCGGATCTCGGAAGGCAATGCGGTGCATTCCCGACCGCGCGCAATTACGCAGAAGACGGTCCCGAAAAAGTCACTGTCTGGTGCTCAAATGATTATCTTGGCATGGGTCAACACCCCTGCATTCTTGCAGCAATGCACCAAGCGATTGATGAGTGTGGTGCCGGGGCGGGTGGTACGCGGAATATCTCTGGAACCACTCATGAGCACGTTTTGCTGGAACAGGAACTAGCCGACTTGCACTGCAAAGAGGCGGCATTGCTATTTACGTCCGGCTACGTTTCAAACTGGGCGGCTTTGGGAACTTTGGCCTCCCGCATTCCTGGTATCACCGTACTGTCAGACGAGTTGAACCATGCCTCGATGATTGAGGGAATTCGCCACAGCCGTTGTCAAAAGCGGATCTGGAAGCACAATGATATTGCAGACCTTGAAAGGCAGCTTGCTGACATACCAGCCAACGCACCAAAGCTCATTGCGTTCGAAAGCGTCTATTCCATGGATGGTGATATCGCGCCAGTTGCCGAGATCTGTGATCTGGCGGATCGCTATGGCGCGATGACCTATTTGGATGAGGTTCACGCCGTAGGGCTTTATGGACCGCGCGGCGGTGGCATCGCCGAACGTGAAGGCCTGATGGATCGCCTAACCGTTATCGAGGGGACATTAGGCAAAGCCTTCGGTGTCGTCGGTGGATACATCGCGGCGTCGAAAGAGCTTGTGGACTTCGTCCGGTCCTTTGCCAGCGGGTTTATCTTTACCACTGCATTGCCTCCGGCCGTAGCCGCAGGTGCGGCAGCCTCGGTTCGGCACCTGAAGCAAAGCAATGCGGAACGATATCTGCACCAGCAGCGAGTGCGCGAAGTTCGAGACAGGCTGGACGAACTGAGTATTCCCCATACTCCGAACCCAAGTCACATCATTCCGGTCATGGTCGGCGATCCGGTTAAGTGTCGCTTCATCTCTGATGTACTGATGCGTGACTATGGAATTTACATCCAGCCGATCAACTATCCAACCGTTCCCAAGGGAACGGAGCGTCTACGGATTACACCGTCGCCGATGCATTCTACTGAAGACGTGGATCGACTGGTATCTGCATTGGGTGAGTTGTGGACGCAATGCCAGTTGGCGCGCAGGCCAATGGTCGCGCAATGACAACTTGACCGAAGACAAGGATGCACACGCTACGAAGTGAGAGTTTCTGTTGATGGAGAGACTCATCGATCTGTTGGGAGACTCTGGCGCCTTGGCATTTGCCGGAGTGCTCGTCGGTATCTTGTTTGGCGTGACGGCTCAGAAGTCTCACTTTTGTTTAAGAGCGTCGGCAGTCGAAGTCGCCGAAGGCGAGTTAGGTCCCCGCTTGGCCGTTTGGCTGATCGCCTTCACCACTGCGCTAGCCTTGGTGCAGGTGCTTATCGCGTTTGAGTGGCTAGACCTTTCCGAGACACGTGCAATCGCGTCGACAGGTAGCCTGAGCGGCGCGGTAATTGGTGGAGCGATGTTCGGCGCAGGCATGGTTCTGGCGCGTGGATGTGCATCTCGCCTTTTGGTATTAGCCTCCTGCGGTAATCTGCGCGCCCTGGTTACGGGGTTGGTTTTGACCTTAGTGGCTCAAGCCGCCTACACAGGTGTTCTTAGTCCCGCCCGCGAGTTGCTGTCTGGTATCTGGGCTGTCCCAGGAGGCGCGCCGCGTGATCTTTCAGAAATACTTGGGTTCTCGCCAACGGTTTATACAGCCGTTGCAGCGTTGGGATTGGTGTCGGCCATTGTCTTTGCGTCCCACCGGAAAGTCGCGCCTATAAGGATCATAGCGGCCGCAGGAGTTGGCCTGGCTGTGGCGCTCGGCTGGTTGATAACATTTGCCATCGCGCAAGCATCTTTTGAAGTCGTGCCTGTGTCTTCAGTCACGTTTACCGGACCGGCCACGGACACACTAATGGCGTTGGTTGCAAGTCGAAACGTTGTGTTGTCCTTCGGTATCGGCCTTGTCCCAGGCGTAGTAATTGGTGCGGCAGGCTCAGCCTTGACTGCAGGGGAGTGGAGGATCGAACGATTTGGCTCGGAAACTCAGATGGAACGCTACCTCGTAGGGGCTGTTCTCATGGGGTTTGGGGCCATGCTGGCGGGAGGTTGCGCGGTGGGTGCCGGGCTTTCAGGAGGGTCCGCCCTGTCATTGACCGCATGGGTTGCCGTATTTTTCATGTGGGTCGGGGCGATCAGCACGCATAGATTATTGATGCTAATCCCTGTTCCGCAACATTCCTGAGCTACTCGAATTCCATCTGTTCGAAAACGCGCCCTGCATTTTTCGTGGCCAGTTCTTCAAACGTGTCCAGGTTGGCGTAAGGTGACTGATCGACGTAGTAAGCCTCAGCCAGATCACCTCCTGCATCCATATGCTCTTGAATCTTGCCGCGCAGATATATCAGGTAGTCGCGTGTATAGCGGCGCACCTGATCCATGTTCGTAGGATGGCCGTGTCCCGGTATCACATAAGTGGCATCTAAAGCTTCGAATTCGGTGTCCCAAGTTTCAAGCCAATCCGCTGTATAGGTGTCTTGAAAGATTGGCAGCATGCGTTCGTGAAACGCCATGTCTCCCGCAATGACAAGGCTTTGGTTCGGCAACCAGATCGAGATATCGCCGGGACTATGGGCAGGGCCGAGGTACTTTGCCTCAATCCGGAATTCACCCATCTCAACCACGTATTCATCATCGAATGTCTCGGTTGGGCCGGCCAGGAATGTTCCGTCTGCCTTGTCCTGATTGTATCGCTGCATTCCTTGCAGAATTTGCAGGCCATATTCCTCGAATTCAGCCGCTGCTTCTGAATGTGCGATGATCGGAATGCCGAGTTCTGACCAGTAAGCGTTGCCAAGCATCGCGTGCCCCTGGCCATTCTCGTTGAAGACAAGTCTGACAGGCTGATCCGTGATGGCCTGAATTTCCTTGTGAAGCGCTTCGGCAAGGACATAGGCTGCACCGCCGTTTATGACGACTACACCTTCACCGGTTACAATGAAGCTGAGATTGTTGTTGTGACCAGAGTTTTCGTAGGTTGGTGGTGCGGTTGCGCCAATGGCGGAATAGACGCCAGGGAAATACTCGACCGGTTTGGAATACAGCACGCTTTGCGGATATTGGTCTGCAATTTCCTCGCTTGCCCAAGCTGGTGCGGCCAAGGCCAAGGCAATCGCAAGCGTTCGTATCATGTTGGTTCTCCAATGAACTTATACGCAGAGCCAGTTTTTTCGACCCGGCCGATTCCACCATTCGGCAGGTGGAAGCCAATTATCTTCATTTGCTCGCGAGAAATCTCATCTAGCAGCAAACTACGAGTTGCTGCAGCTGTCTGTGGATCCTGATCCGTACCACTGTGCCAATCAGGCCGTTCAAAAGCTACGTGTGGATTTCCCAACGCATCGCCGACAATCATCACGGATTCACTGCCGCTGCGGATTTCAAACGCCATGTGGCCGGGTGTGTGCCCAAAGCTTGCACGGGCGGCAATGCCTGGAAGGATCTCTTGTCCGTCGTCAAAGAACGCCACCTGATCCTCAATTTCTGCCATCCGGCGCTTCGCGCCTACAGCGAACGCAGCGCGATCTTCTCCTATTGAATCTACCGTTGAAGGGTTCCACCAATAATCCCACTCTTTACGGCCAAAGTGATGCGTCGCGTTGGGGAAAAGCAGGTCGTCGAAGTCATCCAAAATGCCCCAGATGTGATCCGGGTGCGCATGGGTGAAAATCACGTGCGAAACGTCTTCGGGCGACAGGCCGATTGTTTCAACAGTTTCCATAAGTTTGCCAGACGTGGGCATGAAATCCGGCCCAGCTCCGACATCGAATAATACCGTGTTTTTACCATCACGATAGAGCGCCACGTTGCACTCTGGCTCGTACTTGGTCGTGCCCACTCGATTGCGATTCAGAAGCTGCTCGAGTTCTTCTTTCGGCATGGACCCAAAGACCATTTCCGGTGGCAATGACAGGTACCCGTCTGATACGGTTGAAATCCGAGCTGAAGAGCCGAGTTGCAACTCGGCCCTCACGATCCTGGATTGAGTACCAAGCATCCCAAGGCAAGCGGCGCTGTACAAGAAAGTGCGGCGAGAAAATGCATTTCCATCCATACACAATCAATAAAATGAATGTTATTATTTGTAAATGGAGAAAGAAAGGCTGTGTGTGCAAAGCTGCTTTCGTCTTGATCACTAAGAAGTCTACTCAACTTCTTCGGTACCGGCGGGTAAGTCAGCGATTACACCGGTGCCCCTGAGAGCCTGCATCTCAACTCTTGGAGCGAAATGGGACTGGTTGCGGCGTGTGGCGTTTCCCGCTTTTTCGTGACGATTCCCAGTTCTTTTTGAACACAAAATTCGTCTGCTGTTACCCAAAATGCCACCCAAACTATGTTTGCGGTACGTGAGAGCAACGCTGAGTTCACGTTTCTAACTGATATGTTATGGGGTTTTGGTAGCGGAGGAGGGACTTGAACCCCCGACACGCGGATTATGATTCCGCTGCTCTAACCAACTGAGCTACTCCGCCATGAGTGAATGGCGATTTAAGGGAGGGGTTGGGGAGGGTCAAGAGGGAAATGGCGCCTTTGTTGGGAATATTTTAGCTGGGACTAATCCGAATTCGGCACAACCGTCGCCCTGGGTTCTGTATTTTGTACCACGCCGCGAATGAAGTTGTTGCAGATGTCCGGGACTGTCAGGGGGATCATATGGCCCAGCCCTTCGATCTGTTCAAAACTCAGACCAAACGCCTGCATTGATTCACCGTGTTGCGTGGCTGACAAGAGCGCATCCTGTGCTCCAAACAATATGGAGCCAGGCACTTTCAGGTCGCCATAACGGGCGACCTGCGCCGGCATGCTCTGTTCAATCCCGATCACATCCTGTGAGGCGCTGATAAACGCGGATGGACGCATCCCCAAAGCGCCGCCGGCGCGGTCCAGAAAGTCTTGGGGCGCGGGTTCTGGCGCAAAAGCCGCGCTAAGGGTGTGCGGTGCGGTTTTTGCGGCCAGCGGGACGGCAATCGTGTTGCCGATCAGACTGCGCAGCCATTCTGTCCGGATTTCAAGCGGTTTGAACACGGCGGGCGGGCCAGGCATCGCCTGAGTAAGCGGGGCTAGCAGGGCCAGGGCCTTGATCTTGTCCGGGTAATCCAGCGCCATCGCCAGAGAAACCGCGCCACCCAGCGAATGGCCGACCAGAATTGGGTTGCTGACCCCCTTTGCCTCTAGAAATTCATGTATCATGCGGCCCTGTTCGGGCAACCGCCCAAGCTCTGCCGTCTCACGAGTTGAGTATCCGCAACCGGGGCGATCCACGGCAATGACGTGAAAATCCTCGGCCAGTTTATCCATCAAGGCGTAGGTGAAATGTTGCAACTGCCCGGCCAGCCCATGAATGAGCACAACCGTCTGATTGGAAGGGTCGCCCTTTTCCACATAGTGGATATCGCCGCCGCGCACGGAAATGATAACCCCCTGTTGTGGGACACGCGTCCGGCCGTCACGGGTCAGCTTGCGTGTCCAAAGATTCATCGCAACAAGAAACAGCGCAATGAACAGCGCAATAGTCAGGAAGATTGTCATCAGCCTATCCTCTGGATGGAGCAGATCAGATTACTGACCGGATAGCGCCACAACCCGAAGGCAATGTCCACAGCTCGCTTAAAGGATCTAATGCGGACTGGGTTAGCCGCGCAAGATCGTCCCAGTTGGATCAAAGGGCGGTTCTTTCAGGATCGTTGCCCTATGCAGGCGCCCTAATACCATGACCTCGACCCTATCGCCTGCCTCGGCACCCGAAACATAGCCCAAGGCCAGCGACATACCCACGGAATAGCCATAAGCGCCCGATGTCACCCGACCAATTCCGCGCCCGTCCATGAAAATGGGTTCGCCTCCGGTCGCGTCAGCGTTCGAAGCTGCGGTGTCGGCTTCGTCCAGATGCAGCAGGACAAGCTGCTCTCTGGCTGGAGAGGTCATGGCAGTATTGGCGGCATCTTTGTTCAGGAACGATTTGTCGAATTTGCACAACCGGTCCAAACCGACCTCGTGTGGCCAGTATTCGGGGCTGTATTCGCGCCCCCAAGACCCATAGCCCTTTTCGATCCTCAGCGACATCAGTGCGCGGCTGCCAACTGGGCCTGCGCCGAACTCTTTTCCGGTCTCGATCAGCGCCTCATACAGGCGGAGCTGATCTTTCGCGGCGCAATGCACCTCCCAGCCCAGATCGCCGGTGAAGGAGACACGCAGCGCCAGGACCGCAATTCCGGCGATTTCGATCTGTTGCGAGCGCATGAAGGGGAAATCCTCGGGGCTGAGCGAGGTATTCGTAAGCCGTTGCAGGATTTCCCGCGATTTCGGTCCAGCCACGTTAAAGCCGCAAGTCTCTTCGGTGCGGCTTTCGAAACGGGTGCCGTCGGGCAGAGGAACTTGTTTGAAGAACCGTTTGTGATAGCGCTCGGCCATGCCCGAGCCGATGATCCAGAATTCGTCGTCGGCCACGCGGGTCACGGTGAAATCGCCGGCAATACCACCCCGTTTTGAGATCAGCGGGGTCAGGCAGGATCGACCAACCGATCTCGGCATGGAATTTGCGAATACGGCATTAAGCCAACCCTCGGCTCCCGGACCTTTGCAAACATATTTGGCAAAGTTTGAGATGTCGATGATCCCGGCCCGATCGCGCAGCATCCGGCATTCCGCGCCCACCGGTTCCCACCAGTTCTGGCGGGTGAATCCGTTGGTGTCCGTGGCGCCGGGCGCCTCTGCGAACCACAGCGGGTGTTCCCATCCGACATTCAGGCCAAAGACGGCACCCATGTCCTTTTGCCTGTCATAAATCGGGCGGGTCCGGGCAGGGCGTCCTGCGCTGCGTTCTTCATTTGGGAAGTGGATGGCAAAGCGGTGTGCGTACTGATCCTGCACGCGGGCCTTGGTGAAATCTTTCGTAGCCCATGTGTCGAACCGCGCCACGTCCCAGGCGAACATGTCGTATTGGGTTTCGCCTTCGATGATCCACTGCGCCGCCATCAGGCCCATGCCACCCGATTGCGAGAATCCCGGAATGATGCCGTTGCAGCAGAAATAGCCGTTGACCTCGGGCACTGGTCCCATCAGAACGTTGGCATCCGGTGACCAGATCATCGGTCCGTTGATGACCCGTTTGATCCCGGCGTCGCCCACGGCAGGTACGCGTTCGATGGCGTTCATCATATTCTCTTCGATCCGCTCCAGATCGTCGGGAAACAGATCATGGGCAAAATCCAGGGGTGTGCCGTCCTCGGCCCAGAATTTCATATCCTTTTCATAAGCCCCCACCAAAAGGCCCTGACCTTCCTGCCGCAAATAGTACTCGCCATCGCGGTCACTGACCGAGGGCAGGCGGGTATCATGCGCCGCGACGTCAGCCATGGTTTCGGTGACGAAATACTGATGCTCGGTCGGTTGCAGGGGTAGCTCGATCCCGGCCAACATGGCAACTTCGCGGCCCCAAAGACCGGCGGCATTCACAACCCACGGCGTTTGGATGTCCCCCTTAGGGGTGCGTACGATCCAGGTGCCGTCTTCTTGCTGATCTGTCGCAGTGACCGGCGTAAAGCGGTGGATTTCGGCCCCACGCTGGCGCGCGCCGACAGCGTAGGCGTTGGTGACCCCCGAGGGATCAACATTACCGCCATCAGGTTCGTACATGACACATCGGATGCCATCGTAATTGACCAGCGGGTTCAGACGCTGCGCCTCTTCGATGCTGATCTCATAGAAATTCATCCCGTACAGCTTGGCCTTGGCGGCCTGCAGCCTCAGCTGGTGCTCGCGCTCTTCGGTTTGGGCCAGATATAACGAGCCGGGCTGGAACACGCCGCAGCTTTGGCCGGTTTCAGCCTCAAGCTCTTTGTACAGCGTCATCGTATAGTGTTGGATGCGGCTGATATTGGTGCTGTCATGCAGTCCGTGGATGTTCGCCGCCGCGTGCCAGGTCGAGCCGGATGTCAGTTCATCCCGTTCCAACAGCACCACGTCTGACCACCCCGATTTGGTCAGGTGATACAGGATCGAGCACCCAATCACACCACCGCCGATTACCACTGCCTGTGCATCTGTCTTCATGAGTCTGTCATCCAAAATTTTGGTCTTGTCGTCATGTGTTACCAGTACTGAACCCAAGACAACGGGTTTAAATTTCACGTGGGATTGAACAGATATAAACCAAGGTTAGTCTCCGATGCCCACCACTATGCACGTCCATACTCGACCAGTCTGTGGTTCAATTCATCTGTTTCAGAGGCCCCGGCTTCCAGGGCGAATATAAAGGCGTGGGTCAGGTAAAAACAGGCCGCGTCGATATCTTGCACCGCTTCGCATTCATCTGCTGCAATAGTGTAATAGCGGACCAACGCGGCAGGATCATCATGATCATGCGCCTCAAGTAGCAAGCGATCCAGTTCTGTTCTGTCCATCGGGTCTCCGTCGCGTCTGGCCAGTCGTGCGTGGCCAGACAGCTGGTTCAGTCGGCGCGACCGCTTTCAATCTGTGTCGCAACCCAGTGATGGAAATTATGGGTCGGACCATCCATCACCGGAGAGAATCGACCGCCGTCGAACAACATTCCGTGCCGACCCTTTTGCATCCCTTCAACAACGAACACATCCTCTTCAAACACAGTTTTCCATTGCTGGGCGTTTGCCGCCCTCAGGCCATCATGTTCAGGTGTGTCTTCGATGCTTTTGGCATAATAAAGCTCGATATGCTCAACGGTATTTTCGTGATCAACCGGTTCCAGGACAATGGCAAAGGCATGGTCACGCTGCACACCCAAAAGAACATTCGGATACACGGCCACATACTCTGCACCCTCATTCCATCGATCGCTGAGCCCGTCGAAATCGGCGAATGTGGTGCCGTCATGGTCAGTGAGTTGTCGATAGACAAGCGTGCCTTGACCGGAATAGTGCCCGCGCACTTCGATGTTATAGTGATCCTCAAGTCGCGAATAGCTGTTCAGGCCGGGATGCACCCAGGGCAGGTGATAGCTTTCGCAATAGTTCTCAACCGCCAGCTTCCAGTTGGTCTTGACCTCCAACTTGAACGAAGAGGCCTCACCGCCGTGATGTACTGGTTGATCAAACTCTTTCCAGCGTTCCAATAGGGCGGCGTGCGCCTCTTCGAATTCGGGTGCATTGCCGTCCACATTCACAAAGACCACGTCCCGCCAGACATAAGAGCGAATACGGATCAGGCCCAGAGATTTGCGATCCACGTCCTCATGGGTGTTGTGACCGGCGCCGCCAACATGTGGCGTCGCACGCAGCTCTCCCTTCAGGCTGTAGCACCAGCTGTGATAGGGGCAACGGATCGCGCCACTTATCTTGCGAGGGGTATCGACAAGGATCATCCCGCGGTGACGGCAGGTATTTTGAAATACGCCAACCTCACCATCCCGATCCCGCACGATTAGTAAAGGCATGCCTAGGAAATCGACCGGCATGGCATCGCCTTCCTCGGGCACGTCTTTGCCAAAGCCGATCCCGGACCAGTTGGCGTACAAAACCGATCTACGCTCTTCGGCGAAAAGTGCCGGGTCGATATAGTGTTCGTTTGGCAGGCCGTTTGCGACATTCACATCGACCAGAACGGAAGACAACGCAGTATGCTTGTTCATCGGGCTCTCCTGCAGGTGTTGTTTGGTCTCTATTGGCGGATACGCTGGCATCCACTCAATATCAGAAAACCTCATCACAGGGTGATTTCACCTAAACCGAACCGTCCTGAACCTCTTGAATGATCCAATCTTTCAGCGCCCGGGCACTTTCGGACAAGTCTTCATCCAAGCGGCCAACCAGATAAAACTGGTTTGGAGCGATCTGGAGGTGGGGCCCGATTGCCACCAGCTTTCCCGATTGCAGCATGGGTTGGATCAAGCGTTGCCATCCAAGAACCAGCCCGGCCCCCTTACGCGCCCGCTGGAGGGCTACCGAATAGCTGTTCACACGAGAATCGATCGGAATGGTTCCCGTGTACCCGAGTTGTTGAAACCATTCGGGCCAAGTGGTCCAGCTGCGGTCTTCAGAGTCCAGATGTATCAGTCGTTCAGCGGCGAGATCTTCAAGGCTTGCACCGGCCAACCGATCCGCCACCTCTGGGCAGGCGACGGGGACCAGACAATCCCGAAACAGAGGAGTGTGCGAAAGGTCACCGTTGCCGTCCCGGCCGTAGCGAATAAAGAAATCGATATCCGGCCGACCCCGAAATGGTCGATCCTGTGAAAGCTGGTCAACATTTACTTCAGGCATTTCGCGCCAGAACCGGATTACCGATGGCGACAACCAAAGAGCAGCCACTGCAGTGGTTGATCCTACGGTTACCTTTTCGACGGTGGCACGGTCGCGGATTGTTGCCAGTGTTTTTGAGATGCGGGTAAACGAAGAAGCCAGCGCGTCATACAGCGCTTTGCCGTCTTCCGTCAGTTCGACCCCTCGGTGTTTGCGCTGGAACAAGGCGGTGCCAAGATCACCTTCCAACGCTTTGATCTGATGACTGACCGCGCCCGGCGTTACCGACAGTTCTTCAGCCGCATTCTTAAAGCTTAGATGGCGCGCAGCGGCTTCGAAGGCCGACAGCGTGGTGAGTGGCGGCAGATTATAGTGGCGTCTGGACATGACAGGTGTAGCCGTTGGTGGTCTTCAGGTTAATTCTTCTCACTCAAATATTGGACTTTTTAAGATTGTGCGCCAGAAGAAATTTTCCAAAACGATGATGTTGAGTGCCGTGTTTCCGATACGTGCGGTAAAGATCAGGCAATGTTTCTGTGACGACCGGGTTTGGTGTCAGCCAGTTCATTGACGGTTCTTATGCCATCACCGACATGGAGTGGATCATGGATATGGGCAGAGATGATCCCGCGCTAAGCATGGCAGAACTGATAGCAGGTCTGGTCGTCATCATGGGTCTGTAGATCATTTCGGCGGTTTCGGGTGCGGGTCGCTTCCTGCAAACATGTATCGCAATTAGTGAGGCTTGCTTTGACCAAATACCGCAATCTTTTGGGGAGGATTGGAGGATCGCCCTGTGAATATGCGTACCATGACCCGAACCGGTGGCCGTGCGGCCCGGCGCGCGCTGCGCTCTGCTCCGAATTTCGAGATGTTGCCCGGCCTGACCCGAGGCATCCCCCTATGCGAGGTGATGGATGGCAGCCAGATCGACCGGATCGACAGCGCCTCAATGGATATTCTCGAGAATGTCGGTGTTCAGTTTCGCGATGCAATCGCACTGGAGGATTGGAAAAAAGCTGGTGCAAAGGTCGAGGGCGAACTGGTCTATCTGGACCGGGGCCTGGTCCGAGAGCTGATCGCCACCATTCCCAGCACCTTCACTTATCATGCTCGCGATCCGAACAAGAACGTGCGACTGGGCGGACGGCACTCGATCTTTGTGCCGATGACCGGCGCGCCCTTTCTGCGCGATCTCGATGACGTGAGGCGTAATCCGACGCTCGATGATCTAGCAATGTTCCACAAACTAAGCCACATGCTGCCGGCGATGCATTCCTCGGCGCATCACATTGTTGAACCTTACGACCACCCGATCAGTCAGCGACATCTGCGGATTACCTATTCGTCGATGAAACATTCGGACAAGACGTTCATGGGTATGACTACTTCGCCCAGAAACGCCGAAGACGTCATTGAGATGTGTGCGATCCTGTTCGGGGAAGATTTCATTGAAGATCATCCGGTCACCACGGGCAACTGCAACGGAAACTCTCCGCTGGTCTGGGACGAAACGATGCTGGGCGCGATGCGGGCCTTTTCTCGCCGCAATCAGCCTGTGTTGTGCTCGCCCTTTGTTTTGGGCGGGGCCAATACGCCCGCATCGGTTCCCGCCACAGTGGCGCAGTTGAACGCCGAAGCACTGAGCGCGCTGGCCTATACCCAAGTCATTCGCAAAGGTGCTCCGGCGATTTACGGGCACTACCTGTCGACGGTGTCGATGAAATCAGGTGCCCCGATGGCCGGCACGCCCGAGATCAGCCTGATGAACTTTATGATCGGGCAGATGGCCCGGTTCTACGACGTTCCATGGCGCACTTCGAATACGCTGGGTGGGGCCAAGACATTTGATGCGCAGGCCGGCTACGAATCCGCCACGACGCTGCAGGCGGTTCTTCATTCCGGTGCGAACTATATTTGGCATTCGGCTGGCTGGAATGAGGCTGGGATGCATTGTTCCACCGCCAAGTTCATTGTCGATGCTGAACAATGTGCGATGGCTTATCGCATGGCAGAAGGCCCGCAATGGGATGATTTCGACCAAGCTCTTGCCGCCATTCCAGAGGTCGGTCCAGGCGGGCACTATTTGGGTCATCCGCACACGCAGGACAATTTTCAAACGGCGTTTTTCATGCCCGAGATGTTCGACAATAACTCGATTGAGCAATGGGTGGCAGAAGGCGGGGTTGAGATCACTGAGCGCGCGTTGAAGCACGCGCGCAAGCTGCTGGCCGAATACCAGGAACCGACACTGGACGTGGCCAAAAACGAGGCCCTGCTGGACTATATTGCCCGGCGAGAACGGGAAATTCCCGCCGCTGACGAGCTGAACCAAACCTATTAAAGATTTCGCCTTGGACCTATCCCGACTGCATTGTCGGGTGGGTTTCCATTTAGCACTCGGAGGGAAAATGGAGCTGACGGGCAAAACAGCGCTCATCACAGGGGCTGCGGGCGGCATCGGATCTGCTATTGCACAGCGGATGCGGCAGGCAGGGGCACGAGTTGCGGTTGCGGACGTTTCGGTTGAGGGTATCGAGGCCGACGCCCATTTGCCCGGCGATTTGCGCGAGAGCGCTTATGCAGATGCATTGCCGCAACATGCGGCGGATGCGCTGGGCGGGCTGAATATCGTTGTCAACAATGCGGGGGTCATCACCCGCGGAGCGGTGACCGAGACCTCGGATACCGACTGGGCATTGTCGCTGGGCGTGAATGTCGAGGCGCCCTTTCGCATCTGTCGCGCCGCAATCCCGATCATGGCGGCGCGTGGTGGTGGCGCCATCGTGAACACCGCGTCATGCTGGGGCCTGCGCCCTGGGCCGAACCACGCGGTCTATTGCATGACCAAGGCAGCCATTGCGTCGTTGACACAATGCATGGGTATGGACCACGCGCATCAGGGCATCCGCATTAACGCCGTATGCCCGAATGAAGTAAACACGCCGATGCTGCGGTCGGGGTTTGAAAAACGCGGCTTTGATCCGGATACTGCCGTGGCCGAGCTGGGCCGGACGGTGCCCTTGGGGCGTATCGCCGAGCCCGAGGATATTGCTGATGTGGTGATGTTTCTTGCCTCGGACGCCGCGCGCTATGTGTGCGGGGCATTGCTGGAAGTGAACGGAGGAAAACCGGTTTCATGACGCGATTTACCGGCAAAACCGCGCTGGTCACGGGCGGGCGCAGCGGTATCGGACGCGCCATCGCGGAACGTTTGCAACACGAAGGTGCACGGGTCTTTACCGCGCAACGTGGGAGCGATCCGGAATTCGAAGGGTTCGAGGCCGATTTCAGAGATCCCCTCAGCCCGCAAACGGTGGTCAATCAGGTCGTTGATCAGGCCGGGCGATTGGACATTCTGGTCAATAATGCAGGCATGATGCAGGAAGCCGGCGTCGAGCAGATGAGCCTTGCGGACTGGCAGCGCACGTTGACAGTCAACCTCACGGCCCCGTTCCTGCTGATCAAGGCGGCGCTGCCCCATTTACGACGGGCCGGCGGGGCGATTGTCAATATCGGCTCGATTGAGGGGCTGGGCAGCAATCCCGGCCATGCCGCCTATTGCGCATCCAAAGCCGGGTTGCATGGTCTGACACGAGCGGTGGCCGTGGATCATGGGGCAGAGGGCATTCGTTGCAACGCCGTGGCCCCTGGCTGGATCGACACCGAGTTGAACGTGGATTTCATCGCCTCAATGCCGGACCCGGAGACATTTCACGAGGATATCAAGCGCATACACCCCATTGCCCGAACCGGAAGCCCACAAGAGGTTGCGGCGCTCGTCGCCTTCCTGGCGTCGGGTGATGCCAGCTTTATCACCGGGCAGGTCT
This sequence comes from Ruegeria sp. YTSA219, assembly GCF_059609985.1. Classification (NCBI taxonomy): domain Bacteria; kingdom Pseudomonadati; phylum Pseudomonadota; class Alphaproteobacteria; order Rhodobacterales; family Roseobacteraceae; genus Ruegeria; species Ruegeria sp. YTSA219. The sequence goes on from NZ_JBXWMT010000003.1 coordinate 378,185, forward strand.
ACACAGTAGACGGAGGCCGCATGGCCAAGCTGAGCCTGCCCTGATCACTCGTCCCGCGCGCGCCATTCTTTCCAGCGCAGCACCGCATTGGCACCGATCTCGCGGAATGGCTTTGGGGGCAGGCGTTTGGGTTGACCTTGGGCGTCGAAATACCGGGTGATATTCGAGCTGTGGCCGCAGGCGCGTTCTGCCGCCGCGATACCGGTCAGGGTGCCGCGCGCCGTGCCCAGCCCGTTCTGGACACAGCCAGAAATTACGCCCTGTTCGACCTCTCGTGCGACGGCGACGCCGTTCAGGCTGAGGCAGAGATGACCGGCCCAGCGATATTGCATGTCCAGCCCGGCCAACTGCGGAAATCGCTGGTCGAATTTGCGCTGCATCACCCGCGAGGCGCGCGCCAGATCACCAGCAGTCGAGGTCATGCCCGGGCGCAAGGCCGCGCAGGTACGAGTTATGATCCGATTGCCGCCCTGTGCCGTATCAATGCGCCGCATCGTTGTACCCAACGGATCAGATGGTGTGACACTCCAGCGGGGTTGCCCCCCCAGCCGCGACAGTACTTCGGCGTCCAGCTCCGGGGTCATTGCCGCAAACAGGAACAGCTGCATCAGGCGGTCACGCTCGATCCCAAAGCTTTCCAGATGCCCGTTCACCGTGAGGATGACTGTACCAGTGCTGACGGTACCGCGCGCGGTTTTTACCAGCCACGCACCGCCTTGCTTCTCAAACCCGGTCACGCCAGAGCTCTCGTACAATGCAATGCCATCCTTGATCAGTCCCGCAGCCAGACCACGAATATAGCCTGCTGGTTGCAACATAACCGTGCCGGGCGTGTATAGCCCCGACCGATAGTGGCGCGACCCTGTCAGGGCGTGCATCTGCTGTTGGTCGAGCATTTCACTGGTCTCACCCAAAGTGCTGAGATGATGCGCATAGCTGATATTATGTGCATGTCCCGCCGCGCTCACCGCTCCGTTAACCTTGCCAGCCGGATCAAAGAAATTCGGGTCGATCTGATATTGCTCGACCGCCGATCGGGCAAAATCAATTGCAAGTCGGTTTAGTGTGATCATGGTGCGATCATCCCCCGGCCCGGAATAATTGTCCGAGGCCAGGTCATGTGGCAGATCGATCATAAAACCCGTATTGCGCCCAGCAGCCCCTTCGGCCACGCGGCCAGCCTCAAGCACGATGATCTTTGCGTCGCTTTGCAGCTGCCTCAAACGCTGTGCCGCTGACAGGCCTGCGAAACCGGCACCAACAATCACGACATCCGCCGTCAGATCACCATCCAGTTCTTGGGCTGGGGGTGGATCGCCTAATATGACGCTCCAGGCCGCAGGTCCGCGATGGACTGGCAGGGTTCGGGCGGCATAGCTGCTCAATCCACGGCCTCATCCGCATCGTCGGACAGGTCGACCCAGATGGTTTTTAGCTGGGTATACTGGTCATGCGCATGGATCGAGTTGTCGCGCCCACCAAAGCCAGACTGTTTATAACCGCCAAAGGGCGTGGTGATATCGCCCTCTCCAAAACTGTTTACAGTCACCGTTCCCGCCCGGATCATCCGCGCCCCGCGAATGGCGCGTTTCGCATTGGCTGTGAAGATCGACGCACACAAACCATACTCGGTATCGTTGGCGATCTTGATGGCCTCATCAAAGCTGGAAACCGTGATCACCGAAAGAATGGGACCAAAGATCTCGTCACGTGCCAGGATGGCGTCATTGCCAGGGAGTTCGACTACGGTGGCCTCGACAAAGCCATTGTCCGCTTTGCCTCCGATCACTACGTTTTCGGCCTGATCCAGATATCCGCAGACCTTATCGAAATGAGCTTCGCTGACCATTGCGCCCAATCGTGTTTCCGGGTTCAGAGGCTCGCCGATATTCCATTGCTTTACATGATGGGCGATGCGGTCGAGCAACTCGGCCTTTATGTCCTTGTGGACAATCAGGCGGGACGTGGCCGAGCAGTTCTCACCCATATTCCAGAACGCACCGTTGACGATATGTGCCGCCACGCGGTCCAGATTTTCTGCATCTTCCATCACAATGGCCGGATTCTTGCCGCCCATTTCAAGCACCACCTCTTTGGCGTTGCTTTCCGCCGAATAGCTCAGGAACCGTTTGCCAGTCACGGTTGAGCCGGTGAAGGACACCATATCTATATCCATGTGCCGTCCAATAGGTTCGCCCACCTCGGCACCTGCGCCGGGGACGATGTTCAGGACGCCGCGTGGCAGACCGGCCTCCATCGCCAGTTCGGCCAGCCGCAATGCCGTCAGTGAAGTTTCCTCGGCCGGTTTCACCACCACCGAGCAGCCCGCAGCCAGAGCGGGCCCGATTTTCCATGCCAGCATCAGCAATGGGAAATTCCAGGGCAGGACTAACCCGACAACGCCAATCGGCTCGCGCACGACCAAAGCGATGTGGTCGTCACTGGCGGGCGAGACCTGATCATAGATCTTGTCGATCGCCTCAGCGTGCCATTTCAGGCAATGAATGGTCTCGGGCAGGTCGACGGTCTCGCAGTCAAAGATGGTCTTGCCACTGTCGATACTTTCCATCACCGCCAGTTCACGTGCATTGCGTGTGATTAGTTTGGTCAACCGGATCAGCACATTTTTGCGCTCGGATGGGTGCAGCCTCGACCAGCGGCCATCTTCGAACGCTTCGCGCGCCTTCTCGACGGCAAAATCCACGTCCGCTACACCACAGGCGGCAATGTTGGCCAATTTCTTGTTGGTCGCCGGGTTAACCGTTGTGAAGGACTGCCCTGAAATCGCCGGGCGGTACGCGCCATCAATAAAGGCGCCGGTTGGCAAGGTCAGACCCGCGGCGATGGAGTCGTATTCGTCCTGCGTCAGCAATGTCATACCTTACCCCTCTGCCATGATGTCAGCGATTTTCTGTTTCAGCACGCGCGTCACTTGCTCTAGCGCGCGTTTGTCATCTTTGTTCAAAGATTTCAGCGGCGGTCGAACGGTGCCCGCGTCAATCCCATTCATTGTGACACCATGCTTGATGGTCTGGATGAATTTTCCACCCTGTTCCAATACCCGCATCAAGGGCATCAGCGCCGACATGATCCGGCGGCCCTTGGCATAATTGCCCTCGATTACACAGGCCTGGTATAGCGCCACATGCTCGGCAGGCAGAAAGTTCGAGCCGCCACAGACCCAGAACGGCGCGCCCCAGGCAAAGAACTCCAGCGCCTGATCGTCCATACCGCATCCCAGTTGGATATGCGGATAGTCCCGCGCCAGAAGATGAACCCGGTTGATATCGCCCGAACTTTCCTTGATGCCGCAGAAATTCCTGCTGCGTCCGACGCGGTCCAGGAATTCCTCGCCCATCATCGTGCCTGTGCGGTGAGGATAATTGTACAGCATTACCGGCAGGTCGGCGGCCTTGTCGATGGCCAGCGCATTCAGCGCATTTTCGCGGTCGGTGGGCACCGAATAGGGCGGGCTGGCCAACAGGATCGCATCTGCCCCGATTTCCTTTGCACCCGACGCCAGCGCAACCGAGTCCGACGTCAACATCGCGCCCGTGCCAACAACCAGAGGCAAACGGCCTTTCAGACGCACATGGGTGAACCGCGCCAATTCCAGCCGTTCCTCCACGGTCTGCGCATAATTCTCACCGGTCGACCCGCCCGAGATCAGACCATGCACGCCATTCTTGATCAGAAGCTCGATCACCTGCGCCAGCGCGTCCCAGTTGACGCTGTCATCGGCCTGATAGGGCGTGACCACCGGGGTATAGACCCCCTCAAATCGGAAAATTGGATTCATTCCGTCCTCATGCAGGTTTCGAAAGCGGTGGGAGGCCCATTGGGACATCCAGCGCATCGGGCATCACGAACAGTTCGATCTGATCGCGTGACAGGTTCCAGTGATCTTCGGCCAGCTGCGCAGCAGCCGTTTCATCGCGTGTCTCTATGGCGTCGATGATGGCGTCGTGTTGCTGGCTTGCCTCGGACAGGTTTTCGACCATCCTGCCCGACTGTGGCCGGTAGAAGGTCATGCCGATACGGGCATGGTCAATCAGCAAACGGTTGAAAGAGGGCAATAGATAGACATTGCCCGACATTTCGCCGGTCACTTCGTGAAAGCGGTTATTGGCCAGGGCGCGCTCTTCGGCTGCCCCATCCCGCAGCGCGGCCTTGAATGCCTGCTGTGCGGTTTTCAGGGCTTCAATCTGCACAGGCTTTGCATTCGCCGCTGCCAGTCGCAGGATTGCACCATAGATCATCGGAGCGGCCAGAAAGAAATCGCGCAAGGTGGTATACGACATTTCGGACACGCGCGCGCTGCGGTTTGTTCGCAGGTCCAGATATCCTTCTCCGGCGAGTTGTCGGAACACTTCGCGTAAAGGCGTTCTCGACAGGCCAAACGCATCGGACAGATGCACCTCGTCCAGATCGGTGCCAGGTTGCAGGCGCAAAGTCAGGATCGAGACCTTCAAGTGCTCGGCCAGCTGCGTTTTGCGGGTTTTTGCGACGTCCTTCATCCGGATCCTCCAGCCCAGTCAGCAAGAATCGATTGGGTTCGATTGCCTCCTTTTTGTATCCGAATAAAATACATATTGTATACATGGAAATTTCGTGCAGCATAATCCAACGACAAAGACTCAGCCAATCCGGCCGAACAAAGTGGAAAACCCTATGCCTCAGATGCGGCACATCACCATTGTTCTGATCGAGGAGTTCTCGCATCTCGCCTTTTCATGTGCCGTCGAACCACTGCGGATCGCCAATCTGGTCAGTGAGAAAACGCTATATGATTGGACGCTGATATCGGAGGACGCAGAGCGTGCAGTGTGTTCCAATAAGGTGGTGACACTTGTGCATGGCGGGTTGGGCGATATTCCAAAGACTGATCAGCTGTTTGTCTTGTCGGGCATCCACATGCGCAACCATGTCTCACGCGACCTTCTGGCGACGTTGCGACGCGAACGTGCGCGGGGCACGCCGATCGGGGCATTGTGTTCTGGTGCTTGGCTTCTAGCAGAGGCCGGATTTCTGGATGGCTCTCAGGCTGCGATCCATTGGGAATATCACGATGCGTTTATGGAAGCGTTCCCAGAGGTGAACCTTGTGCGCAGTGTCTTCGTGGCAGACGCGAAACACATCACGGCATCGGGTGGGACGGCAACTGCCGATCTTATGTTGCATCTGATCGGACGCGACCACGGTGAGGAGCTGGCGATCGCGGTTGCAGATCAGATGGTGTATAATGCTGCCCGCAACGCAACGGCCAAACAAAGGGTATCATTGCAATCGCGCAACGGGATGCGTAACGCACATCTGGCTCGGGCTATCCATACCATGCGCGAATGCCTTGAAGCACCGGTTTCTCCGTCAAAGATCGCGGATGATCTTGGCATATCCACGCGCCAGTTAGAGCGGTTATTTGGTAAGTATCTCAACACTTCGCCCAAAAAATACTTTATGGAATTGCGCCTGGAACGCGCGCAAAAGCTTTTGCTTCAGACCGAAGCATCCGTCACCGAGGTCGCCTTGGCTTGTGGCTTTGAAAATCCCGGTCATTTCTCGCGGGTTTATCGATCCAGTTTTGGTGTCACACCGCATTCGCAAAAAAGCAAAATCGACTGACGGAAGGCGGCGGGGGGAGCTGCTCTGCCCTAGGGCGAGCCCGGCCCGGCAGGCGCTCACCCCCTAGTCCCGCTTGTACCCCCTCGTTAAATTCAAACTCGTAAACTGATCAGCAGGATTGACTGTTTGTATTTGGTAAAAAGGGCACAAATTCTGCAAGATCGTGTCAGATGTAAGGGGGTTTAGGGCGATATAAAGGCCCAGATTTCTGCAAAAAATGCGGCTCAAATCCCACACAATTAATAGCTCAAATAGCCAAGTTTGTCCTTGAGTTTGCGTTACATATGAAAAATGGCTTTTAAGTTCAGCCAAAATACCGGGTATACTTACAAACTATGGCAGAGATTCACATCGGGATGCATTTTCGAACCCCCATGTTCCCTTCAGCAACCAAAGCCGGAGGCCATGCATGAATTTCGAAACTTACCAGCCGGTCGTGACACCTGTCCCGCCAGTCATACCCGTAGACGTGCGCGAGGTTCAGATTATTCAGGCCTCTCAGGCGGCCAGTGCAGCATTTGAAAAGATCTCCGCCACGGCGTTATTTGAGGTAGATACATTCACTGATACTCAGAAGCGCATACTTGCGATCTTTCGCTGGTATTTTCTGGCGGCCTTTTGCACGCGCATGTTGTCTGGGGCAACACATCGGCTGGATCATTTGACGATGCAAGTGGGCATGGATGTATACAGTGCGGTTGGTATGATTTTGTCCCGCGATGAGATCGAGTATTCGAGAAACCTGGTTGAGAAAATGCCGGATTCTGCGGCTGATGCACGGATGAAGGCGATCGGTGCGCGGGGGCACAAGGCAGGTTGGATCGCGGCCAATCAATATAAACAGGGCAGAGGCATGCCCTCAGAGATCAAAGTCGCTCTGTCAGGTGCTTTGGCGGCTGTGGATCGTTTGAATTGAACAGTGGTCCCAATTTGACATGAATTTACAAGTGTCGGTGAATTTGCCTCGCAGCAGGCAGGTGCGCGCCTTTCGTTGAAGCACAGGTCGAAGGGTGGAAATGCTGCCCATTCACAGTAGGGGATTGAAAACCGTACCAAATCACTACATTCACCCCTGATAGATCCAACAGGTTAATTCTACATGCCCCTTTCAAGAAGATTGCTAGCCTATGGCTCGGTTCCCGTGGTTACGATTGTATGCTTTGCGGTTTGGTATACCAGTATCGGTTCCAAACCAGGTCCTGAGTTTGTCCGGCTGGATGGTGGAGAATTCCTGATGGGCTCGCAAAACTTTCAAGCGGAAGAGACTCCGGTCCATCCAGTGAATGTCGGGTCCTTTGACATTACGCGGACAGAAATTACCAACGACCAATTTGCGAATTTTGTCGAAGAAACCGGGTATCAGACAACGGCAGAGCGTGGCTTGTCGGCTGAGGATTTCCCGGGTCTGCCTGCAGATTTGCTTGAGCCTGGGTCGATGGTCTTCGCCCAGCCTAAGGAAGCGGTGTCGCTGAATAACCCCAACGCATGGTGGCGCTATGTCAAAGGTGCAAGCTGGCAACACCCGGCAGGACCGGGCAGTTCGATTGCGGAACTGGGCGACCATCCGGTGGTGCATGTGTCACCCGAGGATGCCGCAGAATTTGCAGAGTGGATCGGAGGTCGTCTGCCGACCGAGGCCGAATGGGAATTTGCAGCTCGCGGCGGGATCGAAGGCGCCGACTACACCTGGGGTGACAGCTATGATCCCAGTAATGGGTGGAAGGCAAACACCTGGCAAGGACAGTTCCCAAGCGAAAACCTGGCTGACGATGGCCATGTCGGAACCGCACCCGTAGCGTCATATGTGGCCAATGGCTACGGCCTGTTTGACATGGCGGGCAATGTCTGGGAGCACGTGGCCGACTGGTGGGTGCCGGGGCACATTCCTGGCGACCAAATTGATCCTACCGGCCCGGAAAAAGCCTTTGCCGCCCAGTTCGGTAGCGCATCGATGGGTGCAATGCGGTTGGTCAAAGGGGGCTCATGGCTTTGCGCGCCGAATTTCTGTCTGCGTTACCGACCTTCTGCGCGGCAGCCGGTTGAGATGTCGTTGGGCAGCAATCATGTCGGATTTCGCGTTGTCCGCGATGTAGACTAACCGCCGGGTATTCCGGTCATGCGGCGGGCTTATTCCGCCCCGTACCGGTGGCACAATCGATTCCAGAACATATCAAGCGCGGCAAATTTGACGCCCTTACGACGGGCAGCGCATATGTTCCAGGTCAGAGGTTGCGTGGTCCGTATTTCTTTCAACATCCCCAATTTCAGGTGCTGATCAAAATCTTCCTTCATTCCTCCGGCAATCAGGTCTGCTCTGCAGGCCATATCGGTCACTAAAGAGAAATCGTCACTTTCGATCTGGGGCAATCGGTCAACAATATGCCAGGCTTTCTCGTCATTCCCCAAAGTGGCGGCAATGGCAGAGCGCCAGTGGCGATGCATATGCGCGGTTATAAACGGATGCCGAAACACCTCAGCGATTGAGACCGGAGTAGCCTGATGAATGGGATGGTCGGGGCGAGCGCAGAAGAAAACGGGTTCCTTTCGAACGACCTGAATGTCCAGATCGCTTAGGTTGGGCGTGTGTGTCAGATCGCAAACCGCCACGTCCAGACGCCCTATCCGCAATGCTTCGAGGGGTTCCATGGTGGCCCGCACATCAACGCGGACGCGAAGATCTGGCCAGTTATCAAGCAGCTCTGCCAGAAGCGGCGTGATGATCGTCCGGGTCGTCAGGGGTCCGCAGCCGATATTCAGCACCTCCGGGCCGACCGAACGCAGCCGTTTGACTCCTGCTTCAAACTGGCTGGTCGCATTGTGCAGCGCGTCCAGAAGTTGCAGAAAGCGTTTCCCCGCCGGTCTGATGGTTGCGCCGCGGCCTGTCCGTTCGAATAGCGCCTGACCGGCATAAGTTTCTGCCTGGCCGATATAGCGTGAGAAACTTGCCGGAGAGGTTCCGATTGCATCCGCTGCCACGCGAAAGTTGCCGTGTCTGGCCAATGAGCGCACCGCATCTATGGCTTTGGAATCAATCATTTGCACCCTCGTTCCAATATTCAGAACGCTCATACCAAATGATGGAATGACCGTCTCTTTCTGTAGCCGGAAATGTCGTTTCCTGCGACATTATTGTCGACCGTGGCACGACGCCCCGGACTTCCCACATAACGGAGGATTCAATGGTTCCTTTAAGGAATATATTAGCTGTGCTTGGCGCTTCGGCGTTATCAACGACTGCAGCACTTGCTGATTCTGAGGATACACGCCCAAACGTTCTTATTCTAATCGCAGATGACATGGGGTTTTCCGATGTAGGTGCATTTGGCAGTGAAATCGAAACGCCCTCGATCGACCAACTGGCAGATGACGGTATGCTGTTCACCAATTTTCACGTCGGAGCGTCTTGCTCGCCCACTCGGACTATGCTGATCAGCGGTGTCGACAACCATCTCGCAGGCCTCGGCAATATGTTAGAGATTCAGGCCGATAACCAATTCGGCAAGCCTGGCTATGAAGGTCATTTGAACGACAAGGTTGTTGCGTTGCCGCGTTTGTTGCGCGACGCAGGATACCACACCTATATGACCGGCAAATGGCACCTGGGTCATGAGCCTGGCACGATCGCTTATGACCGCGGATTTGAGAAATCCTTTATGCTGGGCGAAAGCGGTGCGGATAACTGGGTCGAGCAGCCCTATGCCCCGTTCTATACGCGGGTGCACTATTACGAGGACGACAAGCTCGTCAGCCTGCCAACGGACGACTACTTCTCGTCGGATTTTTATACCCAAACGATGATCGATTACATCGACAGCAACCTGGATGACGGTAAACCATTTTTGGCCTGGGTCGGGTATCAGGCCGTCCATTACCCTCATCAGGCGCCAAAAGAATTCATCGACAAATATGACGGCGTTTATGACGAAGGGTTCGAGGTCCTGCGGGTTTCGCGTCTGGAAAAGCAGAAGGAACTTGGGCTTATCTCTCCGGATGTGGAATTGGACCCGGAATTTGCGAAAACCTCTTATGAACCGTGGCAGATGCCGGATTGGGAAAAGCTTAACGACGAAGAAAAAGCATTCAACGCGCGACGGATGCAGACCTATGCCGGAATGCTGGACAATATGGATGTCAATATCGGCAGGATTCTGAGCTATCTGGATGAAAAAGGTATTGCGGACAACACCATCGTCATTTTCCTTGCGGATAACGGCCCGGATCCGAACCAGTTGCCGCTGTCTGAAGCCTATCGTGATTGGTACAAAGCCCATTACGACAAGGTCTATATCGAGGATTTTGACGGCGATTATTCGGATATGGGGCAGCAGGGTGTCTATGCTGATTACGGCCCTGGCTGGGCGGCAGCCGCAGCGGTTCCGGGCAGCTACTTTAAGACATTCTCGACCGAGGGTGGTTTGCGTGTCCCTTTGATCGTGAAATTCCCGGGTGTTGTCGAGCCCGGATCGCAAGTCGATAAATTTGCCTTTGTTCGCGATATCGTTCCAACACTTCTTGAAGTTGCCGGCGTAGACGTTCCCGGACCGGTCTATGACGGTCGCGAAATCTATACGCCAGACGGTATCAGTATGATGCCGGTCCTGAAGGGTGAGACGGAAACCGTGCGCGACGATAACAACCCGGTCGGATATGAGCTTGCAGGGTCCTCGGCAGTATTCCAGGGCAAATATAAACTGATGCAGAATCTGGCCCCTAAAGGCACAGGCGAATGGGAACTGTTTGATATCGAAGCTGATCCGTCGGAATTACACAATCTGGCGGACCAGATGCCCGAGCGTGTCGCAGCGATGCAGGCCTATTTTGAGGACTATGCAAAAAGGGTAAATCTTGTGCCTGTTCCAGAAGGCTATAACCCTCTGGAGCAGACGGTCGTCAACGCCAAGCGCAGTGGCGCGCATTAACTGAAATGTCATCGCGCCGTTTCGGGACGGAAACGGCGCGATGCGTATATTTGAAAAAGGGACTGTGCTGGTTGGTCCGCCGATAGATATGTGGCGCTACTGCGGGTGCAGCCACTGTTTGCCGCAAGCACACGCCCATGGAACAGGCCGGTGCATTGTTAGGAGGAGATGCGGGTTATTGCCCTGTGATTTCCGTGCAAGTTCCTTTGCCCCAACCGGTTCTACTACCAGAGGCAGAGAAATCGAACGTGCCTTTCTGGGGGTGGACGTTATAACTCAGCGTGTGATCCTCGCCGATATACAGGTAGGTCAAGGTATCGAGCCCCGGGAAAACATCGACCTCTTTGTCGATGTCACCGATCTTGATACGACCTTTATTTTGATCTTCATATTTGATCAGTTTCGCAGCCATTTCGGGATGCTGTTCGTCTGGCGACTGACATTCAAACACCCGCTCTTCTGCAAGCGCCGTGAAGGGCATAGATATAAGAAGAATGGCCAACTTTTTCATTTGATCTCACCTAGAGCAGATTCGTTTCGAACGCCGCAGCTAGGTGTGATTTCTGTCATAAATTTGCTGAAATTCTGGCCAGACTGTGCCTTGGGCACAACCAAAGAAAATATAGGTGTTGGACCGTCTGCAAAATCAAGATTCTAGCGTCTCGGCAAGAAGCCTGTGGCAAAGATCGCATCCCAGAACAGAATGCAGGTCGGCTCAACTGAGCATTGCATTCACTACCAATCAAATCTCTCATAAGTATCTGTTTCAATACAAGTAATATTTGCATCTCCGAGGGTTGAGATCGGCTCGTCCAGAACATCCACCTCTGGGGCATTGTCGGTCGAATGGATAGCATCCCAAGGCAGGGTTCCAGGAGTACTCGAGTGCAGCGCTTCGTAAGCCAGTTCTTCGTCCAAAGAAATCCCTGGGCTGACAGGGTCGTCACCGACGGTCAGGGCAAATGGGTTTTCCGAAGTGATGAGAGTGCCGGCGCTGTCTATGTCTGACACAACGATCTGACCATGAATTACGCCCTCGAAACCTACTGGCGGGGAAAGCTCCAGGTGGTTCAGGTTACAACCCGACAAATCCACCGGATCACCATTGGTGATCACCGAATGCTCACCACTGATTATCAGGGTATTTGCCGGTAACCCCTCCAGTGTAACACTCGCCTGATCAGACGCATGCGACACCTGGATGCCAACTTGGATCGCGTCGTCCTTGGGAACCGACAAACCGGGATCGGCCTGCATCACCTCACGGCCATGGGTATCCGGACCGTCCCATTCCAGCTTCAGCCCCACATGGCCGTGGTTCTCGACATATCGGACTTCGATGCCATAAGTCCCAGGCTCAAGTTTGACCTCTTCTGAATACGTGCGAAACCCATGTGGCTTATCTCCTGTGTTGGAGACATCATCTCCGTTTAAGTGCAGCGGAGGCGCAGCGGACACAGTTTCATGCGCAGCACAGCAAAAGGTGCTAGCCGCGTAAGACCTTGATACATTGTAGGGAAAGAATGGTGGGTGATGAGAGACTCGAACTCCCGACATCTTCGGTGTAAACGAAGCGCTCTACCAACTGAGCTAATCACCCGTGAGGCTGCATTTAGCCAAGCCGGCGCGCGGGCGCAAGAGGGTCTGGCACAATTTCTTTCACTGAATTTAGACAAGGCGGGCATCTGGGGTGATATCTCCGCCAACCGGGCTCTGATTTATCAGACTTTTTGAGGGATCACGAAATCTGAACCGGTCGTTTCGGATCAGGCACCTCCAAAATATCTTGGGTGTTGTAGCGGCTATGAATTGCCCGTTTCAAAGGTTCTTATTCACGATGCGTCCTATCGATGCTTGCGCGCCCCCCGCCGCCTCAGATATCCCCTGATGGAACCTTAACCTACGAGACGGGAACAATATGACCCTGTCATCCGCAAGCCGTTTTCTGGCTGCTGCTATTGTTTTGGGTAGTTTGATATCGACTCCGCAGCGTGCAGAGGCCGACGATGTTTTGGTTTTTGCTGCTGCCAGTCTGAAAAATGCTCTGGATTCACTTGTACCGGGTTTTGAACGGCAAAGCGGTCAGGAGGTTGTCATATCGTATGCGGCGTCTTCTATACTGGCACGTCAAATTCAACAGGGCGCCCCGGCGGATGTGTATATTTCAGCCAACAGTGACTGGATGGATGTCCTTCAGGAGAATCGGCTGATTGATGCTGGATCGCGGGTTAACCTTTTGGGAAATGGGCTTGTCCTGATCGGTGGGCCGACGGCCGTTGAAATTGAGGGGCTTTCCCCGCAGACGGACATCTCAGCCGCTTTGTCAGGTGGGCATCTTGCGATGGCCCTGGTCGATGCCGTGCCTGCGGGAATTTACGGCAAAGCGGCGCTGCAAAACCTAGGTCTTTGGGATAGTGTTCAGCAGCAGGTGGCACAGACCGACAATGTACGCGCGGCTCTGGCTTTGGTTGCCGCGGGGGCTGCCCCCTTGGGTGTTGTCTACCGATCGGATGCCCAGGCCGAGGATCGGGTGCGGGTTGTGGCCTCTTTCCCTGCAAATCTTCACCCGGAAATTGTCTACCCGGCCGCTGTAACAACGCAAGCCTCAGCCGAGGCATATGCTTTCCTAAGCTACCTACAGACCGATGCAGCGATGGCAGTCTTTGCAGAGCAGGGATTTGCCCTGCCGGGCGACTAGCCGATGGGTTGGCTGGGACCGGAAGAACTTGAGGCGCTGAAATTGTCGCTGCGTGTCTCTTTCTGGGCAACGCTGGTTACTTTGCCCTTTGGTATATTCGTTGCCTATGCACTGGCGCGCTGGCGCTTTCCCGGACGACAAGTGTTGAATGGGTTGGTGCATTTGCCATTGATCCTGCCGCCGGTTGTTACGGGATATCTGCTGCTATTGACCTTTGGTATTCAGGGCCCGATTGGTGGACCTCTGGCGGGGCTTGGAATTGTCTTTGCGTTTCGCTGGACCGGCGCGGCGCTGGCCGCCGGGATCATGGCGTTTCCGCTGATGGTCCGTGCTATTCGCCTTTCGATCGAAGCCGTCGACCCTAAGCTCGAACAGGCCGGAGCCACGCTGGGTGCCTCGCGTCTGTGGGTTTTTGTCACCGTAACCTTGCCGATGATTCTGCCGGGGGTGATCGCCGGGACCATCCTTGCCTTTGCAAAAGCCATGGGTGAGTTTGGCGCGACGATCACCTTTGTTTCGAACATACCTGGACAGACACAGACGTTGCCATCGGCCGTTTATGCGTTTCTGCAGGTTCCGGGTGGTGAGGCGGCGGCGATGCGGCTAGTGGTGATATCGGTCATCATCGCGATGGGGGCGCTGCTGTTGTCAGAGTTTGTCGGTCGTCGCGCCGCGGCAAGGGTGTCGGGGACATGAGCCTTTCCGTCAATCTGCAACATGATCTGCCAGGTATTCAGTTGGATGCCGAATTTGATGCGCCTGCCGGGGTGACGGTTCTGTATGGAAGGTCCGGCGCCGGTAAGACGACAATCGTTAACGCTGTGGCGGGATTGCTGGAGCCCAAAGCTGGTCGCGTATCCGTGGACGGGTGGACGTTGTTCGATACGGAAAAGCGCCTTTGGCTGCCTCCGCATAAACGCCGCTTGGGGTATATTTTTCAGGAAGGCCGGCTGTTCCCACATCTAACTGTGCGCCAGAACCTGTCCTATGGGCGCTGGTTCGCGCCCAAAAGCGTGCCGCGCGAAGACCCCGATAAGGTGATTGAAATGTTGGGGATCGGGCATCTTCTGGACCGTCGTCCACTGAGCCTGTCAGGTGGCGAGAAGCAGCGTGTCGCCATAGGCCGCGCCTTATTGGCCAGCCCGCGTCTGATCCTCGCGGATGAGCCTCTGGCCGCATTGGATGATGCACGGAAGGCCGAGATACTGCCCTATTTCGAACGGCTTCGGGATGAGATTTCGGTGCCGATCCTTTATGTGACCCACTCGGCAGCCGAAGTTGCGCGGCTGGCAACTTCTGTCGTAGCCCTGCAGGACGGTAAGGTGGTTCGGCAAGGCCCGGCTTCCGAAGTGATGGCTGATCCTTCTGTGGCCCCGCTCGGTGTCAGAGCCGTTGGTGCGGTGCTTCAGGTGCAGGTATCAGCTCACCATGCAGACGGGTTGACCGAGTTGGCAGCCGAAGAGGCGCGCCTATTTCTGCCGCTTATTCCCCATAAGGTCGGTGAAAGCCTGCGTATTCGCATCCCCGCACAAGAGGTGATCCTTGCCAGTAAGCGGCCCGAGGGCCTGTCAGCGCTGAATGTACTGGAGGGCAGGGTTGATACGATCCGAGCCGGGGAAGGCCCCGGTGCGATCGTCTCTGTCATTACACCTGCAGGGACTATTCTGGCTCGGATCACCCGACGTTCGGTTGAAGCCCTTGGGCTTGCTGCAGGCAAACCTTGCTTTGCGGTGATAAAAACCGTGGCGCTTGCGCCGCAGGATGTCGGTGGGCGGCTGCACTTTGCGGATTGAAACTGCGCTTTACGGAAAGCGTATCTGTTCTATGATTTTCCAAGGAAATCATTTTTTGCCCGGGGTCAAGCACCATGAAATACTTTGTATCAACATGTATTCTGACGCTGATGATGGTGCCTGCCATGGCCCAGGCTGTTGGGTTCGGGGTCGGTATAAACCCCGCATTCCGAACGACAGTGACACCACGTGACAATGGCGTTTACGAGGTCTCAACCAGCGGCAGTTCTGCGCCAGTGGCCTATTGGTGCGGGATCGGGGATTTTGCGATACGCACGCTTAGAACCAAATCGAACCAGCGTATTTACATAACCCGGGCCTATGACAAACAGACACGGACGGTGCAATTCTCGCTGACTGCGCCCGAAGGGGTTGATACGACGCCGGGCTATTCGGTTACTGTCAAACGCGTTGGCGAGAACATGTCAGCGGCATCGGCGCAGCGC
The DNA here is from genome assembly GCF_059609985.1 of Ruegeria sp. YTSA219. Lineage (NCBI taxonomy): Bacteria > Pseudomonadati > Pseudomonadota > Alphaproteobacteria > Rhodobacterales > Roseobacteraceae > Ruegeria > Ruegeria sp. YTSA219. The sequence goes on from NZ_JBXWMT010000003.1 coordinate 393,663, forward strand.
TATTGCTCTGACAATTTCATGGATTTCGGGTTCTGAAACCCCGGAAGTAAAAAGCACCGCAGGGGCAGGTCAGGCGCTAGACCCATTTGGCCAAGGGCGGCAGGCTCATAAGCACTGCGTCCGGGTCGTGCCCGGTCTCTAGCCCGAATTTGGTTCCGCGGTCATAGACAAGGTTGTATTCGGCATAGAGCCCGCGATGAATCAGTTGGGTATCCTTATCAGCGGCGTCAAAGCTCTGTTGCCTGCGCTTTTCAACCAAAGGCAGAAAGGCTGGCAAGAAGGCCCGCCCGATATCCTGTGTCAGGGCAAAGTCCGATGACCAGTCTCCGGTGCAATAGTCATCCAGAAAGATACCGCCGACACCGCGGGCGCGCTTGCGGTGCGGGATAAAGAAATACTTGTCGGCCCATTCTTTCAAACGCGGATAGTGGCCCGGTCCGTGGGGATCCAGATGGGCCTTCTGGGTTGCGTGGAAATGGGCAGTGTCTTCGTCATATTCGATACAGGGATTCAGGTCTGATCCGCCGCCGAACCACCAGGCGTGAGGTGTCCAGAACATGCGCGTATTCATGTGAACAGCGGGAGCGTGCGGGTTCTGCATATGGGCAACCAGGCTGATACCCGAGGCCCAGAACCGCGGGTCCTCGGTCATTCCGGGAATGCCTTTTCGGGCAGCCATTGCCTGTTGCGCCCGTTCCCCGAGCTGGCCGAATACTGTCGAGACATTGACGCCGACTTTCTCGAACACGCGGCCGCCGCGCATCACGGACATCAAACCGCCACCGGCGTCCGCCCCGTCATCCGAATGCCGTTTGGTCTCTTTGACTTCGAAGCGACCGGGTTGAGCATCGGAAAAAGGTCCGGTGTCGTGGGAATCCTCAAGCTGCTCAAAAGCGTTTACGATTTCATTGCGCAAGTCACGAAACCAGGCTGCGGCGGTGGCTTTTTCAGTATCGAACATCTGTTTAATGGGCCGGGGCTGCGACGGGGTCCAGCAAAGTGCGTCCACCGTCAATGGTTAGGATTTGTCCAGTGATGAAACCTGCGGCGTCCGAGGCAAGGTACTGTGCGGTTTCGGCCAGTTCGTTTGGCGCGGCAATCCGGGAAAGGGGTGTGTGCTTTTCGATATCATCCCGAAATGTGCGATTTTCCTTGAGCGTGGATTGCAGCGAAGCGCTCATCACCGATCCCAGCGCAATCGAGTTCACGCGGATGCGGTTTGGGGCAAGGGCAACGGCCAGGGATCGGGTCAACTGATCAAGCGCTGCTGTAGACACCGAATAGGCCATCAGATCGGGATGGGTGCGACGGGCAGCAATCGAAGATAAGTTGATGATGGATCCCGCAGGGTTTTCGTTTTCATCATCACCGGATTGCTTGATCATCCGTTTGGCAACTAGTTGGCTCAGTCGCAAGGCCGGCATCAGGTTCTGGTTCAACAAGGTGCGGACCGAGTCGTCTTCCATGTCCAATGGATCAGACGGAATAACCTGGCGCGAGCCATTTATCAGGATGTCGACCTGTTCGAAAGCGTCAATCGTGGCCGAAAGCAGGTTCGCAATCGTCAGCTTTTCACGCAGATCCCCGGCGAAGAAACGGATGTTGCTGTCATCTGCCTGCTCGCCCAGTTCATTGGCCAGTCGTTTTTCATCCATGTCGGCGAACATGACATTGGCCCCGGCATCCGCGAAGTGACGTCCGATGGCCAATCCGACACCATTTGCACCACCTGTGACGATCGCGGTCTTGCCGGCTATGGAAAAGGACATGCGTGTTCTCCTGATGTGCGGTGCAGGTTAGCGGGTATCACCGCCGAGGGCGAGAGGCGTGGAAGACCTTGAAACGATTGTCCCCGGTCACTTCCTTCATCTGCGCGAAGGCCTCGTTCAGCGTAATTTCATAGGGTAGGTGTCGATTGGCGACCATCCAAAGGGAACCGCCCCGTGTCAGACTGCGCGCAGCAGATTTGATGAATCCCTGACCCAACGTGGGATCAGCACTGCGCGATGTGTGAAACGGCGGGTTCATAATGACCGTATCCAGCGGCTCAGGCGCGCGCCAGGTGACCGCGTCAGCCCAGTGGAACTGTGCACGGTCGTCTTTTACATTTGCACGAGCACATTGCAGGGCGATGTGATCGGCCTCGACCAGATGCAATTCCTGCAGCCCCTTTGCACCCATTAGCCCTGTGGATAGGTATCCCCAGCCAGCCCCCAGATCGGCGACCCGACCGCCCAGTTTTTCAGGCAGGGCGGCAAGCAGCATTACTGAGGCCGGGTCGACCCCGTCTGCAGAAAATACTCCGGGCGCTGTCTGAAATCCGTCGGCGGATTGGGTGGCGGGTGCGGCCCAGTCCTCGAACGCGTTTACGTCGGACTGGAACCAAAAGATCTTGCCATGTGCTTTTGCGATGGGCCCCTGCACGGTTACGCGTTTGCGAATATCCTTCAACAGGCTGTCGACGCCATTTGTCTTGGCGCCGTCGACCACAACCAATCCGGCCGAACGCTGGCAAGCCTGATACACGAGGCTGCGGGCCAAAGCCTTAGCACGCGGCAGGAAAACGATGGCATCCTGGCACAGGTCATCGGCCTCGGGCGTGGCCCTGAATCCGTGATCCGCAAAATGGTCGTGAAACGGCTTGAATGGCTGGACTACCTGCGTATCTGAAGCCAGCCCAGCGAGGTCTTCCTCGGGCGTTGGCCCAATCAACGACAGGGGTTGCGCGATTTCAAGGCCGCTTTGCAAGGCAAGATCTAGGCGAAGGGACATTGGCAATTCCGAAAAGAGGTCAGGCGTCGCCTTACTCTTCGCGTTCCATAGTGCACTGCAGGGGGTGTTGATGGCGGCGAGCAAAATCCATGACTTGCCCGACCTTGGTTTCGGCAATCTCATGACTGAAGACACCAACAACGGCGACGCCCTTCTTGTGGACGGTTAGCATGATCTCGAACGCCTCTGCGTGGGTCATGCCGAAAAAACGTTCCAATACGTGAACGACAAACTCCATCGGGGTGTAGTCGTCATTCAAAAGCAGCACTTTGTACAGCGGCGGGCGTTTGGTCTTGGGGCGCGTCTGTACCAGGATCGACGAATCTGCATCGTCGTCCGGTTTGTCAGACATCATCCATTGGTTCTCAAACATTAGGCGCAAACGTCCGATTCAGGCTTCGGTTTATCTGTGCGCTTATATAACGTCCAATGCGTCAGATAAAAGAGCCAGCAGGACGTTATCCAAATGGGCGAAAAACTAACCACAATCGGGTTCGATGCCGATGACACGCTGTGGCACAACGAACGGTTCTTTCAGCTGACGCAGGCACATTTTGTCGACCTGCTATCAGATCATGCCGAATCGGATCACCTGAAGGACCGATTGCTGGCTGCCGAAAAACGCAATATCCGGCATTATGGGTATGGAATCAAAGGCTTCACCCTCTCCATGATCGAAACGGCGATCGAAGTGACCGAAGACCGTGTTCCTGCAGGGGTCATTCGCCAACTGATCGAAGCGGGGCAAGAGATGTTGGCCCATCCGATCGAGCTGTTGCCCTATGCCCGGCAGGCCATCGAAAGCGCTGCCGACACCCACCGCGTAATTCTTATCACCAAGGGCGATCTGATAGACCAGGAACGCAAACTTGCGCAGTCCGGTTTGGGCGATCTGTTCGACGGGGTCGAGATCGTGTCTGAAAAGACCCCGGAAATCTATCGCCAAATCTTCGCGCAGCATGGCGAGGGGCCCGCTGCGGCTATGATGGTCGGAAATTCGATGCGGTCCGATGTGGTTGCTCCGATTCAGGCCGGATGCTGGGGCGTATACGTGCCGCATGGGCTGGTCTGGGAGATCGAGCAGGCCGACGTGCCGGCCGACAGTTCCAGATACCACGAATTGCCCGATCTTGGTGGATTGACGGCGCTTGTTCGCTCTTTGAGTTGATGTTGCCATTTGGTCGCAGTTTCCGAAAATAGGGGCCGGCCGACGACACAGTCTTGACGAAATGGCAGGTTTAGCGGTGCGCCGCCGTTTGCACCGCCACATCTAGTGGGTCTTTGACATACGCTGAAAGCGCTAAAGTTATGAGCTTTCGGTTTCTTTCGCGGGGGTGCTGTGCTACGCTGATGGGTAATAAAATAAATAGTAGCTGACCGGGAAAACCCGGCGGCCTGAGGTAGACAGAGGCAAAAATCGTGCAGGTACGGCGGACAGTTCCGGCCCCTATGGGCGTATTCCTTGCAGCATTCCTGTTGTTGTTTTCCTTCGCTCCGGCGCAGGGCATTGCTGCCCCATATGCGGCGATGGTGATCGACGCGCGAACGGGCGAAGTGCTGCATTCCCGAAACGCCGATACACGCCTCCATCCGGCCTCGTTAACCAAAATGATGACACTGTACATCGCATTTGAAGCGGTTCGGAACGGCGAAATCACTCTCGATACGCAGGTGACCATCACCAAAAAGGCTTCCTCTGAACCGCCTTCAAAGCTGGGTTTACGTTCGGGGCAGAAAATTGCTTTCCGCTATTTGATCCGTGCTGCGGCGGTGAAGTCGGCCAATGACGCTGCCACTGCCATTGGTGTCGCCCTCAGCGGGTCCGAGGCTGCCTTTGCGCGCCGCATGACACGTACCGCCAAGGCGATGGGAATGAGCCGTACAACCTTTAAGAACGCACATGGTCTGACCGAGGCCGGACATCTGTCGACCGCACGGGACATGACCACGCTGGGACGGCATCTGCTGTATGATTACCCGCAATATTACAACCTGTTTTCGCGCCAATCCACGAATGCGGGGATCAAAACCGTTCCCAATACGAACCGTCGCCTGCTAGCGGCCTATCGCGGTGCGGATGGGATCAAGACGGGCTATACCCGTGCAGCTGGGTTCAATCTGGTTGCCTCGGCCAAGCGCAAGGACGAACGGATCATCGCGACTGTCTTTGGTGGCAAATCCGGCGCATCGCGCAATGCCAAAGTAGCCGAGCTGTTGGACATGGGTTTCCGCCGCGCCCCGTCGCGCGCGCCGATCCGCAAACCAGCCCGGCCGGCCTATGCCGGTAATGCAGGTTTGAATGCGAAAGTCGCCAGCGTAAGCGGCGCGCCCACCAGAAGCCTGCGACCGGTTCTTCGACCCCAGCGGGGGAGTACCGTTCTAGTGGCGAACAATGTCGCCGCAACCGCAGCCAAGAACGACGCGCGGATTCAGGACGGTATCGCCGCAGCCATCGCCTCGGCCGGTGTAGAGACGCCGACCGAAGGAACGACGCGCCCGACGGTCCGCACGGATGATCTAGTGCTGGCCTCGGCAGAACAGCCCGAGCCAGAGCAGGAAATCGTCACACGCTTGTCGACCTCTGGCGGTCATTTGTGGGGCGTGAATGTGGGGCGCTATACGACCCGGTACGAGGCTGAAAAGGTTCTACTGAAAACGGCCCTGTCGGAAATGACTACATTGGAAGGCACGCTGCGCAAGGTCAATCAAAACTCACGCGGGTTCGACGCGACGTTCCAGGGCATGACCCGAGAGCAAGCCGATCTGGCCTGCCGCAGACTTCAGGCCCGCAATGTCACCTGTTTCATGATCGGGCCGTCATAAGACCCGACATATACTCTCCTGGATGGGTCTGGTCACGGAATTCCGTGGCCCTTTTTTTCTGAGCGAGCGTGCCGTAGTAGGTGGCAGGGGTCAGGTCAGTCGAATACGTGGCCGTGCTGATATTGCTCATCCTGACCGGCGGCCGCAGTCAGGGCCGCGACGTTATCTTTGGTAAAGAACCCATCATACTTATGACAGCGCTCTATATACTCGGTGATCAGCAGAGTGTTCTTCGAATGTTTTGAGAAAATCTGCTTGAGGTTCGGATCGTCATTGCACTCTCCAACCACATGGGCCAGGAATGGCACCCCCTGGTCTTTCAGAGTGTTCACAACGAAATCCACATTCTTTTCGCCCGCACCGTGATCGCCGTCCAGAATCTCGATCGCCATGTGATGCAGCCGACGTCCGAAATTGCGGACGAAATCCTCGGTTGGCATGGGCCGTTTGGCAAAAGAGTTTACAAACGAAGGCGTATTATTGGCTGTAAATACCTTAGCCGGGGATTTCTTGTCATCATTCACACTGGCATTGCGGTTCACATTGGTCGACGAATTCATGTCGAAAATGTTGTACGCCCCCCAGAAATAGTAGGGCACCATCGTCAGAAATTCGAGGATCGCATCCTCGCGCTCACCAGCCAGAACGCGTGTCGCCAGATGGTCGATGCCCAACATCAGTGAAGAGATATTGCTATCGGCACCAAAGGCAGCAGCCTCATCCAGTCGCGCTTGTTCTGCGCTGCTGAGCAATACCCTGTCGCCCAGACCCAAACTGTCGGTATCGTTGAAATCCAGCGTTGAATAACCGACCCGGTTGCAGGTGAAATCAGAAGGGGTGGTGAACCGAAGGCCCTTTAGCGTGTAAAACGGGTTCTCGGTGTCGCCGGAATATTCGAACCGGATATTCTGATCCTCCAGCGTTTTGGTCAGCGTGTTCAGGTCAGTGGCGCCAAACACTTCGCCAACATAGCGCGTTTGCGGCGTGTTTCGTGCCAACGGGTACATGCGGTTGATGCGCGGGATGAAGTCTTCGAATGTCGGGCTAAGCGGAGCCATCACGATGAGCGCCGGGTAGTTCAGGTGTGAATGCAGGACCGAGTATTTATGCGTCCGTCCAAGATAGCTGGCCGTGTGACGGTATGGCGACATCACATATAGCTCGACCAGAGTGTCGAAAAGAACGTCAGTTTCGACCTGAAGCACGACAGCGCGCATGGGCCCAACCTGCTGGGCGACACCAGAGCTGGCACGGCGTTCGTAAATTTTTGGCAAATACTCGTTGAAGAAGTCCGAATTCTTCTTGTCGCCGCGTGGTTCGTAAGACGCTAAATCAAAAGACATAAAGTTACTCCTTGCCCAGACTAGGCAAACCAGGTGCGGTTCGTTGCCGGGATTGTGGTATTCAGAACATATGCTTGCTGACATGCTAGGGAGGGAATTCAGCCTCGGCAACAGTCTGAGTACGGGCGGACGCATTGCACCCGCGGGATTACCGCAGGAACTTTGTCACCTCGACACCGCCCGCGATCAGGTTTTCGCGGACCGAATGCGCAATCTGAACGGCGGTTGGTCCATCCCCGTGCAGGCAGATCGTGTCGATCGCGGTATTAAGCCTTTTGCCGGTTTCGGTAATGATGGCCCCTTCGCTGACCATTTCCAGAATTCGAGGCCCTGCAATTTCGGGGTCGTGGATGACGGCGCCGGGCAAGCTTCGGTCGACCAGAGTGCCATCGTCGTTATAGGCGCGGTCGGCAAAGATCTCGCCGACCCACTTGCAGCCCAATTCCCGAACGGCTTCTTCCTGCTTGGTGACGGCCAGCACCATGATGATGATATCTGGGTTCACGTCCAGCGCGCCCTGATAACAGGCCCGCGCCATGTCGATATCGACCGAACACATGTTGGACAATGCACCGTGCAGCTTCAGATGCCGGACCTGCGTTCCAACGGCGTTTGCCATACCGATCGCCGATCCCAACTGATACCGAACAAGATTTCGCAGGCTATCGTGGGGTATTTTCATATTGCGGCGGCCAAATCCCTGTAGGTCAGGAAAGCCGGGATGCGCGCCAATGCCGACACCGTTTTCCGCAGCCAGGGTCATCGTTTGCGCCATGACGTCCGGATCGCCCGCGTGAACGCCACAGGCAATGTTGGCCGAAGTGATAATCCGCAACAGGCTTTTGTCATCGCCCATGCTCCAGGGGCCAAAGCTTTCCCCCATATCGGCATTAAGATCTACGCTGGGCATCGGCAAACTCCTTAGTCTGTGGCAGAGATCATTCCGCTGACCAGTTGATAAGATAGCAGGTCAGCAATGTCATGAGGATCACGGATCAGCGGTTCGACCTTGGATGGCAAGTTGGCCAGTTCTTTTTGAAAAGCCGCCTGCAGGGAAATGGCCTCGTCCATTTCGACCAGCCTGAACTGAAGCTGTACGCCCGCCGGGGTTTGCGCAGCCCGCGGCAGGTCACAGGGAAGGACGGTCGCAATTCTGGGATACCCGCCGGTTGTCTGACACTCGGGCAGCAGAATAAAGGGATTGCCAGTGCCGGTCATCTGAATGTCGCCGGGGGCGATGACCTCGGACAATATGTTCAGCTGCCCCTTTGCGGCGAAACCCTCTCCGTCGCCTTCCAGCTGCATTCCCATGCGATTTGCGCGGGACCCGCGAGTGAATGTCGTGCGCAAAAAGCGGTCCAGCGTTTGCCGGTCGAACAGTTCGGTCTGAAAACTGGCCACAACCCGCAGCGAACCGCCCGAGAACCGATCTTCAGCGCGCAACTTCTGTCCTGCCTGCTGTGACGCTGCCCCGGCGGATAAGCTGTCTCCGGCCTGTAGGGCGCGCCCGATTTTGGCAGTAAGGTGAGTTGAGCGGGATCCCAGAAACTCCTGCACCTCAATACCGCCGCCCAGGTGCAAATATCCATAGGTTCCCCGTGTGGCGGCCCCGACTATCACCCGCTGTCCGGTCTCAAGGCGGTAAGAGGCATTCCACGAAATGGCAGCGCCATCAATACTGGCCTGCATCGGTGCGCCCGTCAGTGCAATCTGTATGGGATGAGTGGCCTCAAACTCACCGCCCATTCCGGCCATTTCAAGCGCGGCAAGTTTAGGACTTTGTCTCAACAATGCGGCGCCTTCGTGCAGGGCCAGTAAATCTGCTGCGCCAGATCGGGAAAGCCCTTGATCCAGATATCCGTGGCGGCCTTGGTCCTGTATTGTACAAGCAGGCCCTATGCGCAGGACAGACAGGCTCAAACCGCGATCTCCTGACAGGTCGCGCCGCCTGATCCATCAACGTCATTAGCGCGTATCGCCTCTAGTTCCTCACGCGTGACTGACACGAACTGCATTTCGTCGCCGGGTTTCAGGGCAAAGCTGTTCTGTGCTTCAGGACGAAAACAGCGAAAAGCGGTTTGGCCAATATGTCGCCACCCGGTTGGTGTGGGTCCCGAGAAAAGGACAAATTGCGAAATCGCCAATACCAAAGCGCCCTCGGGCACCATCGGGGTCAACTTCTTGAGGCGCGGTATGTTGAACTCGGGGCCGAGCGGGCCAAGATATGGCTGACCGGGAGCAAATCCGATCGTCAGGACGCGGACGGTTGTGGCGCTCAATCGATAAACGGCTTCATCGGGGGACAGCCTGGCCGCAGCCGCTGCCTCATCTAATTGAGGGGCAAGCGCGCCGCCATAAACCGTGGGGACACTCCATAACCTGCGCCCCTGGGGGAGGGGCGCTTTGTACCAATCCCGCCGCCGCAACAGCTGCTCGACCCGGTCGCGAAGGTTTGCGTGGGCAAACTGGGATGGTTCAAATCGGATATAAGTCGACGCCAGCGTCGCAGAGGTTTCAATGACACCTTCCCACCGTTCAGAATCCACCGCAGCTCGAAACGCCAATGCTGCCCGGTTCGATGGCTCGGCCATGGTTTCGGCGAAAGAGACCAGCAGACCGTCAAAGCCGACGGTGCATATGCGTGGGAAGATGGCGGCGTGTGTTCGTGTCATCTCGCTGCGTGCCAGTAGGTAACTAGTCAGGTGACCTGAACGCAATCCAGAGCGTTTCGCAAGAGAGGGTGCAAAGTATTTGCCGGTGCATCCCCGTTTCAGACCGCGTGCAGGCAAATTCCGACTCGGTGCGGGTGTGTTTCATACCCGGCGACTCATACGAGTCTTGTAGTAGACGTGGGGAGCTCAACAATATGTTGATATCGGGCATAGCTCGTACGGATAGCAGTGTGGATACCTTAGGCGTGATAATGGGCTTTCCTGGGTGCATCGGTCGAATTTATCACCTTAATTATCTGAATTTATTGAGTAAAATAAGAAAGTGCAAAAAAGTTGCTCAGGGCGTGATTTTCTGCTTGCGGTGTATGTTTGTAATGCTTAGAACCCCCTTCACCGGCGCTGCTGAGGCGCTTGTGACACACTGGAGAGACGGTGGGACGGGCTGGAGAGACGGCCGGACGC